>NZ_JAKRNN010000006.1:0-178453 GCF_022346785.1 Pantoea sp. ACRSC
CGTCGGGTATTACAGCTCGCTAAGGCCGCATGGGTATAACGGTGGGTTACCCCCAAACGAATCGGAAAACCGATACTGGAAAAACTCTAACTCGGTGGCCAGTTTTTGTTGACCACTTCACTGTCTCTACGGCTTCGTGGTGGTATAGCGTTCATGCCTGCAATAACCCCTCGTGACTTCTGCTCATATTTGGCTAAGTAACTGATTACGTAACGTAGTTCATCTACTGCTTGCCTATTGCGGTGATCCACTATCGTTCCGGAACTCGCAACGAAATGCTTTTTCTTGGAACACAGATGAAAGAGACCTTCATCGTCAGTCAATTTGCGCCATTCTTCCCCTGCCGCCCGCGAGGTTGGATAAAATTTCCGATGCTTCTGCCCATCAAGATAAAACATGGCATGCACATGTAACCCCTTACGTTGTCTGTATTCAATTACCCAGCAGTACCCAATAACCATCTTTCGGCCAAATACTACATCCATCAGATGCTGTATTTCACCCTCCATCTCATCCATGAGATTACGCTGCGAGCGTTCACTTCCTTGTTTCCAGCCAAAAAAACTTAACAATACTCTTTCTGTATAGTATGCAAAAATATAATAAGAGACGAAGAAGCGATAATATTATTACTCGGCGTGATCAGTAAGATTGTTAATATGGTCCAGTGCAAGATGTGTCTTACCCCTGGCAAGATGATTGTGCATTTAGGACGTATGGCGGTAAAGCGAGGTAATAAGATATTGCAGAAAGCAGCCCGCCAGCTACAGCGGGCTTCAAATGTTCAAAACTCCCGAGATAGCGTTATATAGCCATTATATTTCACCGAGCACTCATCATCGTTTATGAATGCCGAAGAGATAAACTCATCACGCTTATTATCCCTGTCGGTGAACGTATATTTAGCCGTTACGGTCATAACATGGCCATTACGGTATATGTCGTAATAATCTTTCTCAGTAAGCTCTGGATTCTCTTTGCTATCAGCAATAGCCAATTTTCGGGCAAACAGCTCAGATACCGGTTTAATACTTACTATTTCAACAGCAGTTTTATTATATTGAATTGTGGTCAGGTCGATGCCGAGATCGTTCTTAATGCTCGCAAGAAGCATTCCTTCAACAAAATTACCTGGAGCTGCGCATTCACTGCCTGGCACATCCGCTGCATGGCTTAACAATGGCGCAATTGCTATAGCCACTAATGCCTTTTTAATCATCGCACCACCTCCAGCGTTGCCCCGATATCTTTGCTTACGAGTAAGCGCGTGACATGACTCATAATGATACAGCCCTCCGATGCGAATCCAGGGACGCCATGAACTCTTTCCCCATGCATGCGAAAGGTATTCATATCACGCCTGTAGGCATTGCCGCTTACATGGACGAGGGTGATAGTCAGCGGACCTTTGCTGCTAGTATGTCGGCCAATTCGCCACTTTCCACGAGGAATAGGGCCCATTCCTCTGACCTGTTCCCGATCGGGATTATTTTTGTTAGTTAAGACGCCAGAATAGCCCTTCTCGATAAGTTTGCCGTCTTTAAAGAGTTCGCCTGTACTTTGCTTATAAGTCCAGTGTGCCATAGTGATTTCCTTATGCGGTTCTGCGTTCTTTCCAGCTGTCAGTGTGTTGGATGTTGCCATCTACATAGTTCCAGGTTATTTTCTGGTAGCGCAGGCCAATGTGCTCAATATGTCCGTGCTTCTCGAGGTCTCGCTCCTTGATATCAAACATGATGGGCACAATGTGGCATATTTTTACGCTCTCGAGTACAGCATTGAAATATTCTTCTTCGATGCCATTGTAGTTGATGCGGTAATACCTGAAGATGGCTTTTTTCAGCGTTCTGCCCGTTGTTATAGCGCGGTAAAGCAGAGGCGAAGAGCGATCTATTTCTTTTTCGAATGTATATGCCTCATGCTGGCGCATTGCAGTCGTTGCCGCCGTTAAATCATCAGTAGGTATAAATACATCATGTTGCATACCTACAATTTCAATGCTGCCCTCACGTCCATTAACGTCTACGCCACCTCTGACCAGCTTATTCTCTTCATCATAAAGCCACAGATAAACGGGTATTGCCATAACCTGAACTCCCTTTCTGGTGAATAAACCTCCTGAATGTACACGTCAGTCAGTTGTCAGAATTGACCAGAATCAAGTAATGGCGATTATATGCACAGTAAATGAGTAACAATTAAGACTGACATCCCGATGAGATATGTTGAGAGCCATCGTTAATAGATCGATAAGCCTGCGCGACAAGGCCGTGATCAGTCAGGTGTAGAGTACGAAAAAGCGCCCAGAACAGGAAAATGAACGCGAGTAATTTAATAGATCTTCGTAATGTTGAGGTAACCCACTCTTTAAAAACAGCGGACAGACTTATCTTCCTGCTAACAGCATTGTAAGTGGTAATAACGGCACTAAAGAGTGGAATGCTGATTAGCGTATTGATTAAAATAGCAAAGTAACTCCTTAGCGATTCCCAGACTTCCTGATCGGGCTCACCCAAAATAAAGTATGTAAACTTATCAGCGCGTTGAAAGTCGAAAAAACCGGTAAGATAGTTAACCAGGCCTTCATAAGGAACTGATAGCGCAACCAGTACCATAGTGACAGCAAACAGCGCTAGCTTGATAAATAAACTAAGGACACACTTTTCCATAGGTGATGACCTCAATATCCGCCTGCCGGAACCGGGCCTGCCATTAGCTTCATTCCACAAGCGCCACGGTTGCGGTAAGCACCATCACCAGAGAATGCTAAAAAGGTGCCTACGCCAGGAAAAGATAAGGGAGAGTAATACGCATCGTTGATGACAAACTTTCCATGTCAAGCCATAACTCACCACTAATATATGCGATTAAAAAATCACCATACTGCAACCGGCTGCATAATTATTTGATTCAAAGCAAAGTAAGCTTTCAGGAAGCAAAGCCTGCCAGAACATTAATCTACTGTCTGATGCTGGATAAATAGCAACTTTATCGCTAACAACTATTCCCAAATTAAGCATGGCTACTCTTCATGATGCTTGTGCTGCCTGGAGCTGAAACTATTTTAGCTTTCATTTTTAATCTTTCGTCTATTTGTAAAAGTGTATATAGCACAATAAATTAACCAAAGTATCTCAAAGCAACCAGTTAATTAATACGCCACTCATCGTGATTTCAATCACGTTCTGGCTAACGCTGTAACCATAAAATTATATTGATTTGATATTTATCAAAAACTGAGGTAACACTGAAATGTAGCGTTAAGGTTTTTAGCAAATGTACTTCTAAGCATATCTATTAGTGCATATTTTTAGCTGAAAATGATTGCAGCGCTGGCACTTGAGCATTACTCTATTCACCAGGTAATACCAGCAACACCAGGAATCTCACCTCTATTTATTTCTGGGAAATACATATCAGCTACCATACTAAAACCTGTTTGCAAATTGACGCATTAATAAATGGATTGCTATTGAGCTTAAATAATAAATAGATATAAATGAACTATGGCATTACATGGAAAGATGATTCTGAATGGTGCTGACTATGCGCCTTTTAACCTATACGGCGTTGGTGTATTTATGGCCTTTTCTGGCAATGGCATTTACCGGAACAAAGGTGCTTGTGGCGCAGTTAAAAGTGATGGTTCGTTGCCTCCAGTAAAGTACTGGATCGTTGAGCGCGGATCGGGTGGTTTTCTCTCAAAGAGAAAAACTGAGATACAAGATACTTTTAATAGATTTTTTCGTGGCGCAGAGCTCGGACGTAATGAATGGTTTGCTCTCTATAAAGATGACTGGAACATTGATGACAGCACCTGGATAGATGGTGTTCATCGCGGATTGTTCAGGCTTCATCCGGGTACTGTATCTGAGGGCTGTATAACGATTGCTCATAACTCCGATTTCGCAATGATACGTAATGCGCTTATGAACACTTCCCTTATGCGCGTTCCATGTATGCGTTCTCTTATGGCTTACGGGTGGATTGAGGTAGTAGCTAATGGCTCAAATACTTGCCCGTAAAATTTCAAAATTATTATTTTTTATAATAATTATGTATGTCGTTGCTCGCGCACTTGGCAATCCTGAGCTTTATGTTAGTCACGATCTTGCATACAAAGTAGCTGAAATAATTAGCGGTGATATAAATGCGGAATCAGTTTCCGACGCTTACTTTTATCTGGATTTTATCTCAGTATTAATGATAACCACGCCTGTTTATTTGATAGCGATAAGATTATTCCTCAAGTTAAGAAGAAAGTAACATGCCAGTTCCTCCATTATGTGGCTTAAAGACGATGGTGCGCAGACATCGAGATTTCTGTAGATGCTCAGGATCGTGAAGGAATCATAGAGCTTATTGGGCTTAGTCATGGCATTATACAGATGACGCCTTACGCCTTTTACCCAATGCACGAACGCGGCAACCTGGTAATCCACAGGCATAGCGCATTACTGCAAAAAATAATTTTAAGGACATTAAGGGTAACCGCAATGTTTTTATCGCGTTCAGCCTGCTTAATGATTATAAGTGTTCGGTTCTTTTTTTTATGATTATATGACGCTTTCTCACGAGTTTTGAGGTTAAATATCTAACCTCATATTAATAAAAGATTTACTGAGCATAGTCATCCCTATAAAACATCTTCACACTTCCCATCTGGTCAAATAACCAGCAATCCGCTTTTGCTGATTCAGTCTACTTTCCTCTTTTCACTACTTACCAGCTTTACTTAATTACCTTATTCTAAATCTCTTTCCCGCATACCCTTTCCCCAACTTCTTCTAAAAACCCCTTGCGATAACATATAGCGCTTCACTATTTCCCGATGCGTTTTATTAGTGCGAGGGTAAATCCGGGCATCCTCTCTGGAAAACGCACAATGACCTGGACAAGCTTACCGGTGCTGGATCTGGCGCAACTCGCCGGCAGCGAAACGGAACAAACCGACTTCTTAACCCACCTGCGCGAAAGCGCACGCGACGTGGGCTTTTTCTACCTTATCAACCACGGCATCCACCCGCAGCTGCAGGAGAACGTGCAGAGCATTACGCGCGCCTTTTTCGACCTGCCGCAGCAAGAGAAGCTGCGCGTCTCAATGATCCACTCGCCGCACTTTCGCGGCTACAACCTGGCGGGCGTAGAGTACACCCGCGAGCAGCGGGACCAGCGCGAGCAGTTCGATATCGGCGCGGATCGCGAGCCGCTGCTGCTGCAGGCGGACGATCCGGCGTGGAAGCGCCTGCAGGGACCGAACCTCTGGCCAGAGGCGCTGCCGCAGCTGCGCCCGGTGATCAACGCCTGGCAGCAGGAGATGACCCGGGTGGCGCTGCGTCTGCTGCGCGCCTTTGCCCGCTCGCTGTCGCTGCCGGAAGACGCCTTCGACGCGCTCTACGGCCGCTATCCCAACGAGCACGTCAAGCTGATCCGCTATCCCGGCCAGCGCGCAACTGACAGCCAGCAGGGGGTTGGCGCGCACAAGGACTCCGGCTTTCTCACCTTTCTGCTGCAGGACGCGCAGCGCGGTTTACAGGTGGAGGTGACACCAGGCAACTGGGTCGATGCCGCGCCGATACCGGGCGCGTTCGTGGTGAATATCGGCGAGCTGCTGGAGCTGGCGACCAACGGCTATCTGCGTGCCACCGTGCACCGCGTGCTCTCGCCGCCGCAGGGGCAGGAGCGCATCTCCATCGCCTTTTTCCTCGGCGCGCAGCTCGACAGCCAGGTGCCGATCTATCAGCTGCCCGACGCGCTGGCGGCGGAAGCGCTGGGGCCGACCAGCGATCCCACTAACCCGCTAATCCGCGACGTGGGCTGGAATTACCTCAAAGGACGTCTGCGCTCGCACCGCGATGTGGCGCAGCGCTACTACGGCGATTATCTCAAGACCCTCTCATAAGGAGATTGCATGAAAAAGAAGATGGTAGCGACGCTGGCGCTGGCGGCGCTCTTCTCAGGAACCAGTTCGGCGGCGGTGCTGCGCGTGGCGGCGGATCCGGTGCCGCACAGCGAGATCCTTAACTACGTGAAGAAGATCGATCCTCAGCTCGATCTGCAGGTGATCGAACTCAACGGCAACCTCAACGCCAACGAGCTGCTGGCGCGCGGCGACGTCGACGCCAACTACTTCCAGCATCTGCCTTACCTGCGCGATCAGGAGAAGGCGCTGGGCGAAACGTTTGACGTGGCGGCGACGGTGCATATCGAGCCGCTGGGACTCTACTCGCACAAGGTCAAATCCCTGCAGGCGATCCCGGACGGCGCGCAGGTGGCGGTGCCCAATAACGTCACCAACCTGAGCCGCGCGCTCTACCTGCTACAGGCCAACGGACTGATTACGTTGAAGGCGGGTAAGAATGACGCTATCAACAACCTGGCGACGCCAGCGGATATCGACAGCAACCCGCACCACCTGAAGATCGTCGAGATCGAGTCGCCGCAACTGCCGCGCGCGCTGGATGACGTGCAGCTGGCGGTGATCAACGGCAACTACGCGCTGCAGGCGGGGCTGACGCCGTCGAAGGATGCGCTGGCGCTGGAGAAAGCGCAGGGCAACCCTTACGCCAACGTGCTGGTGACGACGCCGAAGCTGGCGAACGATCCGCGCATCAAGGCGCTGGCGAAGGATCTCACTTCGCCGCAGGTGGCGAAGTTTATTGAGCAGCAGTATCACGGCTCGGTGATCCCGGTAAATCCCTGAGCCGGTCAGCCTGAATCGGCTGCGCTACTGGTAAGGGGCATCGTTCAACGTTGAGAGCCAGCAGAAAACGGCTGCAGCGTTGAGCGTTCGATATACAGGCGCTGATGTTAATATCAGATGCACAGCGTGCCGGGGAGCCGGCACGCGCAAAGAACTACAGCATATTTTGCTGCAGCAAAAAGTCCCACCAGGGGATGCCGAGCAGGATATGAACCAGAAAGGTCAGCAGAGCCAGCACCGCTCCCACCAGCCACCAGGTTTTAATATCGTTATAACCCGCAGCAAAAATAATCGGCCCCGCCGCGCCGCCGTAGTGGGTGATGCAGCCGCCGTAGGAGTTGGAGAAGAGGATCGCCAGCGCAAACAGCAGCGGGGCGGTTCCGGTTATCAGCCCGATGGTGGCAAATACCGGCACCATCGCGGCCACATAGGCGCCGCCTGAGGCGAACAGGTAGCGCACGACGATACTTAAAAACAGGAGCAGCACGATGGTGCTGTTACCCGGGCCGAGGAAATCGAGGTGGGCAGACATAAAAGAGGCCAGCCACTGGAAAAAGCCCACTTTATTTAACGTGGCGCTCAGCCCGATAATACCGCCGTACCAGATCAAGGTGTTCCAGCCACCCTTGTTTTGCAGCACCTCATTCCAGCTAATGATGTTAAATATCAGCGCGCTCACCATGGCGATCACCGCAACGGCGGACTCATTCAGCCCCAGATGACGGAAAAAAATCCAGCCCAGTAAGGCAGAGACAAAAACAATAACCAGCGCTTTCTCTTTACCGCTTATCCGCCCCAGCTCACGCAGCCCAGCCGTCGCGATATTGATATTGTCTATCTTCTTTAATTCCGGGCGCGCAATGATGTAGGTGATACAGGGGATCACCGCCAGCATCAGCAGACCCAGCGGCATCGCGGCCAGCGCCCAGTCGGCCCAGCTGATCTGGATATGGAAGATATCCGACATAAGCTATAGCGCCAGGGCATTGCCGGCAAAGGCGGTTAAAAACATATAGCTGGTGGTCTTTGTCACCATATAGATGTTGATCATCAGGTAGCGTCCCGCTTTGCAGGGCGTCTCGCTGGGCGTGGACCCCAGCACCAGCGCGATGCTGTTGATAATGGGGAACACCACGCCGCCCGCGCGGGCCGTATTAGAGGGGGTGGCAGGCGAGAGCAGTAAATCCAGCAGCGCCGTGACATAGCCCAGCCGCAGGGTGGTGCTGCCAAACTTTAAAATAAACCAGTAGGCCAGACGCTTTCCGAGTCCCGTTGTTACAAACGCGGCGCTCAGGGTAAAGGCGCTAAACACCAGCCATGTGGTGCCTGACGCATAGCCGCTCAGCACATCCAGCGAGCCGATCGGGGAGTCGTCAAATTCCGCCACGACAAAGCAGGATAGCGCCACGGCCGAAAGCATCACCACAGGCTCCGGATAAGGCTTGCTCACCAGCCCGACGATGGCGGCGAAGTAAATACCTGCCAGTATCCAGGCTTCTCTGGTTAATCCTTCAGGCGGAGGGATCGCCACAGATAACAGCACGATCGCGGCAAGAAGCAGTAATGTTATTCTTTTTGATTTCAATGTAGGTTACGCCAGTTATATTTTTTATCGGGTTGCTGGCAGAGGCCTCAGGGAAAGCCGGCCTCTGCGCTAAGGGTGTTGCTCTATGCGGGAGAGCGGTTAAAGGCTCTGCCCGGCAAGGCGTACTGTAACCGCCTTATCCTCCGCCGTTAGCTGATATTCAGGTAAGCGATCGAAGTTCAGATAGCGATAGGTGTCATCCCGCGTGGCGTTGATTCTCTCCATATGCCACAGATATTGCTCCACCGTCGGCATTTTACCGATAATGGCCGCCACGGCGCTGAGTTCAGCCGATGCCAGAAAGACGCTGGCGTCGGTGCCAAGGCGATGAGGAAAGTTGCGGTAGAAGTTGAAACCACCCGACTCCGCTGCCGCACCCGCGCCTGATTGCCCATACACAGCGAGCAGCCGGCGGGTTCGATTCTGGCACCCGATCGAATAAAGGTATTGAAGTATCCCTCTCTGGCAAGCTGCTGCGCATCCATTTTCGTCGGGGGCGCGAGCCAGAGCCGGGTAGGGATCTCTCTGGAGTCGGCAATGATTTTACCGACGGCGCGGAAATGGCCGATATTAGTCATGCAGGAGCCGATAAACACCTCATCTATCGGCCAGCGCGCCACCTCGGAGAGCAGCCGGGCATCGTCTGGATCGTTAGGGGCGCAGACAACAGGTTCGGTAATCTCCGTCAGGTTGATGTCAATCACCGCAGCATACTCGGCGTTTTTGTCGGCAGCCAGCAGCGACGGCTTAGCCAGCCAGGCCTCCATCTCGGCAATACGCCGCTCCAGCGTCGCGGGATCCTGATAACCCTGACGGATCATCCAGCGCAGCAGGGTCACGCTGGAGCGCAGATACTCCGCCACGCTCTCCTCTTCCAGCCGCAAGACACAGGCGGCGGCAGAGCGTTCGGCAGACGCGTCGGCCAGCTCAAAAGCCTGCTCTACTTTCAGCATGCTCAGCCCTTCGATCTCCAGGATGCGCCCCGAGAAAATATTGACCTTATTTTTTTTCTCCACCGTGAGTAAGCCCTGCCGGATGGCATAGAGCGGAATGGCATGAACCAGATCGCGCAGGGTGATCCCTTTTTGCATCTCGCCGGTAAAACGCACCAGCACCGACTCCGGCATATCCAGCGGCATAATGCCGGTCGCGGCGGCAAACGCCACCAGCCCGGAACCGCCGGGAAAGGAGATGCCGAGCGGGAAGCGCGTGTGGGAATCTGCTCCTGTTCCTACCGTATCAGGAATCAGCATACGGTTGAGCCAGGAGTGAATAATGCCGTCGCCGGGCTTCAGCGCAACGCCGTTGCGGCAGCTGATAAAGTCAGCCAGCGTTTCATGCAGTTCCACATCCACCGGCTTTGGATAGGCGGAGGTATGGCAAAACGACTGCATCACCAGATCGGCTGAAAAGCGCAGGCAGGCCAGATCGGTCAGCTCATCGCGCGTCATCCCGCCGGTGGTATCCTGCGAGCCGACCGTGGAGACTTTGGGTTCGCAATACTGCCCCGGACGAATACCCTCCACGCCGCAGGCCCGGCCCACTATTTTCTGCGCCAGCGTAAAGCCGGCCGTGGAGGGCTGGGGCGCTTTGGGCTGCCGAAAGCGCGTGGACGGGGCCAGCCGCATCGATTCCCGCGCTTTTGCCGTCAGGCTTCTGCCGACGATCAGGGGAATACGGCCCCCGGCGCGCACTTCATCCAGCAGCACCTCGGTTTTCAGCGCGAAGGTGGTGATAAGCCGCTGAGTCGCGCTTTCCCGCACTTCCCCCTGATAGGGGAAGAGGTCAATCTGCACCCCGGTTTCCAGCCCGGAGACATCCATCTCAATCGGCAGCGCCCCTGAATCCTCCAGGGTATTAAAAAAGATCGGCGCGATAGTGCCGCCAAACACAAAGCTGCCGTTTCGCTTGTTGGGCACCGAGGGGATATCGTTGCCGATATGCCATAAAAGGGAGTTGGTCGCCGATTTGCGTGACGAGCCGGTGCCAACCACATCGCCCACGTAGACCAGCGGGTAGCCCGCTTTCTTTAGCCCATCGAGCTGCGCCAGCGGGCCGCGGCTGCCTGGCTCGTCGGGGGTCACCCCGTCGCGTGGATTGCTCAGCAGAGAGAGGGCATGAAGGGGAATATCGGGACGTGACCAGGCCTCTGGTGCCGGTGACAGATCGTCCGTTGTGGTTTCACCGGGGACTTTAAAAACGGTAAGCGTAATGCGTTCCGCTAAGGCCGGTCGGCGGGTAAACCATTCCGCCTCGGCCCATGATTCAATAACGCGCTGCGCCCAGGGATTTCCCTGCTTCGCTTTCTCTTCAACCAGGCTGAACTTATCGAAAATAAGCAGCGTGCTGCTTAACTGCGCCGCGGCACTCTCCGCCCAGCGCGGCTCATCGAGCAAATCAATCAGCGGCTGAATATTATATCCCCCCTGCATGGCGCCCAGTAATTCCACTGCCTGCTGGGGCGGAATAATATCTGAGTGGTTGTCATCCTGAATAAGCTGGTAAAGAAAATCGGCTTTAATTTTTGCTGCCGGATCGACACCCGGCGGTACGCGTGCGGTTAACAGCGCAATAAGGCTATCCTTATTTTCATGCGCTCCGCTCGCCAGCAGGCGAATAACCTGTCTAGTTTGCTCGGGCGTTAAGGGGCGAGGGGGAATATTATTTAATGCGCGTTCCTGCACATGCTTATTATAAGCGTCTAACATAGGATCTCCGGGTCAGATAATATCAGGTAAGATGCGTTAGCTAATAAAAAGGGGTTGTTGACAGTGCCTCTTTGGGCTGGGTCAGCAGGCCGTCAGCAAACGCCGCCAGCTGCGCCAGGCCATAATCCCATTCGCCGAATCCAGCTTCGGTATTGATATGGCCCGCTTCGCCAATATCCAGCAGGCGAGCCTGCCAGCGCCCGGCCCAGAACCGCGCCCGCTCCAGCGGCATTAACGGATCGTTTTGACTGACCACCATCAGCGTGGGCGTGGGCAGCGATTCAGGCAGCACCGCCTCCTCCAGTTCGAAAAACGATGGCTCCGCCGGGGCCACCATCAGGATCCCGGCAACATTCAGCCGCTGCGTTTGCACCAGACGGCATGAGGCCAGCGCGCCGAAGCTGTGTCCGAGCAGAATGGCGGGGCGCTGAGAGCAGTGCAGCTCGCGACGAATGGCGGAGACCCAGGCGTCAATATCGGCATCCTGCCAGTTGCGCTGGCTTATGCGCCGCCAGTCAGGAAAGCGACGGCCCCAGCAGCTTTGCCAGTGGTGGGCATCGCTGTCCCTCAGGCCCGGCACCAGAACAAAGGTGAATAACTCACTCAGCTGTTGCAGACGTTGCGTGGTCATCCCTGTCTCCATCCTTAGCTGCGCCTCAGGCCGGGTAATGGGCCAGCAGCCAGCCCACCGCCAGCAGATCCGCACTGCCGCCGGGGCTGATATTTTTTCTGGTCAGGGCGCGGTCCATATTGCTCAGCGCAAGCGCGAGTTTTTCTCCCGACAGGCTGGGGCAGTTAAGCATGCGCCTGGCGTAGCGCTGCACATACCTCAGCCCCTTCAGACCGCTGCGCGACACCACGTTGGTGTCGGGATTAGTGGCCATCAGGGCGAGCAGCATCTTCAGCAGCGCCTCCTGCTGCGATAACCCCTGGCGCAGGGCGCTCTCCCACTGCGGCAGGCCGAACCGCCTGACGGTCGCGAAGCCGCTCTCCGCCTCACCCCGCGCGCCGCTCAGGCCAGAGGTGAGAAAAATCTGCTCGCCTTTGGTTTTGGCCACGGTGCGCGATCTTAACTCCCGCTCAACCAGGCCCGCGCAGATGGCGCTGGTTTCCCGGCAAAGGCGCTGCCGGGTCAGTCTCTGGGCGCGGTTAGCCAGACGGCCTGCGGCGGCACACAGCAGGCCGAGAGAAAAAATGGCGCCCTTATGCGTATTGATGCCGCCCGTCGCGTCAAACATCGCCTGTTCACACGCCAGGCCGACGGGTCGGATGGCCCACAGCGTCTGCGATGCGGGCAGCCCGGCGCTGGCCTCTCCCTGGGCATAAAAGTGGGCAAACCAGGGGGAAATGGCGCGAATGCTGGCCATAAACAAGCGAATATCCATATCCCGATGCGCGCCGTTACTGACGCGGTCAACCAGACCGGGCTTGGGCGTCAGCGTCACCTCGCGATACATCGCTTCTGCAGCCAGCCCGGCGATACGCTGCGCCGGCTCGGCCCGCTCAGGGCACAGGGCTAAAGTAGTCACAGGCTAACTCCTTAATCACCTGGGTCAGCGCATGCGCGGAGTGACGGCGCATCCGGGAGCAGACGTGGGCGGGCTCGTTACAGATAAAGCAGCGGCGCTTGGGCTGGTGGATGGCGCTGCGCTTGATCAGGCCCGCTGTCGGACAAAAGACATCCATATCCCACAGGCGGCCCAGCGGGTGCGTATCCTCCAGGTGCGCGGTGACATGCTTGATCATCCATGCCGGCGCCGACAGCGACCAGAAGGCCTCCGGGCCTGTCGGCAGAAAGCGAATTTCATGCTGGAGAACCGGCCACTGGTGCTGTTGAAGCGACTGGTTAAGGGCTTTTTTTGCCTCCACCATAATCTGGCGGGCGAGTGGGGTATCTTTTATCTCGCCCGGCCAGACCAGCGTGGTGGAAATCAGCGGCTGTTTGAAACGCAGCAGCCACGCCTGCTGCAACCGGGCGCGCGCCTCTCTGGCGTGCAGAACCGCCTCAAGGGTCACGCCGGCGTCTGAAACGGTGGGGGTGTCGTCGCTCATTCTTTTACCTGCCTTACCACGTCAATCACGCTGCCGTCGCGATAGCGCACCACGCCCACGATGCGGTCAGTAAAGGCAATCGGCTTCGGCTCTCCCGAAATCAGCAGCGCTCTCTGGTAGAGCGCCTCGATATCCATCACCGGCAGCCCGGCGGCCATCAGCCGCTGTTTAATCTCCGGGCGGGCATCGTTAACGGCAATGCCGTGGTCGGTAACCAGCACATCCACGCTTTCGCCGGGGGTGACGCGGGTGGTGACCTGTCTGACCACGGTAGGAATGCGGCTGCGGATCAGGGGGGCGACCACAATGGTGAGATTCGCCGCCGCGGCAACATCGCAGTGCCCGCCCGAGGCGCCGCGCATCACGCCATCAGAGCCGGTCAGAACGTTAACGTTAAAGTCAGTATCAATCTCCAGCGCGCTCAGAATAACGATATC
This sequence comes from Pantoea sp. ACRSC, assembly GCF_022346785.1. NCBI lineage: Bacteria > Pseudomonadati > Pseudomonadota > Gammaproteobacteria > Enterobacterales > Erwiniaceae > Pantoea > Pantoea sp. ACRSC. The sequence continues at coordinate 13,486 of NZ_JAKRNN010000006.1, forward strand.
CACGCGATCGCAGCAGGCGGCTTTAGCGGCCGGGTTGGCATAGACGCTGGTAGAGATTTCCACGTGATCGGGATTCTTCGCCAGCGAGTCGCCCGCGACGCTATCAAAGCTTTGGGTATCCAGCAGCTTGGTGATAAGGCCTTTTTCATGCAGATCGACAATGCTGCCGGTGATGCCGCCCAGCGCGAAGCGGGCGACGATCTGGTGTTTGCGCATCCGCGACTCCAGAAAGCGCGTGCAGGCGGTGGAGGCGGCGCCCGATCCGGTTTGCAGCGAAAAGCCATCCCGGAAATAGCCGGAATGCTCGATCACGTCGGCGGCGGCGCGGGCGATCATCAGCTCGCGCGGGTTGCTGGTTACGCGAGCGGCGCCCACGCTGATCTTCGCCGGGTCGCCAACGCTATCGACTTTAACGATGTAATCCACCTGGTCCTGAACGATGCTGGCGGGCATACAGGGAAAGGGTTCAATGCTCTCCGTGAGCAGCACCACCTTGCGGGCATACCGGGCATCGACCATGGCGTAGCCCAGCGAACCGCAGCGGTAGGGGCCGCCGCTGCCGCTGGCATTGCCATATTCATCGCAGCAGGAGACGGCTAAAAAGGCGACGTCGATAGTGATTTCCCCCTCTTCGATCAGCTTCACCCTGCCGCCGTGCGAGTGGATCTGCACCGGCTCTTCCATCAGACCGTGGGAAATCGCCTCCGCTAACGCACCGCGCATCCCGGAGGTATAGATTCGGCTAATCACGCCATTTTTAATATGCTCAATCAGCGGGGTATTGCAGGCCATCAGCGAGCTGGACGCCAGCGTCAAGCCCTTTAGCCCTTTTTGCGCCAGCTTCTCCATTACCGCGTTGATAACCCGATCGCCTTCGCGGAAAGCGTGATGAAAAGAGACGGTCATGCCGTCGCGCAAATCACAGCGGGCTAATACCTCATCCAGCGAGTCCAAAAGCTTGCGCCCATATTTCTGCCGGGTATCGGCAAGATAGGGAGTATGGGTATTTGCGCCGCGAAAGCGTTCATATTGCTGGCGGGATCCGGCGAGGTTTTGCAGTGCTTCAGTTAAATCAGTCATGGTTAAATCCTGTTGCTCTGGAGGGGTCAGGGATTACTGGCGAATACCGGAGGCGTTTTTCCGTTCGATAACGACCCTGGCGTGGTTGATAATCGGCGCATCGATCATTTTGCCGTTCAGTGAAATCACCCCCAGTCCGTTTCGTTCCCCCTCCTCAGCGGCGGCGACAACGCGCTCGGCATAGTCCACCTCTTCCTGGGTTGGCGCGTAGGCGTTGTGCAGGAGCGCTATCTGGCGAGGATTAATCAGGGATTTACCGTTGAACCCCATACGCTTAATTAAATCCACCTCCTTTAAAAAGCCCGCCTCATCGTTAATGTCGGCATACACCACATCAAACGCATCAATCCCTGCCGCACGGGCCGCATGTAACACCGCGCAGCGCGCATAAAAGAGTTCGGTGCCGTCTCCGCGTTCGGTTTGCATATCCATCACATAGTCAAACGCCGCCAGCGCAATCCCCATCAGGCGCGGCGACGAGCGGGCGATGGCAACCGCATTAATCACCCCCACGGCCGATTCGATCGCCGCCATTAATTTGGTTGATCCCACTTCACGACCGCAGCACTCCTCAATGCGGGTAATTTCGCGCTCAAGCTGGTCAATATCTTCCGGCGTATCGGTTTTCGGTAAGCGGATAACGTCAGCGCCAGCGCGAACCGCCGCCTCCAGATCGTCCAGGCCAAAAGGGGTATTTAGCGGGTTAATTCTCACCACGGTTTCGATATCCCGGTACATCGGGTGCTGAAGGGCATGAAAAACCAGCAGCCGCGCGCTGTCTTTCTCTTTCAGCGAAACGGCATCTTCCAGATCAAACATGATGGAGTCGGGTTTATATATAAAGGCGGTCGAGAGCATGGCGGCGCTTGAACCGGGTAAAAAAAGCATACTGCGACGTAATTTTTTCATTGTAGTTTTTCCCACATTATCTCTTTTCTGCCTGTTCCCCGCAGGATCGCCGTCTGCATTCTGGCGCGAATAACACAATCCAGCGCGCCTTTATCCTCAACAATGATTTGCCCCCGGGTCACGTTAAACGCGGCAAGGGTTTCCTTCACCACCGCGGTAATTTGCGCGCCAAACTGTTTATAAACTTCGCTGTTAATCGTTATATCCAGACCCTCTTCACAGGGGCTGACTTTAACAACCAGATCGCTTGATTCCAGCGTCCCGGCTATTGCCGCATTTAATATGTGCATAGTGCTTCCTGAATAATGATTTATTAGGCGCTTGCCAGTTCGGTATCGGTCTGTTTTGACCGACGTTCAGATAACCATCTGTATAAGTAAGGGAGGGTCGTTGCCGGTACCCGGCGCTTAACCGCCTGCATCTCTTGCTGGTGCAGGTGTTTCCTCACCGCAGAGGCTGAGACAGGAAGATTATTTTCATCGGTCATCCTGGGGATTTCGGTTACGTTAATCGCGGCTGCCGGCATTAGGGTTTTATCTTCCAGCCAGTGGTGCATCGCGCAGTTATATTGCGCCGTGACCTTGCAGAAGGGCTCCGTGCCGACAAAGCGCTGATTAATATTTAACGCCGGGGCGATATAGCGGCGAAACATCATTAAATCGATTGCCGCATAAACCTCATCAATCCGCTGCTGCTCTTTAAGGAAATAACCGGGAAAGGTGCCGCGCGAGATAATATATTTCGAACCGGGATGGACCGTTATATTGGGCAGGTGCTGCGATCCCGCCTGCACCATCGCCAGACGATCGCGGAAGGAGAAGGTAGAGAGATCTTCCTCGACCACAAAAACGTGCAGCCAGTCGCACGCCTGTGCCGCCTGCTCAATCAGGTACTGGTGGCCCAGGGTAAAGGGATTGGCATTCATCACGATGCTGCCGATGCGCGGGGCCGCCACCAGATGATGACTGCGCAGCTGGCGGCAGTAGCGGTGAATACCGACCGGGCTGTTTTCCATCAGGGTCGCGCGGTTGTCGAGAGTTACCAGCGGATAAAAGCCGCATCCCTGAAAGGACTTCACGTTGTCGGGATGCGTCAGAAGAAAAAGCTGATGCTCACCGTTTTGCATCGCCTGCAGCTCCGCTTCGTGAATAATCTTCAGACCCAAAGAGGTTCCACGCCAGGCTTTCTCGACGGCAATACATTTTAAGGTGTTGCCTGCGAGACCGGCACAGGCGACCAGCTGGCGGTTATAGCGAGCAATAACAAACTGCTCAATATCTTTATCGATGCCTAATCCATTGCTTTGCAAGAAGCTGGCGATCTCTTCTTTTACTCTGCCGTTGCCAGTTTCGACGGTTTCGAATTCTGGTGCCTGCTCGGAATACATCAGCTCTCTCCTGAAAACATCGTTAAGGGGATCGAATTGTGGGTGGCCCTGAGCGCACTACGAGGCCAGCAGATCCTGCTGCGGCTCCGCTTCCACGATGGTATTTGTCAGATGCCCGATATTTTCAATCACCACCTCAATCTGGTCGCCCTGATGCATAAAGAGAGGGGGAGTGCGTTTTTTGCCGACGCCGCCGGGGGAGCCGGTAATAATCACATCGCCTGCGCTAAGGGTGGTGAAGGTACTGATATAGCTAATCAGTTCGTCCACTTTATGGATCATGCTGGCGGTGGAGTCGTTCTGTACCAGACGGCCATTCAGGTAGGTCTGAATGGTTAGCATATGCGGGTCCGGGATCTCATCAACGGTGGTCATATAAGGGCCGAATGCCCCGGTGCGCCGCCAGTTTTTCCCGGCGGTAAACCAGGCATGCTGCCAGTCGCGCACGGAGCCATCCATATAGCAGCTGTAGCCGGCAACGTGGCTCAGCGCCTTATCAACCGCAATAGCGGCTCCCGGCTGACCGATAATCACGGCCAGCTCGCCTTCATAATCAAACTCGTTGGATAACGCCGGTTTTAATACTGCAGTCTGGTGGCCGGTTTGCGAGTCGGGGAAACGGACAAACAGGGTCGGCGCGCTGCTGGTTTCAGCGAACTCTTTGCGCTTATCGGCATAATTCATTCCCACGCAAAATATCTTTCCCGGATTTTCTATCACCGGTAAAAAGGTGATTTCCTCTGGGAGAATATCTGCCGGGAAATCGACATACTGCCTGGCAATATCCAGCCCATTCCACTGAAGCAAATCTTTTAGCGTAGGGTACTGGTGGCCAATTTTATCGCCGAGGTCAATAATGCCCCGCTCGGTAAAAATACCGTAGCTTTTATGTCCACGATGGCTATAGCTGGCTAATTTCATAGTGAAACCTGCTTATTTATATCAAGGTCGCTGGTGGCTCACGCCCGACTGCGCGGCGTGAGCGCGTGATAACGTTTTTCGCTATTTCACCGACTCTGCCGGAACGGGCAGCGACTGATTTTCGCTGGCGGATAGATAGCTGGCGACAACGACCCCCACGGCGAGCAAAACAATAATGAAGCCCGTCATGCCCTGCCAGCCGGTAAGATGGAAGACAAAACCGTTAACGAAGCCGATAACCGATCCACCCATGTAGTAGAAGAAGAGATAGAGGGCGACGGCCTGACCACGCGCATGGGTGGCGTTTTTACTTACCCAGCTCAGACCGATAGAGTGGCAGCCAAAGAAACAGCCGGTAAAAATGACGGCGCCGACAATAAAGACCACCACATTAGAGGCCAGCGTCAGCAACATACCTGTCGCCATCAGCAGGAACAGTATGCGCAGCACATTCATGCTGCCATATTTCGCCGATAAACGGCCCGCCTGAGGCGCGGTAAAGAAACTTAACGCAAAGCTAATAGAGATCAGACCGGCATTGGCGGGAGAGATATTGAACGGCTCGGCTTTGAGGAAAAAGGCTAAATAGTTATAGAGCGAGGTGAATACGCCAAAGATGATAAAGCTGATAACAAAGGCCAGCGCCAGTTTGCGGTTTTTGAAATGATCGGCCGCGCCTTTTACCACGCGCAGGACATTCAGGGTTGTTGTGGGGGTAAAGTTTTTCGAGGCGGGCAGTAAAAACTTCACCAGCACCGCCACCGCAATCAGGCTGACGGCAAATCCATAGAAGATGGTGTTGATAGAGGTATACTCAATCAGCTGGCTGGCAATCACGCGTCCTGACATGCCGCCCATGGAGTTACCAAAGACAAAGTAGCCGGTAACCACACCAGCCACCACCGGGGCGACCTCTTCGCTGATATAGGCCGTGGCCGCTGCGGCAATCCCGCTGAGCGCCAGTCCGATAACAGCACGCAGCACCACCAGCATCGCCCATGACTGCACCAGCGGGCAGAGCAGCGTCAGTGCGCCCCCCAGCAGCAGGGAAACAATGATCAGTTTTTTCCTGCCGTAGTGATCGGACAGGGTGCCGGTAAACAGCAGCCCGATAGCCAGCAGTGCGGTTTCAGCTGAAAGAATAATACTGACCTGACTGACCGGCACATCATATTCCACTGCCAGAATCGGCAGCAGCGGTTGAATAAAGAAAAGCGACGCTAATTCGGCCAGACCAGATAAAGCCAGCGCCAGGATAACGCGAATATAGTGGCTGGCTTTAACCTGATCCGCGCCTTGCTCATTATGCTGCAGTGTATTTATAGCCATGATGACCTCTATCTTATTTTGGGTACAAAGGTGGCTAGCCTGTAAGGGCTAAAAGTTAGTTGTTATTAGCAGGCTTTTAATTGTTATATGGCTTCAGACAGAACATATTCCGGCACGCAGACGTCGCCTTCAAACAGCTTGCGTGAGGTACGAATGACCGCCGCGCGCGTTTTTTCAATCTCATCGCCCTGTTTTAACAAAGAGACAGATATTTTTCCGCCGGGATGTTCAATATGCGTCAGAGCGTTATTACGCGCCCCAGGCTGGGGGGCGACAATTTTATTTGCCACCGAGCCTTCAATAAGGGTTGCGGTGGCAATGCCAATTGAACCGGTAATAGCCAGCGATTTATGGCAGTTGTGCGGCATAAAATAGCGCGCCCGAATGGTGCCCCCTGCGGCTGGCTTACTCAGCAGCACCGGCTTGGGAATCACCTTGCCCGAAACATCGCCGAGGCCCATCGCCGCTCCCGCCTGACGGCGAATCGTTTCCAGCCGCGCCATAAAGGGCCGATCGCCATCCAGCTCAGCGGGTGTTTCGCCACCGCTTTTTCCCAGCGACGCGGCGTCAATCAGCACCATCGGCATCGCCATATCGATGCAGGTTACCGCCACCCCCTCAATCACATCGCTGGCGTGGCCGGTTGGCAGCAGCTTGCCGGTCTTACAGCCTGCCGAGTTAAGGAAGGTGAGTCCCACAGGCGCTGCCGTTCCCGGTACGCCATCAATATGGGTGTCGCCCTCATAGCTGACATCGCCCTGCGGGGTTTGTATTTCCGCATCCACCAGCGTGCCGGTATTGAGATTGCGAATGCGCACCGTTGTCACCGGGTGCTGGGCGTTAACCAGCCCCTTTTCAATAGCAAAAGGACCAACGGCGCTCAGCATATTGCCGCAGTTGGGCGTGGTATCCACCCGGCGCTCATTCACCATCACCTGCACAAACAGGTAGTCGACATCCGCGTCGGGACTCTCTGAAGGACTGACGATAGCGACTTTGCTGGTCTGGGGCGCACCGCCGCCAATTCCGTCAATTTCCAGTTCATGGCCCGCGCCCATCAGAGCCAGCAGCACCGCATCGCGTTCCGCAATATCGGCAGGTAAATCGCTGGCCAGAATAACCGGGCCTTTAGAGGTACCGCCGCGCATGAGTACACAAGGGATTTTCAACATTTTGTTTTCTCATTTGAGCCTTTGATAAAAAACAAAATGAGCATTCCATAGTTAATTAGCGCGCGCTAATGCCAAAAAAAGGATGATTAATACGCTTTGCGTATCAATAGCGGGGGCGCTAGTGTAATGACCTTAACGCGAATTAGGGCAGGGAGAACGTATGCAGCATGAATTACAGGGTGTGCAGGCTTTTGTAAAGGTTGCGGAAATAGGGTGTTTTACACGGGCGTCACACTTTCTTCATATTTCACAGCCGGCGTTAACGCGCAGAATAAAAAGACTCGAAGAAAGTCTGGGGGCGCTTTTATTTGAGCGATCGACGCGTAATATAAAACTGACGTCAGTGGGCAGAGAGTTCTTACCCAAGGCGAAGAATTTAATTGATCTCTATGAGATTTCTATTCTGAGCATTAAAGAGATGGCAACGCACCAGAGTGGGGTAATCGCCTTATCCTGCTTACCGACCGCAGCCTCCTATTTTCTGCCTGCGGTGATCGGAGATTATAACAATCACTATCCCAATATCCGCATTCGCATTCTGGAGCACAGCGCCAGCGACTGCCTGGAAGCGGTATTAAATGGCGATGCAGAATTTGGCATAAATATGATAAACATCACACATCCCAATATCGACTTTACCCCGCTGGTCAACGAACCCTTTGTGCTGGCGTGTCGGCGCGATCACGAGCTGGCGCAAAAACCGCTGGTGCAGTGGGAGGATTTGAACCGTTTAAAGCTGATTGGCGTCAGGCGCTCAAGCGGAAACCGGGCGTTGATCGATCAGGCGCTGGAGAGCGCCGGCGTCAGGCCCAACTGGTTTTACGAGGTCAGGCACCTGTCGACGTCGCTGGGTATGGTAGAGGCGGGGCTGGGCGTGGCGGTGGTGCCCAGCCTGGCGATGCCGACCGATGAAGATCACGTCTTGGTCAGCCGTCCGCTGGTTGAGCCTGTGGTGCGGCGAACGCTAGGGCTGGTACAGCGCAGGGAGAGTGCCTTAAGCCCGGCGGCGGAGAAGTTTAAAGAGATGCTGCTGCAGCTCTGGTCGCAGGATGCCGCCAGCCCGTGGATTAATAAATTCACTAGCCAGAGCGGCAGCTCCTGCCCGCAGGATGCCCGCTAGCCTGGACTCTCCCGGTCAGGCAATGCACAAGCGGGCCGAAGCGGTATGGGCAACGGTGGCAGATAAGGCTATGCTTTCAGGCTGCCTGCATGAGCCGTTTCCCGTGCACCATTCCTGGCCTGGCGATAGTGACTAAACCTATGCGATCACGCGTTTATCGAGGTGCTCTTCTCTCTGTTACGGCGCTGCTGCTGACCGGCTGCGCGCGCTCCGATGCCCTCTGGCTGGTGACGCAGGATCTTTGTCAGCCAAACTATCACTACCGGCGCGACCCGGCGCCCTGCCAGCAAATTTATCAGCCGCCGGGCAGCGGGCAGGGCTTTAGCGTTCTCCAGAATCCGCGCTACAAATACCATTTTATTCTCGTGCCCACTCAGGCGATGGCCGGGATTGAGAGCATTGCGCTATCGCGGCCGGGCCGCACCGACTACTTCGGCTACGCCTGGCTGATGCGCTATCGCCTGATGGCGGCTTATGGCGCTGACGTTCCCGAGGACAAGCTGGGGATGGCGATTAACTCCGCCTGGGGACGCAGCCAGAATCAGCTGCATATCCATCTGACCTGTCTGCGCGAAGATGTGCGTCGCCAGCTGCAGGCCGAGCGGCCGTACATTAATGAGCAGTGGCGCCCCTTGCCCGATCGCTTGCTGAACCATACTTACTATGCGCGCCGCGTGATGCAGCCAGCGGCGATGGGGATCTATCCCATCGCCTCGGTGGCGCGTTATTTTCACCTGTCGCCGCCGCAGCTGGCGGAGTATGGCGTGGCGCTGATACCCACGACCTTTTCGGGGGAGAAAGGATTTATCCTGCTCACCACGCGGCGCGGCTGGGATAAGGGAAACCGGGCGTCGGTAGAGTCGCTGCTGGATAAAGGCTGTGCCATTCTTGGGCAGCCTGATAAGGCAGAAGAAGGGTAGCGGGCTGCCAGAACCCGCTCTTTGTCGTCCGACTACGGAACTGACAGGCTGTACAGATTGTCTTTATCCTGATCTACTTTTAACAAAATCAATCAACGTGGAAAACACTATGCGCAGGACTCAGAACGCACTCTTTTTAGCGGGATTACTTTTTGGCTCGCTGAACCTCGTTCCCGCTGCACAGGCGGAAGGCGACGCCGCCGATACCGTTCCGCCACCGCCGCAGGTTCAGCAGCAGGCGCCAGCCGATACGCAGCCGCAGGGCGACGCCACCGACAGCAGCGGCCAGCCGCCGCTGGGACCCAACGCCGAAGAGCCGGAAGCGGGCAGCACGCCGTCTCCCGCGCCGGACGCGAACGCCGGCAGCCCGCAGGCGCAGTCGAACTACGATATCAACCGCATCATCATCGACTACAAAGATTACAAAATCGGCGACAGCGTGCCGCAGCAGTATCTCGACAAATCCTACACCATCGTCGAGTGGCAGAAGCGCAACCTGCCTGCGCCGGAAACCGGCAGCCACTGGACCTATATCGGCGGCAACTACCTGCTGATCACCAACGACGTCGGCAAAATCCTCAAGGCGGAATCGGGCGATATCTACTATCGCGGCTAAGCGCTTAATCTGTACCTGTGCAGGTGAGATGGCTTCGGGCCATCTCACCCGCTTGTAGATAGTCAGGGCAGGATAAAGCCGGTCACGCGACCGGCTTTTTTATGCGAAACGTTCCGGGCGGAAGCTCGCCAGCATCGGCTGCTTCTCGCCGGTCACAATCTCTTCCGCCAGCAGCTCGCCGGCAATCAGCGCCAGGGTGGCACCGGAGTGGGTAAAGGCAACAAAGCAGCCCGGCACGCTCTCCAGCTCGCCCAGAACCGGCTCGCCGTCGCCGGGGATCGGTTTTAACCCCAGCTTCCAGCTGGCGGCGCGCAGCGGTTCACCTTTAATCAGCTTGCTCGCCTCTGCGGTAAGCTGGTCAACGACCTGCTCGTCAATGGCGTAGCTGCCATCGGCCTGTAAGCGGATATCCTCTTCATACCAGTCGTGATCCAGCGCGAAGGTGTTGCCCGGATTGGGGCGCACCGCCGCGCGCGGCGTGTTCAGCACCGCCTTCAGCCCGTGCGCGCCCGGCGCGGTGATCACCAGCATCGAAACGGGCGAGCCGTTAGGGATGGTGACGCCGAGCGGCGCTACCACGCCGGGCGTCGCCGGGCCGCAGGCGACCAGCACCGCGTCGGCGCGCAGGCTATCGCCGCTCGCCAGCCTGACGCCGCTGGCGCGCTTGCCGTCGCGCAGCACCTCGCATTTTCCGGCATGCTCGACGATCTCGCCGCCCAGCGCGCGCAACTGCTGTGCCAGATGCGCCACCAGATGTGGCAAACTGACCCACCCCTCGCCGGGGTTGAAGATCGCCTCCTGCCCCAGCGCCGCGCTCTCGACCTGCGCGTCGGCCTGCGCCAGGCTGTCGCGCGTTACCAGCTTCGAGTCGTAGCCGAGCGCCTTTTCATAAGCATGACGCGCGCGCGTGCCGCTCAGGTTATCCGCCTCCCAGAACAGGCCGCCGTCGAAGCGCAGCCAGTCGCGCGTTGGATCGGCGGCAAACAGCGTGCGGTAGCGGTCGATGCCCGCCATGCGCAGCGCATGATAGGGGGCAGAGCGCTCGCCCGCCGAGTTAAGCCAGGAGAGCGAGCGGCCAGAGGCGCCGGAGCAGAGTTCCGCCTCGGTCACCAGCGTAACCGCCGCGCCGCGTTTCGCCAGATGCAGCGCGCTGGAGACGCCCAGCGCGCCGCCGCCCAGTACCACTACGCGACGGAGATGTTCTAATGCCATGATTCGGTTCCTTGTTCAGTTCAGAAAGAGAAGGATTTACAGCACTTCCGACAGAAAACGTTGCAGGCGCGGCGACTGCGGCGCGTCGAACAGCGCGGCGGGCGGGCCCGCCTCGACAATCTCGCCCTCGTCCATAAACACCACCTGATCGGCCACCTTGCGCGCGAATCCCATTTCATGGGTCACCACCACCATGGTCATGCCGCGCCGACAGAGATCGGCCATCAGCGTCAGCACCCCTTTTACCAGCTCGGGATCGAGCGCCGAGGTCGCCTCGTCAAACAGCATCACCTCGGGATCCATCGCCAGCGCGCGGGCGATCGCCACGCGCTGCTGCTGGCCGCCGGAGAGATCGCGCGGACGGTGATCGGCGCGCTGGCCGAGGCCCACCTCCTCAAGCCGCTGGCGCGCAATCGCCATCGCCTGCGCCTTCGGCAGGCCTTTCACCTTCCACGGGGCGAGCGCCACGTTCTCCAGCGCGGTGTGATCGGGAAAGAGGTTGAAGTGCTGGAACACCATGCCGATGCGCAGCCGCAGGGCGTCGGGCTTGTCCTGCAGCACCGAGCGTCCCGCCAGCAGCACATCGCCCGATTTAGGCTCATGCAGACGGTTGATGCCGCGCAGCAGCGTCGATTTACCGGAGCCGGACGGCCCGATAATGCAGGTGGTGCTGCCGGGCGCGATGCGCAGCGACACGCCGCGCAGCACATCAATCGGCCCATAGGAGAGCGAGAGATCGCGCAGCTCCAGGCTTGAACCTTTCCAGCTCGCCGCAGCGGGCGGCTCGCTCAGTTTCATCGCAACGCTCATGATTGCCCCCGATTGCTGGTTAAGGGTTGTGCGGTCAGCGCGCCTTCGTGGCGCTTTCGCACCTCTTCCACCTCTTTCAGGCCGCTCTGCGGCGCGGTGAGCCGCCGGCGGCCGGTGCGGTAGCGCACGTCGATAACGTTTACCGCGTGGGTCAGCGGCACGGTGATCATCAGGTAGAACAGGCCAGCCAGCATCAGCGGCGACAGGTTACCGGTCAGCACTGCCGCGTCCTGACCGACGCGAAACAGCTCGCGCTGGCCGGTCATCAGGCCAAGCAGGTAGACCAGCGAAGAGTCTTTGATGATGGCGATAAACTGGTTAACGATAGCGGGCAGCACGCGGCGGATACCCTGCGGGATCACCACCTGGCGCATGGCGCGGCCGTAGCTCATGCCGAGCGCGCGGCACGCTTCCATCTGCCCGCGCTCTACGCTCTGAATGCCCGCGCGGAAAATCTCGCCCATATAGGCGCTGGCGATCAGGCTAAGGGCGAAGATGCCGAGCGGGTAGGGCGTCGGACCGAACAGCTGGTAGCTGAAGCGCGCCAGGCCCTGACCAATCAGCAGGATGGTCAGAATCGATGGCAGGCCGCGAAACAGGTCGGTATAGAGCCGCGCGGGCAGCCGCAGCCAGCGCGACGGCGAAATGCCCATCAGCGCCAGCAGCAGGCCGAACAGCGTGCCGAGCAGCGTAGAGGCGATCGAGATGATCAGGGTATTGACCAGCCCGGTCGCCAGCAGCTGCGGCAGTACTTCCTTCATTGAGTCGAAGTCAAAGAAGGTGCGGGAAAGCATTGTCAGAAGATCCATCGCCGTACTCCATCAGTACGCGTGACGGGCGAACCCGTCACCGGTAAAAAGCCGAACGCGCAGCGTTCACATATTACTGGCCGCCAGGCAGGTACTCTTTGGGCATCGGCGAGCCGGGAAACCACTTCTGATAAAGCTGTTTCCAGGTGCCGTCCTGCATGGCGGCCTTGATGGCGTTGTCGAGCGCGGCCTTGAACGCCGGTTTGTTTTTGGCGATGGCGACGCCCGCCGGGGCATCGAATGACGGAATATCGGCGGCGGAGACCAGCTTGAAGTGCGTGGCGTAGCTTTTCGCCGCCTCATAGTCGAGGAAAACCGCATCCAGCGTGCCGTTGTTCAGCGCCGAGACGGCGGCGTTATTGTCGGGGAAGCGCACCACGTCGCTCTGGGTGAAGTGCTCCACCGCGTAGCTCTCCTGCAGCGTGCCCTGAATCACCCCAAGACGACGTTTCGCCAGCGTCTCGACGTTCTTCACGCCGCTGTCGCTGCGCGTCAGCACCGTCAGGTAGCCCGCCAGATAGCCGGTGGAGAAATCCACCGTTTTTTCGCGCGCCGGGGTAATACCGATGGCGGCAACGGCGGCGTCAAACTGACCGTTGGCGACGGCGGGCAGGATCGCGGAGAAGTCCTGTCCGACGAAATCCACCTGCTCGATGCCCATGCGGTGCGCCACGTTTTTAAAGAACTCCACGTCGAAGCCGGTGAACTGGCCGCTGGCGTCGGTGAAGGTATAGGGTTTGGAGTCACCCACGCTGGCGACGCGCAGGTGACCCGGCTCCAGCAGCCCCCAGGGGTTGTCGTTGCTGGCCGCCAGCGTGCTGAAAGAGAAAGAACAGAGTGCGATTGCTGCGCCACAGAGGGCGCTCAGGTGAATTGGCGATTTCATAGCTCATCCGTTTTTGCAGGTTAAACATCAGAGACAGCTGAGCCGGTAATAGTTGGTATATGAGACCGGTCTCAACGCAAATGACGACAAGAGGACAGTTGTTGTGAGACCGGTCTCAAGGCGTTAGAATGAGTTTAAGCACAGCATTTTTTCGCCGTCAATCTTCCTGTCATCAACCTGTGATTCGAATTAATTATGACCAATCAGAAAGCACGCATTAAAGCGCCCACCGTCGCCGACGTCGCCCGGGCGGCCAGCGTATCGAAAGCGCAGGCGGCAAGGGCGCTCGGCGGCTACGGCGCCGTCAGCGAAGAGGTCCAGACCCGAGTCAACCAGGCCGCGGCGGCGCTGGGCTATCGGCCCAACGAGGTGGCGCGCACCATGAATACCGGCCGATCCAACACCATCGGCGTGATCGTCGGCGATATCGAGAACCCGCACTTCGGGCTGGCGCTGCGCGGCATGGCCGACGTGGCGCGCCAGGCGGGCTTTCACCTGCTGCTGGGCAACAGCGATGAAAAGCTGCAGGCGGAGCAGGATGCGGTACGCGTGATGCTGGAGAAGCGGGTCGACGGCATCATCGTCGCGCCCAGCCACTCGGCGCGCGACAAAAATGATCATCTGCTGCAGGTGCTGGAGGAGGGACGCGCGCTCAGGCTGTTCGATCGTGCGGTTATCGATCTTAACGTGGAGGCGATCTGCTGCGATTTCACCGCCGTGGCGCGCGAGGCGACGCAGCGGCTGCTGGCGGCCGGACATGAGCGCATCGCCTATATCACCAGCATGGAGCTGGAGGATGCCTACCGCGACGCCTCGGACTTTGGCCTGACGCCGGTGGCGCAGCGTGTGGGCGGCATGATGGAGGCTTTTGCCGCGGCCGGTCGGACCTGCGATACCTCGCTGATCCAGGCCAACGCCGGCAGCGATGCGCAGATCGCGCGTATCGTCGAGTCGCTGTGGCAGCGCAGCGCGCCGCCGACCGCGCTGATCGCGTCGGACAGCCTGGTCGCCATGTCGCTGCTGCGCGCCGTGGCGCAGCGCGGGCTGCGCATTCCGCAGGATCTTTCCTTCATCATGTATGACAACTTTCCCTGGAGCGAAATTGTTGCGCCGCCGCTGACGGTGGTGGCGCAGCCGGTTTATGAGATGGGCCGCGAGGCGGCGCGCCGCCTGATCGCCGACATTCGCGGCGAGCGCATCGGCCCGCTGCCCGCGTTCGGCGCCGAGCTTATCCTGCGGCAGTCTATCGCCGCGCCCGCTCAGTAGCTGGCGCGCGGCGCGCCTGTGGCCTGCTGGCGAAACAGCGCCAGCCGCTGGTCCAGCGCGTCGGTATAGAGCATGGTGTCAACGCCGATGGCGATAAAGTTCGCGCCCCAGCTTATCGCCCGCTGCGCCATATCCTGATCGACCGCCAGGAAACCGGCGGCTTTGCCCGCCTTGCGGATGCGGCGAATGCTTTGCTCAATCACCTGCTGTACCTTGGGATGGGCGGCGTTGTCGGGATAGCCCAGCGAGGCGGAGAGATCCGCCGGGCCGATAAAGATACCGTCGACGCCTTCCACCTCCAGCAGCGCATCGAGATTATCAATTGCGGTTTTGCTCTCCGCCTGGATCAGCAGGCAAAGCTCCTCACCGGCGCGCGCCATATAGTTTTCTACTCGTCCCCAGCGCGCCGCCCGCGCCACGGCAGCCCCGACGCCGCGCGTGCCGACGGGCGGATAGCGCGTCGCCGCCACCAGCGCCCGCGCCTGCTCAGCGCTATCGATCATCGGCACCAGCAGCGTACGTGCGCCGATATCAAGAACCTGTTTAATTAACGCCTGCTGAAATTCCACCGGCCGGATGACCGGCTGGCTGCGGTAGGGCGCAATCGCCTGTAGCTGGTGATAGAGATCCTGCACCGTATTTGGCGCATGCTCGCCGTCGATCAGCAGCCAGTCATAGCCGCTGGTGGCGGCGATCTCAGCCAGATAGGAGGAGGTACTGCTTAGCCAGAGGCCGAGCTGGGTTTCGCCGCGTGCCAGACCGGCTTTAAACGGGTTAGGTAAGGGATCCTGCATGGTGCCTCCAGAGTTAATGTTTAGCTGGCGATGCCAGCGCAGTGCGAGAGTCAGGGGTCAGGCCGAAAATCATCAGCGCGCCTGCGGCGGCGATAGCGGCAAGCACCAGCAGTCCGGCGCTGCCGCTGTTAAACAGCGATTCGGCGTTGACGCGGATCAGCGGCGCCAGAAAGCCGCCCACCGCGCCGAACAGATTGACGAAACCGATACCGGCCGCCAGTGCGCTGCCGGAAAGCAGCTGCGTCGGCATGGTCCAGAACACCGGCTGCACGGCGATAAAGCCGATGGCCGCCACGCTCAGCGCCACGATCGCCAGCACCGGCGACACCAGGCCCGAGATGCCGATACCCGCGGCGGCGGCCAGCAGCGTTACCGCGGCGATCGGGCGACGTTCACCGCGGCGATCGGCATAGCGGGGGATCAGCCAGGTGCCGAACAGCGCGGCGATCCAGGGAATAGCGGCCACCAGCGACGCGACAAAGCCGACTTTGGTGCCCAGCAGCGCAGCGACCTGCGAGGGTAAAAAGAAGATCAGGCCATAGACCGCAATCTGGATGGTCATGTAGATCAGCGCCAGATGCCAGACGCGTCCCTGGCGCAGCGCATCGCGCAGCCGCGAGGTGGGCTTTTGTTGCTCCTCGCTCGCCAGCTGCTGCTGAAGCGCTGCTTTCTCCTCGCCGCTGAGAAAACGCGCCTGCGCCGGGCTGTTATCGAGCCAGGCAAAGGTAAACAGCCCGGCGGCCACCGCCATCAGCCCCTCAATCATAAACATCCAGAACCAGCCCGGATGGCCGAGAAAGCCGTGCATCTCCAGCAGGGCGCCAGAAAGCGGCGAGCCAAAGGTCAGCGCCAGCGGCGCGCCCATATAGAACAGCCCCATCACGCTGGCGCGCTGCTGCTGCGGAAACCACTGGGAGGTGAGGTAGATCATGCCGGGGAAAAAGCCCGCCTCCGCCGCGCCGAGCAGCGTGCGCACCAGCAAGAATTTCGCCTCGCTATCGGCAAAGGCCATCGCCGCGGAAAGGAACCCCCACAGCAGCGTTGTGCCGCCGATCCAGCTGCGTGCGCCGAAGCGGCGCATCAGCAGATTGGCGGGCACGCCCAACAGGGCATAGACCACAAAGAAGATGCCCGCCCCCAGCGCGTACGCCTCGTTGCTCAGGCCGGTATCCAGCTGGTAGGCCTGTTTTGCGAAGCCAATATTGGCGCGGTCGAGAAACGCCAGCACGTAGAGCATCAGCATAAAGGGGATCAGGCGGGCGCGGTTTTTGCGCACCGCCTGCTGTACAAGACTGTTCATCTTATCGATCCTCCCGACAGGGGCAGCGCGCGGCCTGCATCATTAGTGGGTATAGGGGCGTTTCAGGCCGTCGCGATTGAGTTCGACGCCGAAACCGGGTTTGTCGAGCACCGACTTGTGCAGGCGGCCGCGCGTCGGCACCGGCTCGTCGATCAGCAGCGGATCGAACTGCGGGCGCAGCGTGCTGCAGTCCGGGCTGGTCATCAGAAACTCGCTGAACGGACTATTGGTAAAAGTGATGACCGCGTGGTGTGAGTAGACCGACGAGCCGTGCGGCACCACCAGCTGGCCGCGCGATTTCGCCAGCGCGGCGATCTCGACCAGCGTGGTCAGCCCGCCGCACCAGCCGACGTCGGGCTGCAGGATATCGATGCCGGTATCCGCCAGGGTGCGGAACGAGCTGAGCGTGCCGTGATGTTCCCCGCTGGCGATCAGCATGCCCGGCGGCGCCTGGCGTTTCAGCTGCCGATAGCCTTCGTACTGCTGCGGCGGCAAACACTCTTCCAGCCACTTAAGGTTGTAGGGGGCGCAGGCGTGCGCCAGTCTGGTGGCAAAGTTAACGTCCTGGCTCATCCAGCAGTCGAGCATCAGCCAGAAGTCGGGACCGCAGGCTTCGCGATAGTGGGCGATACGCGCCACCTCTTTGCGGATGCCCGCGTCGCCGTCGTGCGGCCCCCACTGCACCGCCAGCTTGCCGCCGATAAAGCCCATCTCCTGCGCCAGATCGGGCCGCGCGCCGGTGGCGTAGAACTGCAGCTCGTCGCGCACTGCGCCGCCCAGCAACTGATAGACCGGCAGTTGCGTCACCTTGCCGAAGAGATCCCACAGCGCCAG
Source organism: Pantoea sp. ACRSC (assembly GCF_022346785.1). Classification (NCBI taxonomy): domain Bacteria; kingdom Pseudomonadati; phylum Pseudomonadota; class Gammaproteobacteria; order Enterobacterales; family Erwiniaceae; genus Pantoea; species Pantoea sp. ACRSC. Next base: position 30,851 of record NZ_JAKRNN010000006.1, read on the forward strand.
GTCGACGCAGGAAAGGGTATTCATCACTATGCCGCCGGAGCCGGCGTAGAACATCGTCGCGTTCATCATCTGATCGTGAATCAGCCTGATATCGCTAACGCAGCGCCCCTCAATAAAGCGGTTCAGATGTTTTTCCACGATAAAGCAGCCCATCTCACCGCCGGTAGAGATAGCGAAGCCGGTCTGGCCATTATCAGCCTCGATTTCCACTACCAGCGTGCCCAGCACGTTAATGCCGAACGACTGGCGCGACTGCTCATAGGCCGGGTATTTGCTCATTGGCGTGGCGATATGATCGTCGATCCAGTGGCCGCCCGCCTGGTCGTGATAGTCAGCGCCCGCCGCGGCTTTCTCTGCGGTGGCGCCGCCGGTAAACCAGGCGCGGACGGTTTTGATTTTTGGCAAGCTCATAGCATTCTCCTGATTAAGAAGCGAAAGATTCCGCCGGGCTGCGCCAGCCCAGGGCGTAAGAGATATCGCGCGCGCAGGCCAGCGCCCGGCCAGCCAGATAGTCGCGGTTGTCGTCATCGATCTGCAGCCGCGTGCCGACCAGCGAAATAGCGGCAACTAACTGGCGACGGGCGTCGAAGATCGGCGCGGCGACGCAGCGTACGTCGGGATAATCCTCCCCGTTATCGAAGCTCCAGCCCTGGCGCCGGATGCGCGCCAGTTCAGTAAGCAGCGCCTCTGCGCTGCGAATGGAGGTTGGCGTAACGGCGACAAAGCGCAGCTGGCTAATGATCTGCGCCTGCTCCTCAGCGGGCTGCCAGGCGAGCAGGCATTTACCGATACCGGAGCGGTGCAGCGACAGGCTTTTGCCCTCATGGGATCGCACGCTGATGGTGGCGGGAGACTCCAGCTTCAGGATGTAGCAGGCGTGCCCGCCGTCGATAATGCCGAGATGACAAAGCAGGTTGCTCTCCTGCATCAGCCGCGTCAGGCGCGGACGGGCGATCTCGCGGAGATCCATCTTCTCCAGCGCATGCCCGGCAAACTCCACCAGCCGTGTCCACAGGCGGTAGCGATCGTGGCGATCCACCGTGATAAGGCGCTGCTTCTTTAGCTCGGCCAGCAGCAGATAGGCGCTGCTCTTTGGCAGCATCAGGCCGTCGATAATCTCGGCCGCGCTGCATGGGCCATGCTGGGCGATAAAGTTGAGGATGGCGATGCCGCGGGTAAGTGCGGGTACAGGGGTTATTTCCAGCATGCTGGACTCCAGTCTGATTATCTGGAGGCAGTGTTGGTAAATCAGCGAGCGGGAAACGTGAGCCGCTTCAAAGAAGCCAGGTCAGGAGAGCGTGGTTGCGCGCGCGACGCGCAGAGTGTGAGATGCGCCGCGCTGGCAGTACAGCGGGCTGGACTCAGCGCGCCAGCAGGCGACGAATCTGCCGCACGCCCGCTTTAAGCTGGGTGCCGCTGGTGTTGCCGTAGCCCAGCACCAGCCCGCGCAGCGGCGTCTCCTCCCCGCAGTAGCTGGAGAGCGCGGCGGGCGCGTAGCCCGCCTGCCACAGCTGCGCCGCCAGCGACGCGTCGTCGATCTCATCCGCCAGCCGCAGCACCAGATGCATGCCGCACTCGCCGCCCAGCAGCGCGACCCGCTCACCCAGCGTCTCCTGCAGCGCCTGCCGCAGCGTCTGCTGCCGCTGACGGTAAAGCCGACGCATCTTGCTGAGATGACGCATAAAGTCGCCGCTGGCGATAAAGGCGGCCAGCGCCTGTTGTTCAAGGCGGTTGCCGCCGCGCAGCAGCTCGTGCAGCGCCGGGCGCAGCGGCACCGCCAGCGTCGCAGGCAGCACCATAAAGCCCAGCCGCAGCGCCGGAAACAGCGTTTTGCTGAACGAGCCGACATAGATCACCGGCGCGCCGGGCGTCATGCCCTGCATCGCGCCGATCGGCTCGCCGACGTAGCGAAAATCACCGTCGTAGTCATCCTCGATAATCCACGCCTGATGCGCCTGTGCCTGGGCGAGCAGCGCCAGCCGTCGCGCCGCACTCATCACCGCCCCGGTAGGGTACTGATGGGTTGGCGAACAGAAGATCAGGCGCGGCGGAGCGCTCTGCCACAGCCGGGCGTCAGGCGCCAGTCCCTGCTCATCCACCGCCACCGCCTGCACGCGCAGATTGCCAGCCAGCATGGCGGATTTCGCGCCGCGATAGCCGGGATCCTCTACCCAGCCGATATCGCCGGGGTTGCTGAGCAGGGTGACGCAGAGCGACAGCGCCTGCTGCGCCCCCTCGGTGATCACAATCTGCTGCGGCTGGCAGCGCACGCCGCGCGTCAGGCTGAGATGCTGCGCCAGCGCTTCACGCAGCGCCATTTCGCCCAGCGGATCGCCATAGCCCAGCAGGCGCTGCGGCGTGTCGTTCAGCACGCGGTTAAGCGCGCGTCGCCAGGCGGCGAAGGGGAAATGGGTCAGCGCAGGCACGCCGGCGCGCAGCGGCATCTCTTCGCTGCTGTAGCGATGGCCGGAGTGCAGCAGCGCCACGCGATCGGCCACCGGCGCCTGGCTGCCAGTGTCGACCGCGGCGGGCGCGGGCAGGGCAATCGGACTGACGCGGCTGCCCTGGCGATCGCTGATCAGATAGCCTTCCGCCTGCAGCTGCGTCCAGGCGTTTATCACCGTATTGCGCGACACCTGAAGATCCTGCGCCAGCTGGCGCGTCGCGGGCAGGCGCGTGCCCGCCGGAAGCTGACCCGCAAGGATAGCGCGCTTCACGCGCAGGCAGAGCTGCTGCTGCAGGGTTTCACCGCCGCGCAGCGCGAGCGGCGCGGAGAGCAGCTGGATGGGGGAGGGCGAACAGCGGTCAGGCATGCGTGGATCCATCATTCTTTTAAGCCGTGGAGCTTTTTAGCCTACCAGAAAAGCGGCACGCTCAGGTGACCACCACTCAGGCGATCGCCACAAGGAGATGCTATGCCGCACACCACCAATGAATATGGCCAGCCGGTCGGCCTGCCGTTAACGGACTGGCAGCCGCGTCCGCTGCCGCAGCGCGAGACGCTGGAGGGCCGCTACTGCCGTCTTGAGCCGCTCAGCGTGGCGCAGCACGGCGAGGCGCTGCGCGCCGCCTATGCGCTGGCGCAGGATGGCCGCGACTGGACCTATCTGTTCGCCGGGCCCTTTGCCGACGAGGCGCAGTGGCTCAGCTATGCGCAGCAAATGGAAAGCAGCCGCGATCCGCTGCACTTCGCGGTGATCGATATGGAGAGCGGACGCGCGGCAGGCACGCTGGCGCTGATGCGCATCGCGCCCGAGCACGGCGTAATTGAAGTGGGGCACGTCGCCTTTTCGCCGCTGCTGAAGCGTACGCGTCAGGCGACCGAGGCGCATTTTCTGCTGATGCGCTACGCCTTCGAACAGCTCGGCTATCGCCGCTACGAGTGGAAGTGCGACAGCCTGAACGCCCCCTCGCGCCGCGCCGCCGCCCGGCTCGGTTTTCAGTATGAGGGGGAGTTTCGTCAGGCGATCGTCTACCGCGGCCGCACGCGCGATACCCACTGGTTCTCGATCGTCGACAGCGAATGGCCGCAGGTGAAGCAGGGCTTCCTGCGCTGGCTGGCGGCGGATAACTTCGGGGCCGACGGGCAGCAGCGCGAAACCCTGGAGGCGCTGCGCCAGCGGCCCTGAGCTAGCTCTGCGGCACGATGCGGATATCCACCATGCCGATGCCGAGCCGCCGCGGATCCTGGCCGGTAATATTGCCCAGGTTGCTCTGCTGCGGCTCCGGCGGCGCGATGGTCAGCGTACGCTCGCCCGCCGGATTGGTGAAGTGCAGCGTGGTGGTGGTGAGATCCTCGCCCAGCGTCAGCAGCTGCTCGCTATCGCCGACGCGCACCGGAATCGGGCGGTGCGCGTTAGGCCCGAAGGCGCGCGCGGTGATCACCATATCAAAGCGTGCCGGCAGCGGATCGACATATTCAATGCTGACCGCCGGTGCCAGGTTGGCGTTGGACCAGCGTCCCCAGTTTTCCCAGCGCGAGATGCCGCTGAAGCGCTTCACGCTGGCCGGCGCGCCCGGCACGGCGAACAGAAAGCGGTCGGCATCGTAGCGGATATCGTTATCTTCAACGCGCAGCAGCGCCTCATTGCGCTGGTAGTTGGCGGTGCTCAGCGCGCTCTGCGGAAACTGCGCCTGGCCTTTCCACTGCGTTTTGTCGATACGCGCAACGCTCGGCTGGCCGCCAAGCTGTCCCATCGCCACGCAGAAGTCGGTGGAGAGCGCCAGCTCAGGCTGCCACAGCCGCGCCATACGGAAGCAGCGATCGACCCAGACGAACTTCTCGCTGGCGGTAAAATCCGCCAGCTGGTAGCGCAGCGGCGCGGCATATTCCCCCTCCGGCAGCGGCTCGACGTGGTTTTCGGCGACGCGGAACAGGATCGGCAGCCGGAAGGTGGCGCCGGAAAAGCTGAAGCTGTTTTTCGCCGCATCGATAACGAAACGATCGAGCTTTTTCGGGAAGTTCCACAGCTGAATAATATCCGCCTTCCAGCGGGTGATATGGGACTTAAAATCAGCGAACTGGCCCGTCAGCGTCGTCCCCGCGAGGCTGCTGCGGCCGAGGCCGATCGCTTTATCGCCGCCGAGGATATCGAGCACCGTCGCGCCGTTATCCAGCGTGCTGCGCGGCTGGTCGATCACCTCCGCCTGCGGCCGATCGCCGCGGATCACCATAAAGAGATCGCGACGCGGCTGTTTGATCAAATAGGAATGGGCGGTGTTGTTCATCGCCAGATGATCTGAGGTCACCACGATCACCGTGTTTTTAAAGTAGGGCGACGCCTTGATGCGGGCGATCAGCCGCGCCACATGCTCCTGCGAGCAGGCCACTGCGCTGAAGGACTGGTTAGGCTTGCCCTCGTAGCTGTAGCTTTTGCGCTGGCAGCTGCGCGACACAAAACCGTCGGGATGGTGCGTATCCACGGTCAGGGCGAACAGGGCGAAGCGCTTCTGCTGACGCGACAGCGCCTCATATTTCTCAAACACCTCATCCATCACCGTATCGTCGTAGTAGCCCCAGTTGTTGCGGTAGGCTGGATCGGCGACGCTATCTTTCAGCTGCTGCGATCCCACCATATTGGCCGGATCGAAGCCGTGCGAGGTCAGAAAAACGTCTTTACCGGCAAAGCGCAGATCCGCGCCCTGAATAAACCAGTTCTCATAGCCGGAGTTTTTCAAAATATCGCCAAGGCAGACGTTTTGCGGATAGAAGCTGGAGAGCGCGGCAGAGGCGTTACCGTCGAAAGGGGCGAACAGCGGAATGCCGCACTGCGAAGCCACCATGCCCGCGATTGTATAGTCGGTGCCGGGCAGCTGCACGGTCTCGCTGAAATCCAGGCTCTGCGCCTTTTCCTGACTCAGCTCCGGCGCCAGGCCGGGGAAAACCTGCTCGTCAAAGTAGGTGCGTTCCAGGCTTTCGCCATAGATATAGACCAGATTGAGCTGCGGGTTGCTGATGACCTTTTGCGGCACTTTATAGTAGCTGTCGAAGTCGGAGTCGGCCAGCCGGGTGTGCGAGGCGACCAGGCTGGCGACCTGGCGAAACGCCGGGGTGGTCTGTACCGATCCTGCGGCGCAGGCCACCGCCAGCAGGCTCCAGCCGAGATGGTGCGGCCGCTCATGGCGCCGCAGCAGCCAGCTCAGCAGGCAGATCAGCAAAAAGAGCACCAGCAGCAGCCCGATAGCGGGCACCACATATTTACTGACGCCCGCGCCGGTCAGGCTATTGGTCAGGGTGTAGAGCACCGCGTCGTTAATGCCATCGCCGGTGAAGTAGTTGCTGGCAAAGAGTGTCGCGTTCAGCAAGACAAACAGCACCAGCAGAAGCAGCACAAAGGAGAACCACAATTTATGGCGGCCGGCTTTCCACGAGTAAACGGCAATGGCGGCCAGAAACAGCGCCACTGAGACACATTCGGACAACGTCAAATCCTCTCTTGAAGTGAGTTAGCGCATCCTGCGCAGCCCGCATTGAGTAAGGGTAGGTTTGCGTCAATCTATAATGGCTGTCATAGCGCTGCAACATATGCCGCCCGAATTGTGCAGTGGGTAATCTTTCAGAGGGAAAAGCGTGCGACGGCCGGGGTGGCCGTCGCGGATTGCGGTGAAAAAGAGCCGTAAATCAAAGCCGACCGGTAAGGTATTGCGCCTCGCCGTCGGCGAAGCTCCAGTCGCCTTTGTCGTTCGTAATAAAGCTGATCATCAGATCGTGGCCCTGCACGCCGCTGCTTTCGCGCAGCTCGCGCGCCAGCTCTGCCATAAAGCGCTGCTTTTGTTCCGCACTGCGCGGGCTGGTGTAGACGCGTACCATCACCAGGTTATCGCTGCGGCTAAAGCCGAGTCCGGTATCCTGGAAAACCATATTACACGCCTTGTTTTCGTGAACAATCTGGTAACGGTCGCGCGCCGGCACCTGAAAGGCGGTCAGCACCGCGCGGTGCGCCGCATCGAGCAGGGTGCGCAGTTCAGCTTCGGAACGGCCCTGTATCACATCAAATTGCAGTAGCGGCATCGCTTTTTCTCCTGTTGAGGGCGTAATCTATCTGTGCTGTGACAACTATCCTGACGCGTTGGCCAGCAAAGAAAAAGCGCGCCTGCTGAAATGATTATTCAATATAGTGAACAATGCCTGATGAAAGAGATAAAAACGGACGCGCTCTGGATCCATCTGCACTGGCTGCTGGTGCTGGCGGAGCAGGGCAGCTTTACCCGCGCGGCAGAGCGGCTTGAGGTGAGCAAAGCGGCGATGAGCCAAAAGATCAAAGAGCTGGAGCTGGCGGCGGGCACGGCGCTGGTGCAGCGCACCACGCGCAGCGTGCGGCTGACGGCGGCAGGCGAAAAGCTGGTGGAGGAGTTGCGCGACCCGTTCGCGCGTATCGAGCAGAGCTTTTTTGGCGTGCGCGACGCCGCCGGGCCGGTGCGCGGCCTGGTGAGAGTGACCGCGCCGGTGGCTTTTGCGCGCCAGCAGCTGGTGCCGCTCGTCGGGGATTTCCTGCGCGCCTGGCCGCATATCCGGCTGCAGCTCGACGTGACCGATCGCATTGTTTCCCTCAGCAGCGAAGGATTTGACCTGGCGATTCGCCACAGCAGCGCGCTGCCGGAAACGCACGTCGCGCTGCCGCTGTGCGATACGCGCACGCTGCTGGTGGCCTCGCCCGCTTATCTGGCGGCGCACGGCGCGCCGCAGACGCCGCATCAGCTGGCGCAGCACAACTGCTTATACTATCCGCGCGGCGTGGAAACCCCGCGCTGGACCTTCGCCGACGCGGCGCAGGAGCGGGTAGAGGTGAGGGTGCAGGGCAGTTTCGCCACCAACAACAGCGAGTCGATACGCGATGCGGCGCTACAGGGGCTGGGCATCGCTATGCTGCCGGACTTCAGCGCCCGCGAGGCGCTCGCCTCCGGCGCGCTGCAGCAGGTGCTGCCGCGCTGGCGAGCCGTAGAGGCCTTTGCGGAGAAGCTCTGGATCGTCAGGCCTTACGCCGCGCAGGTGCCGCGCGCGGTCACCACCTTTACGCACTGGCTACGCGCGCGCTTTGTCGACGCCTGACGACAGCGCCAGCTGCGTCGGCGCCAGCATCATCTCGCCCAGCAGGCTGGCGCGGTTATAGAGGCCGATGCGCAGATTAAAGTCGAGGTGCAGCCGCTCGTCGCCGCTCAGGCGGATAACCGGCGGCGGCGTTTGCGGCCGCTGACGAAACAGCACCGAACAGGCGAACGCGTCGCTGTTGCCGGCGTGCAGCTGCTGATAAAACCAGGCGTTAGCGTCCGCTTTGCGCAGGTGAAGATTCACGCGGCGATACTCTTTTACCGCCACCTGCTGCGCCAGCGACAGCAGCGCCTGCGCCGGGTGATGAATTTTCTGCACGATAAGCGGATAGTCGTCGCGCTTTTTCAGCTCGTTAATATAGTTCTGCACGCCGAGATTTTTAATCGGGGCCAGCTGTTTCAGCCATTCGCGAATAAAGGCGTTGCCCGGCGCAGCGGCGATAAACCAGCCTTCGATAACCGGCGACAGGAAATTAAGCGTGCTGTTCTCGCGGTAATAGCCAATAACGTCCATCGGCTTATCCTGCTGAACCTGGTGTACCCAGTCGAGCTTCTCAAATAACAGCGTGCCGCAGTCGATGCCGATGCCGCCAAAGCGGTGCAGCAGCTCCAGCCGGATAATTTCGCTTTTATGCGCAGGCGTCAGATCGGCGGAGATAAAGGTCATCTCCGGCAGCCACTGCGCCAGGGTGCTCTGCGTCACCAGATGCAGCGTATGGTCGGGATTGTCCTGGCGCAGCTGGTTGATATTCAGGCGCAGCGAGGGCGGCAGCGTGTCGTCGAGCCAGACCATCCAGATGGTTTTCGGGATCGCCGCAGGCGCTTTTTCAGCGGAGAGGATCACCAGATTCTCCTCCTGGCTGGCGTCATATTCCGGCGCGGAGAGGGCGCTGTGCTTTTTTTTCTGCCACAGCATTTGACTGCTGAAAGAGACGCGTTTCCAGCTGCGCCAGAGGGAGTGTGCAGGACGTTGAGCGTGTTGATTCATGATGCACCTGTTATTGTGATTATTGCGGCGGAAGTGTCCCCCATGAGGCGTAGCGCAGCGCGCGCATTCATTTCCTCACGATTGTGTATAAAAACTCTTCACTGATTTAATAAAGCATTATTTATATGCGCGCTACGACTTTTGCTGAATTTCAGATAATCCGGAATGCGAGAGGTGAAATTGTCGTTTATCGCCTTACCGTCTGCCTTATATTTAATTAAGGCGGTGCTTCGCTTTATTTATTGCCGTCGCTAAAGATAATCCTGGTTTTTATCTCTGCCCTCCAGAAACAGCAGGGGATGAGCGATTATTTCTTCTCCCATTGCGTTTATTCCGGTTGGTTAACCGTGCTGATGTGTCGATCGGGGCGTGGTGGCGCAGGCGCGGTTGTCTACGCTTAAGGAAGGCTTACTGAGAAAAGGAGTCGCTATGTCTGAACCCACCCGCGGGCTGCTGGCGGTTGATAAGCAGGGCAACCGCGTGCTGTTTCTCAATCCCGAGACCTTTGCCGTTGAGCGCGAGCTCAACGCTTTCCCGCCGCGCCCGCATGAACTGCTGATGCTGCCGGCCTGGCAAAAAGCCTACGTGCCGATCTACGGCGACGGCGTACACGGCGACAATCCCCATCCGGGTCACAAGGTGGCGGTAATCGATCTGGTGAAGCGCGAAATCAGCGGCTTTATCGATCTTTCGCCGCTGCGCGCGCCGCACAGCGGCCAGCTGGGGCGCGACGGCAAGGTTTATCTCTGCTGCGAAAACAGCGCGGCGGTGGCCGTTATCGATCCGGCGACCGACCGCGTGGAAAAAACCATTCCTGTTCCATCGCATAACGCCCACCGCCTGACGCTTTCGCCCAGCGGCCGCAAGCTGTTTACTGAAAACGAAGAGGACGCCAGCATCACCGTCGTGGATCTGTGTGAAGCGGAAGGGCGGGTCATCGATACCATTCTGCTGCCAGGCCCCATCGCCGGCATTGCGGCGTCGCCAAAGCATCCCTATCTGGTGGCCAGCGCGGCGGATGCGCCCTGTCTCTACGTTATCGACCGCCAGAGCCACCGGGTGCGCCAGCGGCTGGCGCTGCCGGGGCACCAAAAACCCTGTCAGGTGGTGCGATTCAGCGCCAACGGCGAGCGCCTGGTGGCGATAGGGGATCGGGAGCCCGTCATCACCCTGTTCGACGATCTGCTCAATCCGCTGGGGGATATCCCGGTAGGAAACCAGCCGATGGATGGCTGCTTCAGCCCCGATAATCAGCAGCTGCTGATCGCTAACGAAGGCGACGGCACCCTGAGCGCGATCGATCTGGCGCAAAACCGCGTTATCGCGACGCCGCGCGTTGGCACCGGCTGCGAAGTGCTGAGCTTTTTCGATCTGGTCAGATAAAAGGGCGGTGATAGATCGCGGAACTCCAGTGGCGGCTGCTGGCGTGCTTTTCCGCCTGCCAGCCGCGCTTGCGCAGCTCGCGCGCGATCATTTTATTCATCAGGCCGTGGCCGAGCAGCAGCACCGTGCCCTGCTCTGACAGCGCGATCAGCCGATCGGCGGCGCGCGCGGCGCGTGCGCGCGCCCGCTGCAGCGACTCGCTCTCGCCGGCATAGCCGCACAGCCACAGCATGCGCAGCAGCGTCAGCCAGAGCAGAGTCGGCATTTCAAGGCGACGCGCGGCGATCAGCGGAACCGAGATTTCGCTAAACAGCGCATCGATGTGGCTCGGCTGCAGGCCGAGACGGGTCAGCGACGAGCGCGCGCGCGGCAGCGGGCTGCAGACGATCACCGACGCCTGACGCGCAATGGTCAGGCTGCGGGGAGGCGGCATGTCGCATACCAGCGCCATATCATACGCCTCGCACCAGTCAGCCAGGCCCTGAGCGCTGAGCCGGCCGGCGACGCGATGATCCGGTTTGCCGTGTCGCATCAGGATAATGGTCACAGGACTCCTTATTTGTTCTGCTCTTAAGCCTAATGCAAAGCGGCGCAATGTTAAAACCTGACTTAACCGGACGAAACCGAGGGGGCTGTCATCCTGTGGTCATCTCTCCAGGGGATAACGCTGTTTGCTACGCGCTGACAGGTTACGTCCAGGTATTATTAAGAGAAAGTGTTAAGTCCAGAATGATACTGGTTTGATGGTATCTTTCTTTATGTTTTTAAGTTGTTGTATTTAAACAATGAAATCGGTTTCATCTTTTGCAGGGCTGTATGATTTTTAACAGACATGGCTAAATTTACTTGATTTATCTACGCGCGTAGATAAACTGGCGCCCAGTGATTACTCGCAGCGGACGAGGCGAGAATGGCTCAGTAAGTTTTGTTCTTTGCCTGCTTTACACGATCGGTGATTAACATCGGCAGCGCAGGCAAAGAGAGAGATTCCAACACCAGGGGATCTTTTACTGACCGCAATAAGGGTTAGCCAACCAGTTTATCGCCATCCAGGGCGTTCTGATTGCTATCAAAGAACCGTCCCACGGAAGGGCGTTCACAATCACTGATACAGGGAAAGAGTATGACGACACAACACCCCGTTGAGCGCGATGCCACGCGTCTGCATTCCGCCGCCGACGAGCGGCTGACCACCTCTGACGGGCGCAAAGATTTCTGGCGCGCCACCTTATCCTGCTGGCTGGGCACCGCGATGGAGTATGCGGATTTCGCGCTCTATGGCCTGGCGGCGGGCATTATCTTCGGCGATGTCTTTTTCCCGCAGGCGACCCCTGCAATGGCGCTGCTCTCCAGCTTCGCCACCTGGTCGGTCGGCTTTATCGCGCGTCCCATCGGCGCGGTGCTGTTCGGCTGGATCGGCGATCGAAAAGGGCGCAAGACGGTCATGGTCATCACCATTATTCTGATGGGCGCCTCCACCACCTTAATCGGCCTGATACCCAGCTATGCCGCTATCGGCGTCTGGGCGCCCGCCTGCCTGGTGCTGCTGCGCTTTACTCAGGGGCTGGGCGCCGGCGCGGAACTCTCCGGCGGCACGGTGATGCTGGGGGAATATGCACCGGCTGAGCGGCGCGGGCTGGTTTCTTCGGTGATCGCGTTAGGCTCCAACAGCGGCACGCTGCTCGCCGCGCTGGTGTGGCTGGTGGTCGTGCAGATGGATCAAGAGAGCCTGCTCGCCTGGGGATGGCGCATTCCTTTCCTCAGCAGCGTGCTGATTGCGCTGGTGGCGCTCTGGATTCGCCGCCACCTGCGCGAAACCCCGGTGTTTGAACGCAGAAAGCAGGAGCTGGAAGCGGAACGCGCTACGGCGCGCAGCGCGCAGCCGGTGGCGGACAGGCGCGGATTCTGGACGCGCACGCGCGCCTTCTGGACGCTGGTCGGCCTGCGTATCGGCGAGAACGGCCCCTCCTATCTGGCGCAGGGCTTTATGGTCGGCTATGTGGCAAAGGTGCTGATGGTCGATAAATCGGTGCCCACCACGGCGGTCTTTATCGCCTCGGTGCTGGGCTTTGCGGTGATCCCGCTGGCGGGCTGGCTCTCTGATCGCTTTGGCCGCCGCATCACCTACCGCGGCTTCTGCCTGCTGCTGATGTTTTACGCCTGGCCTGCCTTCTATCTGCTCGACAGCCGTGAACCGGCCATCGTGATCCCGGTGATTGTGGTGGGCATGGCGCTGGCGTCACTCGGCATCTACGGGGTACAGGCCGCATGGGGGGTAGAGCTGTTCGGCGTTAAACATCGCTACACTAAAATGGCGGTAGCGAAAGAGCTAGGCTCGATTCTGTCGGGCGGCACCGCACCGCTGCTGGCGGCGGCGATGCTCTCCTGGAGCGGCCACTGGTGGCCGATAGCGCTCTACTTCTCCGCAATGGCGGCCATCGGTTTCTTTACGACCTTTGTGGCGCCGGAGACGCGAGGGCGCGATCTTAATCTGCCGGAAGACGCCATCTAGTGCGGCGTCGCTTCCCGCGCACTAACGAACAGGCCGTGAGTATTCACGGCCTTTCGTGTTTACATCGGGAGCTAAAAGCTTGAAACAGCCGTCAGGCAAAGTGACACGCAGCGACGTGGCGAAAATGGCCGGCACCTCGGTGGCGGTGGTCAGCTACGTGATCAATAACGGCCCGCGGCCGGTAGCGGAAAGCACGCGTCAGCGCGTGCTGGAAGCGATCCGGCTGACCGGCTATCGCCCTAACGGCGTGGCGCGCGCCCTGGCGTCGGGCAGCACCAAAACCTACGGCCTGATTGTGCCGAATATCGGCAACACCTTTGTCGCCTCAATGGCGCACGTGCTGCTGCAGGCCTCGCTGGATCACGGCCATGTGATGCTGCTCGGCGACGCGGGCGACGACCGTCAGCGCGAGCTGGAGCTGATCCATAGCCTGCTGAACCGTCAGGTTGACGGCCTGTTTTACAACAGCGTCGATCGTCACCCCTATATCGACGTGATTCAGGCCAGCGGTACCCCGTTTGTGATGCTGGATCGCGTCGAACCGCAGCCCGGCGTCAGTATGCTGCGCGTTGACGAGCGGCAGGCGGCGTTTCAGGTCACCGCTCATCTGCTCAGCCACGGCTATCAGCAGGTCGGCATTATCAGCGGCCCGCTGGAGATGCTTAACGCACAGGATCGGATTCAGGGCTGGCGCGACGCGATGGCGGCGCACCAGGTGCCGGTCGATGAGGCGCTGATCTTTCCCGCCAGCTACACGCGGCAGGGCGGCTACGAGGCGGCGCAGCGCATGCTGGCCGGACCCGGCGTGCCGCGCGCGCTGTTCGCCAGCAACGAAGGTCAGGCGATCGGCGCGATTCGCGCTTTCTTTGAGCGCAACATTCGCGTACCGCAGGATGTGGCGCTGGTCTGCTTCAACGGCACCGATCAGTCCGCTTTCCATGTGCCGACCTTGACCACCGTGCGCCAGCCGCTGCCGGATATGGCGCGCTGCGCTATCGCCATGCTGCAAAACTGGGACGGTGAGGCGAAGCTCCACGAATTCCCGCACTACCTTGAAATTGGCGAATCCTGCGGCTGTACCCCGCCTGTAAAAACTAACGTGACGACAATATGAAAAGAGTGATTATTGACTGCGATCCGGGCAACGGCATCCCCGGCGCCAATACCGACGACGGGCTGGCGATCGCGCTGGCCCTTGCTTCGCCGGCGCTGTCGGTGGAGCTCATCACTACCGTCGCAGGCAATACGCCGAGCGATATCGGCGCGCGGGTGACAAAAGATCTGCTGGTGCGCCTCGGTTTGGCTATCCCGGTGGTGCAGGGCGCCTCGCAGGCGCTAAAAGAGGATCATGCGCCCTGGCGTGCGGCGCTCGATCGCCGCGTCGAGCAGCTCGATATGGTCAGTCTGTGGCAGGGCGTACGTGCGCCGATGCCGATGGCGCCGGACGGCTACGACGCGGCCGAGGCTATCGGCAGGCTGATTTGCGACAATCCCGGCGAAATCACCCTGGTGGCGATCGGTCCGCTGACCAACGTGGCCCTGGCGCTGCAGCGCTATCCGGCGATGGCGGAAGCGGTGGCGGAGATTGTGGTAATGGGCGGCGTGTTTGCGCTGGACGATTACATCAAAGACACCAATTTCGGTCTCGATCCCGAGGCGGCGCATCAGGTGCTGCACAGCGGCGCGGCCGTTACCCTGGTGCCGATGGATGTGACCACCCAGACGCTGCTGACCCATCAGGATCTGTCGCGCATCACCGCCAGCGATCATCCGCTCTCCCATTTTGTGCGCGACACGCTGCGCCCGTGGATCCATTACTCTATCCGCACCCGCCAGCTTGCGGGCAGCTGGATCCACGACGCCCTGGTGGTCGCCTGGCTGCTGAACCAGCGCGTGGCGAACGGCACCGACTATCGGGTGGATATTGAGCTGCGTCCAGGGGCAACGCGCGGCAAAAGCTGGCGCTACCGCACGCCGCTGCGCGTTGACGTCGGTATCCCCGACAACAGCGGCGCGCTGGTTCATGTGCTGCATCACGTCGACAACGCGCTGCTGCTGGAAATGATCGAACAGGCGCTCACCTCCCTCAAACGCTAATCCCCGGCGAGCAGGTGCGGCCAGGCCGCACCATCGCCCGGCGTGAAATGCGCCGACACCCTTAGTTACATCCTGACGTCAGGGATGCCAGCATTTGAACGCGCTGGCGTTTATCAAAGTGCTATAAACAAAACGTTAACAATATCGTAACCGTCTCGCCGGTTACGCCTTCCCTTTTTCGGACCCTTTATCCGAATGACCCTGACAGGATACGTTTATGTTTAACTGGACCCCGACCCAGCGGAATGTGGCGTTTGCCAGCTTCGCCAGCTGGACGCTGGACGCGTTTGACTTTTTTATTCTGGTGTTTGTTCTGAGCGACCTGGCGCACTACTTTCACACCTCGGTTTCCGACGTGTCGGTCGCCATTATGCTGACGCTGGCGGTGCGCCCGATCGGTGCGCTGCTGTTTGGGCGCCTGGCAGAAAAATATGGTCGCCGACCGATCCTGATGCTCAATATCGTGATGTTTTCGCTGTTTGAGCTGCTCTCCGCCTGGTCGCCCAGCTTCGGCGCCTTTCTCGGCTTTCGCGTTATCTACGGCGTGGCGATGGGCGGCATCTGGGGCGTCGCCTCATCACTGGCGATGGAGACCATTCCCGACCGCTCGCGCGGCCTGATGTCCGGCATCTTTCAGGCGGGCTATCCGTGCGGCTACCTGCTGGCGTCCGTGATCTTTGGGCTGTTTTTCGATGCGGTAGGCTGGCGCGGCATGTTCCTGATCGGCGCGCTGCCGATTCTGCTGCTGCCGTTTATCTACTTCAAAGTGCCGGAGTCGCCGGTCTGGCTGGCGGCGCGCGAGCGCCAGGAGAGCAGCGCGCTGCTGCCGATTATCCGCCAGCACTGGAAAATGTGTCTCTATATGGTGCTGCTGATGGCCTGCTTTAACTTCTTCAGCCACGGCACCCAGGATCTCTATCCCACCTTCCTGAAGGTGCAGCACCAGTTCGATGCCCATACCGTCAGCCTGATCGCCATCAGCTACAATATCGCGGCGATGCTGGGGGGCGTATGCTTCGGCGCGCTGTCGGAGCGTATCGGCCGTAAAAAGGCGATTATCCTGGCGTCGCTGCTGGCGCTGCCGGTGCTGCCGCTCTGGGCTTTTTCCAGCGGCTCCTGGGCGATTGGGCTGGGCGCGTTTCTGATGCAGTTTATGGTGCAGGGCGCGTGGGGCGTGGTGCCGACTTATCTCACCGAGCTGGTGCCCGCCAACGCGCGCGCGGTGCTGCCGGGCTTCGTTTATCAGCTGGGCAATCTGATCGCTTCGGTCAACGCCACGCTGCAGTCGCGCATCGCCGAGGCGCATAACGGCAACTACGGTCTGGGGATGGCCATTGTTGCCGGTTCGGTGGCGGTGCTGATCTGCCTGTTTGTCGCCTTTGGCCGCGAAACGCGCGGCATCGAAATCTCAGGCGCGGTATCGAAGCAGACGCGTTAGAGCGCTTCGCACACGTCTATCCACTGCGCCTGCGTCAGCTCGGCCATGCGCTGTGGCGTAATCCGCACGGCGCTATGGACGGCGCCCGCTGCGGGCAGCACTTCATCGAAGCGGCGCAGCGACTCGTCGCAGTAAACCCTGAGCGGATTCTCCAGCCCGAACGGGCAGACGCCGCCAACCGGATGGCCGGTCCAGTTCACCACTTCATCGACGCTGAGCATGCGCGCCTTCGCCCCCAGCGCCGCTTTTAGCTTGCGATTATCGAGCCGGGCATCGCCGCGCGTGACGATCAGCACGACTTCATCTTTGACTTTCAGCGACAGGGTTTTGGCGATTTGTCCCGGCGCGACGCCGTGAACGCGCGCCGCCATCTCCACGGTAGCGGTGCTTTGCGACATCTCGATAATGTCGATATCAGGTGCGTGTTCGGCGAAAAACTGCCGTACCGACTCCAGGCTCATCTTTTTCTCCATGCAGGTCGAAGGCGTAAAAACTGCCACAAGGCGGAAAAAGTGTAAACGAGAGAAAGGGAGAAAGTGCGTCGGGACGCGTTTTTATACGCTGAGCGTGCAGTTGCCGCAGCGTTCGACGTCGGGGATACGGTAGCGCTGGCAGCAGCTGCGTCTGACCATCTCGCCGCCGCGCGGCAGCATGGTGCGGTAAAGCGGATTATCGCTGCCGTCCTGCAGGCGGCTGGTAAAGAAGAGCATCTGCTCAAGCTGCAGAATCGTCGCCTCATCCAGCAGGGTTTTCAGTTCGCCGAGGAACCAGTGGAAGGAGAAGCCCATATTGTTCCAGATCAGCCTGGCGTTGATGCCGCCGTGCTGGGCGATGGCGTTCACCGCCGGGATCAGATGCTGCTGGATCAGGCGATCGATACGCTGCGGCGCGGTGAGGTAGCGCGCCTCTTCATCTTCGTGCGCCGCAATCCAGAAAGCGCAGGGGTGGCCATGCTCGTGGAACTGAACCTGGATATGCTGCGGCGAGCAGTCGAGCGCGCGCGATTCCGCCAGCAGCGCCAGCATCATCGGCGGCACCAGCAGGCCGAAATACCACTGCGCCCAGAGCGACTGAACCGGCTTCGCCTCCTGAACGGCGTCGGGGTGCTGACGATAGAGATAGTCGCTGTAGCGCTGCGCCAGCGCAGGGAAATGTTCCGGGCGAGCCCACTCCGCCAGCGTCAGGGCGTCTGCGGGAGCGGCTTCATCAAGGTGAATGCTGTCCAGCATATAGCTGTGCTGCTCGCGCATCAGATCGCGCAGCGCGCGCGCCAGCGAGCGATCGCCCTGCATAAAAATAGGCTGAGCGTACTGAAAGCGTTGAGATTGCTGCCTGATGATCGCCATGCTGAATAACACGCCCTGGAAGCAGAGAAGAAAGAATGATAATCGTTCTTAGTCCCATTCACAAGTCGGCGCGGCAGCAACAGATCAGCGGAAAGAAAATTTTCGGCGCAGGGCGGCATCAGCGCCAGCGGCGGCGCGGCGCGCACCGCCGCGCTGCGAAGCATTAAAGCACTTCGCTGCCGGCGGCGAGCGGTTTGGGCAACGCTTCCCAGGCGAGAATAGTATTTCTGCCCTGGTTTTTAGCAACGTAGAGCGCACGGTCGGCGTTAGCGACCGCCTGATCGAACTCGTCGTCAAATATCGGGGCAATGCCTGCGCTGACGGTAACGTGGGTGGAGACCTTTTCGTTGAAGCGATGGGGGATCTCGAGATCGAGCACATACTGGCGAATGCGCTCCGCCAGCTTCATGGCGATCGACGCGTTAACGTTGGTCATCAGCACCAGAAACTCTTCGCCACCGTAGCGCACCACCACATCGCGCGAGCGCACGGCGTCGCGGATCGCCACCGACACGCGCGCCAGCGCCTGGTCGCCCATGGCGTGGCCGTAGTTATCGTTGTACGCCTTGAAGTGGTCAATATCGAGCAGCAGCACAAAGTGGCTGCCGGCGTGATTTTCCAGAATATTGTCCAGCCGGTTTTTCAGTCCGCGTCGGTTATAGAGGCCGGTCAGCGGGTCCAGCATGCTGAGATCGCTGAAGGTCTCTTTTTCTTCATAGAGCTGGCGCATCAGGCGGCGGGTAAAGCGATCGACGCGGCGGCGCATCAGGTGTTGCAGAGAAAAGCCGATCAGCGGCAGCGAGATAGTCAGCAGCAGCATCGCCAGATGTTCGCCATTATCGAGCAGCAGCACCGTTACCACCGGCGGGGTGATATGCAGACAAAAGGCCGGCAGATAATCGCTCAGGGCGATGGCGCTAATAAAAAATACGCTAAGCAGGCTAATCGTCAGAAAGTTATCGTCAAAAAAGAAAACCTGATGATATTTAAGGTCAATATGCCAGGCCCAAAACGCACCAAGCAGTAACGCGACAGGATTTAATAAAGGTAATTTCAGTTTCGGCCTGATTAAACACGCAATTAACGTCGAGGCGCTAAATAGCGCAACGGTAATAACCGGAACCGGCAGGTCCGCTGCCGGGCTGCCAACGAAAGGGATCAGGCAAAAAAGCGATACGGCGACATTTAAAAACAGAAAGAGCATCAGCGATAGCCGATATTTGCTCTGTTTCAATTCATCGTAAGATTGTAATTTCATTATTAATACTCGAAACGGCCCTGAAATATCAAAGCGCATTCCGGCGAAAATAAAATTTTTTGCCGGACAATGAGCAAATTTGCTGTGTTATGAAAGGTGTTATCGGCCGCAATCTAGCATTTTCCAACTGGTCTGTCATCTTCCGGCCCGGGGGCGAAAAAAACAGGCTGCAAGATGAGATTTATTATCATATGATAATGCGAATTCTTATCATTTGAGGTCGGCGCAATGTTAATGGCTCTGTTTGCCGCCTGCGGTTTGTGGGGCGTTAGCTGGGTGATGGGGAAGAGACTGGACAGCGCGTGGGGCGTGCTGTTGCCCTGCGCGGCGATGCCGTGCTTTGCGCTATGGGAGCCGAGCTTTAGCCAGTGGCGCATAGTGATGGTGGTGGCGCTGCTGCTGACGGTGGTTATGCTGTTCCATCGCCGGTTACGTCACTATCTGCTGCTGCCTTCATGTCTGGCATTAGCGGGCGGATTAGCGGCCGTTGCGGTGATCTTTCATGGCGTCTGAAACAAGAAGAGTAAAGCCGGGAGGTAAAGCAGGGGAGGACAACTCTGGTGCGAAGAGAGGGACTTGAACCCTCACGTCCGTTAAGACACTAACACCTGAAGCTAGCGCGTCTACCAATTCCGCCACCTTCGCATTTGAGTCATCTTTTCATGTCGCCGCATTGGTGCGAAGAGAGGGACTTGAACCCTCACGTCCGTAAGAACACTAACACCTGAAGCTAGCGCGTCTACCAATTCCGCCACCTTCGCGCAGTGCGATGCGAGATGAAAATCGTGGTTGTTGGTGCGAAGAGAGGGACTTGAACCCTCACGTCCGTTAAGACACTAACACCTGAAGCTAGCGCGTCTACCAATTCCGCCACCTTCGCGTACCAGCAATACATGACAGTATTGCAACCACGGAGGCGCATTCTAGAGATTTTACACCCGGCGTCAACAGATATTTCGCGACGGCGAATCGACTGCTGTAAAAAGCAACGTTTTCACCGTCGCCGCTGCTTAGCGTGACTTCGCGCCGCGGCCGTAAACGGCGCGGTAAACCTTGAAGCGTCCGTTTTGCGCCAGCACTTCATGGCTGCCGAAGGTCTCGTCCAGCACCTGCGGGTAGGGCAGGAAGGCGTTGGCGACAATGCGCAGCTCGCCGCCGGTATTGAGGTGCTTCACCGCGCCGCGGATCAGGGCCTGCGCCGCGTCCAGGCTGGTTTCGCGCCCTTCGTGGAACGGCGGGTTCGAGAGGATCAGATCGAAGCGGCCGGTGACGTCGGAGAAGACGTTGCTCGGGAAAACCTCGCCCTCGAAGCCGTTAATCGCCAGCGTCGCCTTGCTCGCCTCAATCGCCGCGGCGTGTACGTCGCACAGGGTCAGGCGCACTTTCGGCGAGTGGTTGGCCAGCACCGCCGCCAGCACGCCCGAGCCGCAGCCGATATCCAGCACTTTGCCTTTGGTGTGCGGCGCCAGGGTGGTGAGCAGCAGGGCGCTGCCGATATCGAGATCGTCGCGGCTGAAGACGCCCGGCAGGGTGCAGATGGTCAGCGGATCGAGATCGTAGCTGTCGCGGAAGCTATCGGCGTCAAACGTCGGCTGGCTTTCCAGACGGCCGTGATAGAGGCCGCAGCGGCGCGCGCTGTCGATTTTTTCCAGCGTCGCCCACTCTTCGACCATGCCTTCGGCGCTGCGCACGCCGCTGCGGTTTTCGCCCACGACGAAAATATCGCAGCCCAGCGGCAGCAGCGACAGCAGATTCATCAGCTGGAACAAGGCTTCCGGCTTGTTTTTCGGCCAGTAGTAGACCAGCGTATCGCAGCCTTCTACCTCTTCCTGCGTTGCCACCAGACCGTAGCGCGCCCGGTCGCCCAGACGGCGACTCAGATTTTGCCAGTGATGATACTGCTGGGTATGCGCGCGCGATGAGGCGGTCTCCAGCTGAGCGGGCAGGTCATCCTGCATATCGCCAGCGAACAAGACGTGGCGGGCGGTAAATTCATCACTGTGGCGCAGTATGACTTCGCTGGCCGGGGTAAAAGCAGACATGAAAGGCTCCTGTTAGATCAGAGCGGCGATTATAGTGGTTTGTTGGCGCATGTTCGATGGGTTTGCTAGCATAGCGTCGCATTCCGGCAGCACATCAAAGGTAAATCATGACGTCCAGGCGCGACTGGCTGTTACAGCAAATGGGAATAACGCAGTATCAACTGCGACGCCCGCGCGTGCTTCAGGGCGAAATCGCGGTGCGGCTGACGCCAGGCACAAAGCTGATTATCGTCGCCGAGGTCGCGCCCGGCCTGCACGAGCCGCTGGTGCGGGACGTTCTGCACGCCCTCGCCATCCAGCCTGCCCAGGTGATGGCGCTGACGCCCGATCAGCTGCAGATGCTGCCCGAATCGCTCGACTGCGCGGGCTGGCTGATCGGCATCGACGTGCCGCACCCCTTTAGCGGCGTCGCGCTTCACTCAGCCTCTTTAAATGAACTTTCCAGCAGCGGCGCGGCGAAACGCGCGCTCTGGCAACAGATGTGTAACCATGACAGCGATCTCTTTCCTCACCCCTGAGGACACCGCACAGGCTTTCGCCATCGAGTGCCGCAGCCACGCTTTTCCCTGGCGCGAACAGACCTTCGCCAGTAACCAGGGCGAGCGTTTTCTTAACTATCGCCTCGACGTCGACGGCGTGATGGCCGCCTTCGCCATTACCCAAGTGGTGCTGGATGAGGCGTCGCTGTTTAATATCGCCGTCGATCCCGCTTTTCAGCGGCGCGGCTACGGTCGCCAGCTGCTGCAGCATCTTATCGCTGAGCTGGAGAAACGCGACGTCATGACGCTCTGGCTGGAGGTCCGCGCCTCTAATCATCCCGCTATCGCCCTCTACGAGCAGCTCGACTTTCATCAGGTCAGCCGCCGTCCCAACTACTATCCCACCGCCAGCGGACGTGAAGACGCCATCATTATGGCGCTGACGCTGTAGGCTTTTAAGGAGCTGTAATGTTAAAAGACTGGGATTGCATCCTGTTCGATGCCGATGACACCCTTTTTCATTTTGACGCGTTCGCCGGCCTGCAGCGTCTCTTCGCCGGCTATGATGTTCAGTTCACCGATCAGGATTACGCCGACTACCAGGCGATCAACAAACCGCTGTGGGTCGATTATCAGAACGGCGCAATCTCCGCGCTGCAGCTGCAGACGCGACGTTTTACCGGCTGGGCGGAAAAGCTGAGCGTGGCGCCTGACGTGCTTAACAGCGGCTTCCTTAGCGCCATGTCGGAAATCTGCATGCCGCTGGAAGGGGCGGTCAGCCTGATGCATGCGCTGCACAACAAGGTGCCGATGGGCATTATCACCAACGGCTTTACCGCGCTGCAGCAGGCGCGCCTGGAGCGTACCGGCTTTCGCGACTACTTCTCGACGCTGGTGATCTCTGAGCAGGTCGGCGTGCCGAAGCCGGATGCGGCTATTTTCGACTACGCGCTGGAGCAGATGGGTAACCCGGATCGCAGCCGCGTGCTGATGGTGGGCGATACGCCGGAGTCCGATATTCTCGGCGGCATGAACGCCGGTTTAAAAACCTGCTGGATCGATCACGGTACGCGACCGCTGCCAGAGACGATTCACCCCACCTGGACGGTCAGGTCGCTGAGCGAGCTAAAGGCGCTGCTGCTCGCCTGAGTCTCTGTTCCCCCTGGCGCAGCAAAGGCCCGTTTAACGGGCCTTTTTGCCGGTAGCATTCATTCAGGGAGCTGTTCGCCCGCGCGCAGCCTGTTTAAGGCGTCGGATCCTTGTTTTCACCCTCATCGTCCCCATCTTCTTTAACCGGCGTGCTGGCGGTCAGCAGAAACGGCGACTGCTGCCAGCGGGTGCGGCGATCGCGCAGCAGGGTGCGTGACAGAATAATGCCGATGGCCAGCGCCAGCAGCATCATCAGGCGCAAAATATTGGTGGTGTTGTCCACCTGGCGCGACTCGGTGACCAGCACGTGGGTATCGAGCGTTACGCGCAGGAAGCCAAGGGGGCCGTCGCTGTTGCCGAGCGGCTCCACCAGCTGATGGTTGAAGTAGCTGCCGGCGCGCTTGCCGTCGAGCGCGAGGCGATCGCGCACGTTGATGTTTTCGCCGCTGTGCGCCACCAGGCTGCCGTCGTCGGCGTAAACCGAAGCGTCAAGAATGCGGCTGTTGGTGGTCATCTGGTTGAGGATAGCTTCAATCTGGCTGCGGTTATCGTCGCTGTTATCCATCAGCGGCGACAGGCTAAAGGCGACCTGCTTCGTCAGGGTCTGCGCCAGCTCTTCGACCTGCTCGGAGCGCGCCATCTGATGGCCGAGGCTGAACCAGGAGGCGCCCTGCATCAGAACGACCAGCAGCGCCAGCGAGATCAGCACAATCACCGTGCGGTGTAAGCGAAATTTCAGTGCCCTTTTAGCCATCGATAACCTGTGTTACGTCACAACAGAAACCAGGAGATTATGTTGCCAGAAGCGGCGCAGACAAGGTAGCCTCTTGCGTGGTTTTGTTGTCCCCTACAGGAGCTCTGATGCTGAACCGTCTTACCTGGTGCGATCTGCCCGCCGACCTCTCCGAATGGCCGGGTTTACCCCTTTCCCTTAGCGGCGATGAAGTCATGCCGCTGGACTACCGTGCCGGTCGGACCGGCTGGCTGCTCTATGGCCGTGACCTGACCAAACAGCAGCTTACCGACTATCAGCATCAGTTAGGCGCGGCGATGGTGATCGTCAGCGCCTGGCGCATCGACGACTATCAGGTGGTACGGCTGGCCGGTTCGCTGACGCCGCGCGCCACGAAGCTGGCGCATGAAAATGGTCTCGACGTGGCGCCGCTCGGCAAGATCCCGCATCTGAAAACGCCGGGCCTGCTGGTGATGGACATGGACTCCACCGCGATTGAGATTGAGTGCATCGACGAGATCGCCAAACTGGCGGGCAGCGGCGAGCTGGTGGCGGAAGTCACCGAGCGCGCAATGCGCGGCGAGCTGGACTTCGCCGCCAGTCTGCGCCAGCGCGTGGCGACGCTGAAAGGCGCGGACGCCAATATTCTGAAGCAGGTGCGCGACGCGCTGCCGCTGATGCCGGGACTCACCGAGCTGGTGCAGAAGCTGCAGGCGCTGGGCTGGCAGGTGGCGATCGCCTCTGGCGGATTTACCTATTTCGCTGAATACCTGCGCGACAGGCTGCATCTGGCCCACGTTGCCGCCAACGAACTCGAGATGCGCGACGGCAAGCTGACCGGCGAAGTGCTGGGACAAATTGTCGACGCGCAATACAAAGCGGATACCCTGAAGAAGCTGGCGCAGCGTTTCGACATCGCGCCGGAGCAAACCGTCGCTATCGGCGACGGCGCCAACGACCTGCCGATGATTAAGGCCGCGGCGCTGGGTATCGCTTATCATGCTAAACCCAAAGTGAATGAGCAGACGCAGGTTACTATCCGTCACGCCGATTTGATGGGGGTGTTTTGCATCCTCAGCGGCAGCCTGATTCACGAAGAGCGTTAGAGGTACTGATTTGGCCAAAGCGGCAAAACGCGCCTTCGTTTGTAACGAATGCGGCGCAGATTATCCCCGCTGGCAGGGGCAATGCAGCGCCTGCCACGCCTGGAACACCATCACCGAAGTGCGTATTGCGGCGTCGCCGGCGGCGGCGCGCAATGAGCGCCTGAGCGGCTACGCCGGCAGCGCAGGCGTCAGCCGGGTGCAGAAGCTGTCGGAAATCAGCCTGGAGGCGCTGCCGCGCTTCTCGACCGGCTTCAAAGAGTTTGACCGCGTGCTGGGCGGCGGCGTGGTGCCGGGCAGCGCCATCCTGATTGGCGGTAACCCCGGCGCGGGGAAATCGACGCTGCTGCTGCAGGTGATGTGCCGCCTGGCGCAGGAGATGAAAACCCTCTACGTCACCGGCGAAGAGTCGCTGCAGCAGGTAGCGATGCGCGCGCACCGCCTCGGCCTGCCGAGCGAAAACCTCAATATGCTGTCGGAAACCAGCATCGAGCAGATCTGCCAGATCGCCGAGCAGGAAGAGCCGAAGCTGATGGTGATCGATTCCATCCAGGTGATGCACATGGCGGATATTCAGTCATCTCCTGGCAGCGTGGCGCAGGTGCGCGAAACCGCCGCCTATCTGACGCGCTTCGCGAAAACGCGCGGCGTGGCGATCGTGATGGTCGGCCACGTCACTAAAGATGGCTCGCTGGCGGGCCCAAAAGTGCTGGAGCACTGTATCGACTGTTCCGTGCTGCTGGACGGCGACGCCGACTCGCGCTTCCGCACGCTGCGCAGCCATAAAAACCGCTTCGGCGCGGTTAACGAACTGGGCGTGTTCGCCATGACCGAGCAGGGGATGCGCGAAGTCAGCAACCCGTCGGCGATCTTCCTGTCGCGCGGCGACGAGGTAACCTCCGGCAGCTCCGTTATGGTGGTATGGGAAGGCACGCGTCCGCTGCTGGTGGAGATCCAGGCGTTGGTCGATCACTCAATGATGGGCAACCCGCGCCGCGTTGCGGTGGGTCTGGAGCAGAACCGTCTGGCGATTCTGCTGGCGGTGCTGCATCGTCATGGCGGCCTGCAGATGGCCGATCAGGATGTCTTCGTCAACGTGGTGGGCGGCGTCAAGGTCACCGAGACCAGCGCCGATCTGGCGCTGCTGCTGGCGATGGTCTCAAGCCTGCGCGATCGTCCGCTGCCGCAGGACCTGGTGATCTTCGGCGAGGTAGGGCTGGCGGGGGAGATCCGTCCGGTGCCGAGCGGGCAGGAGCGTATCTCCGAAGCGGCCAAGCACGGCTTCAAACGCGCTATCGTGCCGGCCGGCAACGCGCCGAAGAAAGCGGTCGACGGCATGAAGGTTTACAGCGCGAAGAAACTGGCGGACGCGCTGGCGATACTGGATGAGCTTTAAAGGCTGAGCGGGTAAACTCGCAGGCAACTTCAATCCATGCAGGAGGCAGCATGACGTCGTTCGACTATCTGAAAACCGCCATTCGCCAGCAGGGGCATACCCTGCAGCAGGTGGCCGACGCCAGCGGGATGACCAAGGGTTATTTGAGCCAGCTGCTCAACGCCAAAATTAAAAGTCCGAGCGCGCAAAAACTGGAGGCGCTGCATCGCTTTTTGGGGCTGGAGTTTCCGCGCCGCGATAAAACCGTCGGCGTAGTGTTCGGCAAGTTCTACCCGCTGCACACCGGCCATATTTACCTTATCCAGCGCGCCTGCAGCCAGGTCGACGAGCTGCATATTATTATGGGCCACGACGAGCCGCGCGATCGGGCGCTGTTTGAGAACAGCGCCATGTCGCAGCAGCCAACCATCAGCGATCGGCTGCGCTGGCTGCTGCAAACCTTTAAGTACCAGAAAAACATCCGTATTCACTCCTTCAACGAAGAGGGCATCGAGCCCTATCCGCACGGCTGGGACGTCTGGAGTGAAGGGGTGAAAACCTTTCTCAGCGATCAGGGCATCGCCCCTGACTGCATCTATACCAGCGAAACCGCGGATGCGGAGATGTATCAACAGCATCTGGGCGTACGCACCGTGCTGGTCGATCCCGCGCGATCCTTTATGAATATCAGCGGCGCGCAGATCCGTCAGGATCCCTTTCGCTACTGGGAATATATTCCCACCGAGGTTAAGCCCTTTTTCGTGCGCACCGTCGCCGTGCTCGGCGGAGAATCCAGCGGCAAATCGACGCTGGTCAACAAGCTCGCCAATATTTTCAATACCACCAGCGCCTGGGAATATGGCCGCGACTACGTCTTCTCTCACCTCGGCGGCGACGAGATGGCGCTGCAATATTCCGACTACGACAAGATCGCGCTCGGCCAGGCGCAGTACATCGACTTTGCGGTGAAATACGCCAATAAAGTCGCCTTTATCGACACCGACTTTATCACCACCCAGGCGTTCTGCCTGAAGTATGAAGGTCGGGAGCACCCCTTTGTGCAGGCGCTGATCGACGAATACCGTTTCGACCTGGTGATCCTGCTGGAGAATAACGTGCCCTGGGTGGCGGACGGCCTGCGCAGCCTGGGCAGCTCGGTGGATCGCCGCGAGTTCCAGTCAATGCTGGTTACTATGCTGCGGGAAAACAACGTCGACTTTGTGCACGTGCGCGAGGACGATTACGACACGCGTTTCCTGCGCTGTATCGAGCTGGTGAAAGAGATGATGGACGCCAAAGCATAAGGCCTTATTTATATTTAACGAGTCAGGGAGGCTGGCTCGTTAAATCTCTAAATTCGACGTCAAATAAACAGAGAATTATTGCCGGTTATAAATGCAATAAGCAGAGAATGAATTCAGCAAACCACGAAGGCTATCAGGGCCCTGTTGAAGCGTGGATAACGATAAAATAAAAGCGGTTCTAAATTTAAGGGCGCCTGGTGGCGCCCTTTTGATTACTTGGTAATACGCTTGTACTTGATACGCTTCGGCTCCAGCGCGTCGGCGCCGAGGGTGCGTTTCTTGTACTCTTCGTACTCGCTGAAGTTACCTTCGAAGAACTCCACCTTGCCCTCATCCTGATAGTCGAGGATATGGGTGGCGATACGGTCGAGGAACCAGCGGTCGTGCGAGATCACCATGGCGCAGCCCGGGAACTCCAGCAGGGCGTTTTCCAGCGCGCGCAGGGTTTCGATATCCAGGTCGTTGGTCGGTTCGTCAAGCAGCAGCAGGTTGCCGCCAACCTGCAGCAGTTTCGCCAGGTGCAGACGACCGCGCTCGCCGCCGGAGAGTTCGCCGACGCGTTTGCCCTGGTCGGTGCCTTTGAAGTTAAAGCGGCCAACGTAGGCGCGGCTCGGCATCTCGAAGGTGCCGATGCGCATCGTGTCCAGTCCGCCAGAGACTTCTTCCCACACGGTTTTTGAGTTATCCATCGCGTCGCGGAACTGATCGACCGACGCCAGCTTAACGGTTTCGCCCAGCTCGATGCTGCCGGAATCGGGCTGCTCCTGACCGGTCATCATGCGGAACAGGGTCGATTTACCTGCGCCGTTCGGACCGATGATGCCGACGATAGCGCCCTTCGGCACTGAGAAAGAGAGATTGTCGATCAGCACGCGGTCGCCGTAGGATTTGGTCAGGTTTTTCACCTCAACCACTTTGTCACCCAGGCGCGGACCCGGCGGAATAAAGAGTTCGCTGGTCTCGTTACGCTTCTGGTATTCGGTGCTGTTCAGCTCTTCGAAGCGGGCCAGACGGGCCTTGCCTTTCGACTGACGGCCTCTGGTACCCTGACGCACCCACTCCAGCTCTTTCTCGATCGATTTACGACGTGCGGCTTCGGCAGAGGCTTCCTGCGCCAGACGCTGATCTTTCTGCTCCAGCCAGGAAGAGTAGTTGCCTTCCCACGGAATGCCTTCGCCGCGGTCCAGCTCAAGGATCCAGCCCGCAACGTTATCGAGGAAGTAGCGGTCGTGGGTAATTGCCACGACGGTGCCTTCGAACTCGTGCAGGAAGCGTTCCAGCCAGGCCACGGACTCGGCGTCCAGGTGGTTGGTGGGTTCGTCCAGCAGCAGCATGTCTGGCTTTTCCAGCAGCAGACGGCACATCGCCACGCGGCGGCGCTCACCGCCGGAGAGGTTGCCGATTTTGGCGTCCCAGTCCGGCAGGCGCATCGCATCGGCGGCGCGCTCCAGCTGCGTTTCCAGGTTATGGCCGTCGTGCGCCTGAATAACCTCTTCCAGACGACCCTGTTCGGCCGCCAGCTTGTCGAAGTCGGCGTCCGGCTCGGCGTAGAGCGCATAAACCTCGTCCAGACGCTTCAGCGCGCCGACCACTTCGGAGACCGCTTCTTCAATAGATTCGCGTACTGTCTGTTCCGGGTTGAGCTGCGGCTCCTGCGGCAGATAACCCACTTTGATGCCCGGCTGCGGGCGCGCTTCACCTTCGATATCTTTATCGATGCCCGCCATGATGCGCAGCAGCGTGGATTTACCCGCGCCGTTCAGGCCGAGCACGCCGATTTTCGCGCCCGGGAAAAAGCTAAGGGAGATGTTCTTTAGAATATGACGCTTCGGCGGAACCACTTTGCCGACGCGATGCATGCTATAGACGAATTGAGCCACGTTGTAATGAGCCTCTGATTCTGGTGGGTGAATTAGTGACGAAGTTTAGCCTTTTTGCCTGGCTAATCCCAGCCGCGCGCCGGGATAATTCCGGGCGGACGGCGTTGTTACGCGTAAAAAGAAAAGGCGGGGGTCAGACCGCATCGGGCAGACGCAGCGGCAGCGGCTGCTGCGCCAGCCACTCCGCCAGCGCCTTGTCCGGTGCGCTGTCGCTCACCAGCAGGTCAAAGCGGCGCAGCTCGCCGATGCGGGCGGGCAGCACCTTGCCGAACTTGCTGCTGTCCGCCACCAGAACGCGCTGGCGCGCGCGCAGCATGGCGTGATGCTTCATCGCCAGTTCGTTGAGGTTGTAACAGGTCGCGCCCTGTTCTCTGTCGATGCCCGCCGCCGAGATAAACGCCAGCGTCGGGCAGAGATCGTCAAGAATTGAATGTGCGCCGATCGGTGTGAACAGGGCGTTATCGGCATGAAACTCGCCGCCGCTCAGAATAACGTTGCAGGCCGGTTTTTCTTTTAGCGCCAGGAAAGTATTCATGGCGCAGCAGATAGCGGTAAAGGGGAGATCCTCGGGCAGGGCGTCGACAATATAGGGAATGGTGGTGCCGCAGTCGAAAAAGACCGTATCGTTCTCGCCGATCAGGCTGGCGGCGGCCTGCGCCAGGCGCTGCTTTTTCGCCGCGTTCTGTCCATGCTGATCCGAAACGAAATAGTGGCCGCCATGATTTTTTGGATCGCTGACGATATAGCCGCCCAGCAGCACGACGGTAGATGCCGGCTCGCTGAGATCGCGTCGAATCGTCATCTCTGAAACACCCAGCAGCTGCGCGGCGTCTTTCAGATGCAGCTTGTCAGTGCGTTTCAGCGCCAGGGTCAGTTTCTGAATGCGTTCGTCGCGCCGGGTTTCCATAGAGGTCTCTGTCGTGGTTGATAGCCGAAAGTGATGCGCAGTGGAGAGGAGAGCGCATCAGGATGAACAGCGATAATTGCCGCAATTTTAAGGCGTTGCGCGCACTCAGGCCGGCAGACGATCAATCTTACCCGCAATCAGATCGCCCCGCAAACGCCGCCATGCTCGCCCTATATTTACACGGTTTCTCAACGGCGTGTCATCCTCCCGTCGCAGCCTGCGACCCGCTTTTAGCCAGCCTTGCGCGCCGCGCTGCGTAAATTTTGTGAAGAACATGGCAAGAGCGGGTTCCCCTGGTTAGCATGAAGAATGCCTGGCACGCAGCCGGAGAGCAGCAACAGAGGAGATTTTCGTGGAGAAGTGGCGTAACTGGATGATAGGGATCTGTCTGGCCGGAGCGGCCAGCAGCGCGTGGGCAGACTCGCTGGATCAGCAGCGGGAACGTTATCAACAGATTAAACAGGCGTGGGACAGCAACCAGATGGCGACGGTCGAGCAGCTGCTGCCGACGCTGCAGGATTACCCGCTTTACCCTTACCTGCAGTACCGCCTGCTGGCGCAGGACCTCGATCAGGAAACACCGCTCGCCGTTAAAAACTTTATCCAGCAATATCCCACGCTGCCGCCGGCGCGCTCGCTGAAAACCCGCTTCGTCAACGTGCTGGCGCACCGTCAGGACTGGCAGGGCATTCTGAGCTTTAGCCCGGAAGCGCCGACGCCGGTACAGGCGCGCTGCAACTGGCTCTACGCCAAATGGGCCACGGGCGCGCAGCAGCAGGCGTTTGAGGGCGCGAAGGCGATCTGGCTGCGCGGCACCGCGCTGCCCAACGACTGCGATCGCCTCTTCTCCGTCTGGCAATCCTCTGGCCAGATGTCGCCGATTACCGTGCTGGAGCGCATTCGGCTGGCGATGAAGGCGGGCAACGACAGCCTGGTGAGCTTCCTGGCAAAAACCCTGCCGGAAGATTACCAGACCATCGCCACGGGCGTGCTCGCCTTGCAGAGCGATCCTCAGACGGTAGTGAACTTCGCACAGACGGTCGGCCCGACCGATTTTACCCGCCAGGCAACCCTCTACGCCTTTACCCGCGTTGCGCGCGCCGATATGGAGAATGCACGCAGCATGATCCCGCTGCTGGTGCGTGGCCAGAAGATGGAGGCGGATGACGAGCAGGCGCTGAAGGAGATCGTGGTCTGGCGCATGATGGGCAGCGATTTAACCTCGGAGCAGGCGCGCTGGCGCGATGCCGTGGTGATGAACAGCCAGTCGACGGCGCTGATCGAGCGACGCGTGCGTCTGGCGCTGTCGCAAAACGATCGCCGCGGCCTGAATACCTGGATCGCGCGTCTGCCGCTTGAGGCGAAAGAGAAAGATGAGTGGCAGTACTGGCAGGCCGATCTGCTCTACGCGCAGGGGCGTAAAGAGGAGGCGGACGAGATCCTGCATAAGCTGATGCAGGCGCGCGGCTTCTATCCGATGGTGGCGGCGCAGCGGCTGGGCGTGAAGTACCCGCTGCAGATCGACGAGGCGCCAAAGCCCGACAGCGCGACGGTGCAGGGGCCCGAGCTGGCGCGCGTGCGCGAGCTGATGTACTGGGGGCTGGATAACCTGGCGCGCAGCGAGTGGGCCAACCTGATCGCCAGCAAAAACCACACCCAGCAGCAGATGCTGGCGCGCTACGCCAACGAGCAGGACTGGTGGGATCTCAGCGTGCAGGCGACCATCACGGCGAAGATGTGGGACAGCCTGAAAGAGCGCTTCCCGCTGGCGTGGGAGAGCTTCTATAAGAGCAATACCCGCGACAAAGGCATCTCGCCGAGCTACGCCATGGCGATTTCGCGTCAGGAGAGCGCCTGGAACCCGAAAGCGCGTTCGCCGGTCGGTGCCAGCGGCCTGATGCAGGTGATGCCGGCAACGGCGGCGCACACCGTGAAGATGTACAACATCCCCGGCTATATGAACAGCAACCAGCTGCTGGATCCGCAGACCAATATTCAGATCGGCACCCAGTATCTGGAGTATGTCTATCAGCAGTTCGGGCAGAACCGCATTTTCGCCTCGGCGGCCTATAATGCGGGGCCGGGTCGCGTGCGCAGCTGGCAGAACGTCAGCGCGGGCAATCTCGACGCGGTCGCCTTTATCGAGACCATTCCCTTCTCTGAAACGCGCGGCTACGTGAAAAACGTGCTGGCCTACGACGCCTACTATCGCCACTTTATGGGCGAGCCGGATAAGGTGCTGTCGGACAGCGAGTGGAACCGCCGCTACTAGCGTGTTATGCTTCCGTACTCGTTAGTGAGTACGGAAGCCTGTTTAATGACGCAATCTCCCGCCCGGTCGGCACAACAATCCCTTTCTGAAGACAACTGGCGGCGCTTTATCGCGCTGATGCAGCAGGCTTATGCCGATGACGTGGCGCTGCCTCTGCTGCAGCTGATGCTGACGCCGGACGAGCGCGAGGCGCTCGGTACAAGGCTGCGCATCGTCGAAGAGCTGATGAGCGGCACCATGAGCCAGCGCGAGCTGAAAAATGAACTGGGGGTCGGCATCGCCACCATTACGCGCGGGTCAAACAGCCTGAAAGAGGCGCCGCCTGAACTGCGGCGCTGGCTGGAGGGACGTCTGGGACGCGGCGGGCTCAGCGCTGATAAAGCGGATGAGTAAAGGGGCAGAGCGCCAGGATCAACGCCTGATGATAGACGCTGGAGCGCGTCAGCAGGCCGTGGGTGAAGGCGCCAATAGCGCCGCCTTGGTGTTTGATATTTTCCACGCCGGTTAGCCGCGCCATCTCATCGCCCAGCTCGCGTCCGGCGCGCAGGCCCGCCATCACCACCGGCGGCAGCGTAAAGCTGGCGGAACGTGACTCGCCGCGCTGGCTGGCATTCTCGACCACCATCCAGGCAAAGGCGCAATCCTCTTCAATACCGGCTTCGATCGCCACCCAGAAATCGGCCTCAGGCTCAGCCTGACGCGCATTGGCGACGCGCTGGCGTGCGCCGGTTCGCGTTTCCGCATCGCTCAGGGGCTGCGCCGCGA
The DNA here is from genome assembly GCF_022346785.1 of Pantoea sp. ACRSC. NCBI lineage: Bacteria > Pseudomonadati > Pseudomonadota > Gammaproteobacteria > Enterobacterales > Erwiniaceae > Pantoea > Pantoea sp. ACRSC. The sequence continues at coordinate 63,430 of NZ_JAKRNN010000006.1, forward strand.
CGCCGCTATCGACCTCGACCCCGCGAATATGGCAGGATCCTTCGCCGAAAACGTCGTTGAACGCCTGAGAGATTGCGCGAATTTTTGCCGGATTGATGGTGGCTGCGATAACCTGGTACATAATCTATTGAACCCTTTAGGCAAATTTGTCGCAGTATAACGGAAACTCAGCATGCTACAGGTCTATCTTGTTCGTCACGGTGAAACGGTATGGAATGCGCAGCGGCGCATTCAGGGACAATCCGACAGTCCGCTGACGGAGAAAGGAGAGCAACAGGCCCATCAGGTGGGCGAGCGCGTCAAACATCTTGGCATTACCCACGTTATCACCAGCGATCTGGGCCGCACGCAGCGTACCGCCGAGATTATCGCCGACGCCTGCGGCTGTTCGGTGACGCTGGAGCCGCGCCTGCGCGAGTTGAATATGGGGGTGCTGGAGAAGCGCCCGCTCGACGGGTTAAGCGAAGAGGAAGAGCGCTGGCGCAGCGCGCTGGTGGACGGCACGGTAGACGGCCGTATTCCGCAGGGCGAATCGATGGCGGAGATGGCGGCGCGTATGCACGAGGCGCTGAACGCCTGTCTGGCGCTGCCCGACGGCAGCCGGCCGCTGCTGGTCAGTCACGGTATGGCACTCGGCGTGCTGATCAGCACGATTCTTGGCCTGCCGGCCCATGCGGAGCGACGTCTGCGCCTGCGTAACTGCTCGATCTCGCGCGTCGATCACCAGCAGAGCGCCTGGCTGGCGCAAGGCTGGGTGGTGGAAACGGCAGGCGATATTTCGCATCTTGACGCGCCCGCGCTGGATGAGCTGCAGCGCTAAAAAAAATGCCGTCGCGATGACGGCATTTTAGCGATCAGCTCGCCTGCTGGCGGCGAATCGGGATGAGATATTCGCAGCGGATCTCTTTCGGCGGTTCGCTGCGCTTCTTGCCGCCGTGGGTGTAGAAGCGCTCGATATCCTGGCCCTGACGGCGCGTCAGGCCGAGCGTCGGCATGCAGGTGCCGTAGAGCAGCAGGATAAATTCCTGCAGTTCGTTGCGCGGGCCGTTATAGGTGAACTGCACATAGTCGCCCGCTTCCAGCAGCACGCTCTGGCCGGAGTGCAGGTTCATCGCCTGATCGGACGGCACGGCGGTGGTGTAGAGGATCTCCTGCTCGTCATCCTTCTCCTGGCTGGCGCGCACCTGATGCAGGCCGTATAGCACGGGCGGAACGGTGTCGGTTTCCAGCAGGAACTGCTTCCAGAAGTGAATGCGCATTTCGTCGCGGTAGCTGGAGATCTGCTCCAGGGTACAGCTATAGGTTTGCGTCTGTCCCACCAGCACGGTTTCCGGCAGCGTGACGAAGCTCGACTCCGGCATGCTGTTGTCGTCAAGGCGAATCGGCGGGCGAATGCCGAACGAATTCCATTCCGAGGAGCGGCGATACCACGCGGGCGTCTGGTTAAACTGCTTTTTAAAGGCGCGGGTAAAGGTCTGCTGGGAATCGAAACGATACTGCAGCGCGATATCCAGAATCGGGCGGCTGGTCAGGCGCAGCGCCACGGCCGCTTTAGACAGGCGCCGGGCGCGGATATAGGCGCCAATGGCGTGGCCCGTTACGTCTTTGAACATCCGTTGTAAATGCCATTTAGAATAACCCGCTTTCAGGGCAACGTTGTCCAGTGAAAGGGGCTGATCAAGATGGCTCTCCAGCCAGACAAGCAAATCTCGAATGATACCGGCTTGGTCCATAAAACATCCTCATACTCTCTGGGTGCGACTAACGCAGTCGCCGAATAATAGCACTAATTGCACATCAGGCGTGGGCAGCTTTGTTGGGAGATTGTGCCATGTCAATGTGGGATTAAACCGGTTCTGGTTTGGTCAACGCGGACAATTGCCAGTACATTACATGCTCGTCTATTAGGTTTGCAATGGTAACGCTATGACAATATCTCGCTTTTTCGCTGCTTCATTCGCTTCGCTGCTGCTGGCGTCGCCGGTTCTGGCCGAAGAGATCGGCTCGGTAGATACGGTATTTAAGATGTTTGGGCCCGATCATAAGATCGTGGTGGAGGCGTTCGACGATCCAGATGTAAAAAATGTAACCTGTTATATCAGCCGGGCGAAAACCGGCGGGATTAAGGGCGGTCTGGGTCTGGCGGAGGATACCGCCGACGCGGCGATCTCCTGCCAGCAGGTTGGGCCGGTCGAGCTGAGCGACGCTATCGCGCAGGGGAAAGCGCAGGGCGAGGTGGTGTTTAAGAAACGGACCTCGCTGGTGTTTAAAAAGCTGCAGGTGGTGCGTTTCTTCGATCAGAAGCGCCATGCGCTCATCTACCTGAGCTATTCCGACAGAGTGGTGGAGGGATCGCCGAAGAATGCGCTGAGCGCGGTGCCAATTATGCCGTGGCGGGAATAAAAAAGGCTCTCAGTGGGTTTTACCGGGGGGCAGCTAAGGTTAGCAAACGGGTAAGAGCCGTCGGGGAGTAAAGCGTCCCGCGACAGGGAGGTCGCGGGAAGAGCGAGCACACTGGCAGCCAGCCCTCGCTTGCGTCAGGTTTTTATTCCTGCAGGTCGCCGCAGAAGCGGTAGCCTTCGCCATGGATCGTGGCGATGATCTCCGGCGTATCCGGCGTAGATTCAAAGTGCTTACGAATGCGACGAATGGTGACGTCGACGGTGCGATCGTGCGGTTTCAGTTCGCGGCCGGTCATCTTCTTCAGCAGGTCGGCGCGGGTCTGAATTTTGCCAGGGTTTTCGCAGAAGTGCAGCATGGCGCGGAACTCGCTGCGCGGCAGCTTATACTGTTCGCCGTTCGGGCTGATTAGCGAGCGGCTGTTGATATCCAGCTCCCAGCCGTTGAACTTATAGCTTTCAACCTGACGGCGCTCTTCGCTCGGCATCGCCAGATTCATGGTGCGTGACAGCAGGTTGCGTGCGCGAATGGTCAGCTCACGCGGGTTGAAGGGTTTGGTGATGTAATCATCCGCGCCAATTTCCAGACCAAGGATTTTGTCCACTTCATTATCACGACCGGTCAGGAACATCAGCGCCACGTTTGCCTGCTCGCGCAGTTCGCGCGCCAGCAACAGGCCATTTTTACCTGGCAGGTTGATATCCATGATCACCAGGTTGACGTCGTTATCGGTCAGCACCTGATGCATTTCAGCGCCGTCGGTTGCCTCATACACGACATAACCTTCCGCCTCGAAAATGCTCTTGAGGGTGTTACGCGTGACCAGTTCGTCTTCAACGATAAGAATGTGTGGGGTCTGCATGTTTCGCTACCTAAAATTTGCCAACAAATCGAAAACAGGGCGTACGCGGTTATTCAGGCTCGCTAAAAGCGCGGTAAGTGGCGCTTAACCGTTGTACGAAATTATGTTCTTGATACACCATCTATCAACGTCAACAACAGTGTTAGCTCAGCCAGTCAGAATGAATATTGCCTGCCCCAGGAGAGAATCTTTTGGCGCATATCCTAACCGTATTAACAGCAACCTAACAGCACCAACAACAACCGATAAGCATAAAAACAACGCTTCGTTGACTTATATCAAATGCAATTGTAGCACGTTAACACTTATGTGAAAAACTTCTCTTGTAATGCAAGCTTAGCTCACAAAAAATATCAGTTTCACTACATATTCACAGGCTGTATAAGCAAATGACAATTTCAAAATGCGCAGACTTATCCTGCTGATTAGATGAAATTTTCAGGGGAAAATGTTAGTTATTGCCTGTCTGGATTGCATTACAAGCTCGCAGCGACGTTTATTTAATTTTAACATCGTTAACAAATTATTTTCTTAACACGCCAGATTCCGGCTTTAACAGCGGCGCATGGTACTATACGGGGCGATGTCAAAACACAAATGGAATAATCATGCGTTTCCCCCTTATTCTGGTTTCGCCCGCTCGGGCGGAAAATATTGGCGCAGCGGCGCGGGCGATGAAAACCATGGGCTTTAGCGAGCTGCGCATCGTCGCCAGCGACGCCTGGCAAGATCCCGCCGCGCGCCGGGTCGCGCACGGCGCCGGAGAGATCCTGGATAACCTGCGCACCTTCGACACCCTGAGCGACGCGCTGGCCGATATCGACTTCTCCGTCGCCACCACAGCGCGCAGCCGCGCCAGATTCCGCTACTACGCCACGCCGCAGCAGGTGGAAGCGCAGCTGCTGGAGAAGCGTCAGTGGGTGAACAGCATGGCGTTGGTCTTTGGGCGCGAGGATAGCGGACTCACCAATGAAGAGCTGGACCAGGTCGATCTGCTTACCGGCATTCCGATGGCGCAGGATTATCCCTCGCTCAACCTCGGCCAGGCGGTGATGGTTTACTGCTATCAGCTTTCCGCGCTTAATCGCGTAGCGCCGCCCGCCGCACCGCAGGCGGACGCCCGGCAGCTGGAGGCGCTGCGCCACCGTTTTGAGCAGCTGCTGCAGACGCTTGAGGTCAGCGACGATCGCAAAATGGCCGACTGGATCGATCAGCGCATCGGCCTGCTGGAGCAGCGCGACAGCGCCATGCTGCATCGCCTGCTGCATGATGTAGAAAAAAAACTTATAGATAAATCTTCCTGAAAAATCGTCTTTCGCAGCGGCTGATCGCAAAAAGCGCGGGACAGGCAAACGATTCTGCAGGCGTTTTGCCGATCGGCACGCAGCAGTGCGCAGCGGCGAAAAACGGGCCGCCGGACAAATTCGTTGACTTGACCGGCGCTTTGCTTTACTTCTGGAAAGCAGACAGACTCTAAAAGACAGACAGAAAAAATCTCAATGCGTAACTCAACCAGCCTGAACATCACCATTATTACAACCACCATTACCACGGGTAAAGGTGCGGGCTGACGCATACAGGAAAAACAGAAAAAAGCCCGCACCTGAACAGTGCGGGCTTTTTTTTCGGCGTAAATTCAGGAGAGCTTTAACATGCGAGTGCTGAAATTCGGTGGGACCTCGGTAGCGAACGCGGAACGTTTTCTTCGCGTCGCTGACATTCTGGAAAGCAATGCGCAGCAGGGACAGGTTGCCACCGTACTCTCTGCACCTGCAAAAATTACCAACCATCTGGTGGCGATGATTGAAAAGACCATCAGCTGCCAGGATGCGCTACCCAATATCAGCGACGCCGAGCGGATTTTCGACGAGCTGCTGCAGGGGCTGGCGGCGGCGCAGCCGGGCTTTGACTATGACGGTCAGAAAACGCGCGTCGACCTGGAGTTCGCCCAGCTGAAGCAGGTGCTGCACGGCATCAGCCTGCTGGGACAGTGCCCCGACAGCGTTAACGCCGCTATTATCTGCCGCGGCGAGAAGCTCTCTATCGCGATTATGGAAGCGCTGCTGCTGGCGCGCGGCCACGGCGTCACCGTGATCGATCCGGTGGAGAAGCTGCTGGCCGTCGGCCACTATCTCGAATCCACCGTTGATATCGCGGAATCGACGCGCCGCATCGCCGCCAGCCAGATCCCGCCGCAAAATATGATCCTGATGGCCGGCTTTACCGCAGGCAATGAGAAGGGCGAACTGGTGGTGCTGGGCCGTAACGGCTCTGACTACTCCGCCGCGGTGCTGGCCGCCTGTCTGCGCGCCGACTGCTGCGAAATCTGGACCGACGTAGATGGCGTCTATACCTGCGATCCGCGTCAGGTGCCCGACGCGCGCCTGCTGAAGTCGATGTCTTATCAGGAGGCGATGGAGCTCTCTTATTTCGGCGCGAAAGTGCTGCATCCGCGCACCATCGCGCCTATCGCGCAGTTCCAGATTCCATGCCTGATCAAAAACACCGCCAACCCGCAGGCGCCGGGCACCCTGATCGGCGGCGAAGGTGAGCATGACGAGAACCCGGTCAAAGGGATCACTAACCTGAATAATATGGCGATGTTCAACGTCTCCGGACCCGGGATGAAGGGCATGGTCGGTATGGCGGCGCGCGTCTTCGCCGCGATGTCGCGCACCGGCATCTCGGTGGTGCTGATCACCCAGTCCTCCTCTGAATACAGCATTAGCTTCTGCGTACCGCAGAATGAGCAGGCGCGAGCGCGCCGCGTGCTGGAAGAGGAGTTCTACCTTGAGCTGAAAGACGGGCTGCTCGATCCGCTGGGCGTAATGGAACAGCTGGCGGTGATCTCCGTGGTCGGCGACGGGATGCGCACGCTGCGCGGCATCTCCGCCAAATTTTTCTCCGCGCTGGCGCGCGCCAATATCAATATCGTCGCCATCGCGCAGGGCTCGTCAGAGCGCTCTATCTCCGTGGTGGTAAGCAACGATGACGCCACCACCGGCGTACGCGTGGTACACCAGATGCTGTTCGCCACCGATCAGGTGATCGAAGTCTTTGTGGTGGGCGTCGGCGGCGTCGGCGGCGCGCTGCTGGATCAGCTCTATCGCCAGCAGGCGTGGCTGAAACAGAAGCATATCGATCTGCGCGTCTGCGGCATCGCCAACTCGCGCGCGCTGCTGACCAACGTACACGGCATCGACCTGAGCGACTGGAAAGGGGCGCTGAGCGAAGCCAAAGAGCCCTTTAATCCTGACCGCCTCAATCGACTGGTGAAAGAGTATCATCTGCTTAACCCGGTGATTGTGGACTGCACCTCCAGCCAGGCGGTAGCGGATCTCTACGCCGACTTCCTCGGCGACGGCTTCCACGTGGTGACGCCGAACAAAAAGGCCAACACCTCGTCATGGAACTACTACCAGCAGATGCGCGCCGCCGCCGCAAAATCGCGTCGCAAATTCCTCTACGACACCAACGTCGGTGCGGGACTGCCGGTCATTGAAAACCTGCAGAATCTGTTAAACGCCGGCGATGAGCTGATTAAATTCTCCGGCATCCTCTCAGGCTCGCTCTCCTTTATTTTCGGCAAGCTGGACGAGGGCGTTTCGCTCTCTGAGGCGACAAAAATGGCGCGCGAGCTGGGCTTTACCGAGCCCGATCCGCGCGACGACCTTTCAGGTATGGACGTGGCGCGCAAGCTGCTGATCCTGGCGCGCGAAGCGGGCCATAAGCTGGAACTAGGCGATATTGAGATCGAGCCGCTGCTGCCCGCCAGCCTGAATGAGATCGCTGACGTAGAGGCGTTTATGCAGCGCCTGCCGGAGCTGGACAGCGCCTTCGCCGCGCGCGTTGCCGCAGCGCGTGACGAAGGAAAAGTGTTACGCTTCGTCGGCGCGATTGAAGAGGGCGGCCTCTGCAAAGTGAAAATTGACGCGGTCGACAGCAACGATCCGCTCTATAAAGTGAAAAACGGCGAGAATGCCCTGGCGTTTTACAGCCGTTATTATCAGCCGATTCCGCTGGTGCTGCGCGGATATGGCGCGGGCAATGATGTGACGGCGGCGGGCGTCTTCGCCGATCTGCTGCGCACCCTGTCATGGAAGTTGGGAGTTTGATGATGGTAAAAATTTACGCACCGGCCTCGATTGGCAACGTCAGCGTCGGCTTCGACGTGCTGGGCGCGGCGGTGTCGCCGGTAGACGGCACGCTGCTGGGCGACTGCGTCACGGTGGAAGCGGCGCAGCGCTTTTCGTTGCAAAACAGCGGACGCTTTGTCAGCAAGCTGCCGGACGATCCCAAAGAGAATATTGTCTATCAGTGCTGGCAGCGCTTCTGCGAAGCGATCGGTGAAGAGGTGCCGGTGGCGATGACGCTGGAGAAAAATATGCCGATCGGCTCCGGCCTCGGCTCCAGCGCCTGCTCGGTGGTGGCCGGTTTGATGGCGATGAACGAGTTTTGCGGCAGGCCGCTCAGCGATACTCAGCTGCTGACGCTGATGGGCGAGCTGGAAGGGCGCATTTCCGGCAGCGTACACTATGACAACGTCGCGCCATGCTTCCTCGGCGGCATCCAGCTGATGCTTGAGGAGAACGGCATTATCAGCCAGGCGGTGCCGGGCTTCGACGACTGGCTGTGGGTGATGGCCTATCCGGGCATTAAAGTCTCTACCGCCGAAGCGCGCGCCATTCTGCCCGCGCAGTATCGCAAAGAAGATGTGATCAAACATGGCCGCCTGTTGGCTGGCTTTATTCACGCCTGTCATAGCGGGCAGCCGCTGCTGGCCGCTAAACTGATGCAGGATGTGATCGCCGAACCTTACCGCACGAAGCTGCTGCCGGGCTTTGCCGAGGCGCGCCAGGCCGCCGTCGACACGGGCGCGCTGGGGTGCGGCATTTCAGGTTCCGGCCCTACGCTTTTCGCCGTTTGCAATCAGATGGAAACGGCGCAGCGGATGGCGGACTGGCTGCGCCAGCACTATCTGCAGAATGATGAAGGCTTCGTCCATATTTGCCGTCTTGATACGGCTGGCGCACGTAAACTGGGATAACGCATGAAACTCTATAACCTTAAGGATCATAACGAGCAGGTGAGCTTTTCGCAGGCGGTGAAACAGGGCCTGGGCTCGCAGCAAGGGCTGTTCTTCCCGCTTGAACTGCCGGAATTTGAGCTGACCGAGATCGACGCGATGCTGGAGATGGATTTCGTCAGCCGCAGCAGCAAAATTCTTTCCGCCTATATCGGCGACGAAATCGCGCCGCATCAGCTGGCCGAACGCGTTAAAACCGCCTTTGCGTTTCCCGCGCCGGTTGCAAAAGTCAGCGACGATATCGCCTGCCTGGAGCTGTTCCACGGCCCGACGCTGGCGTTTAAAGATTTCGGCGGCCGCTTTATGGCGCAGATGCTCTCCTGTGTTTCGGGCGCGGACGAGCAGATCACCATTCTGACCGCCACCTCCGGCGACACCGGCGCGGCCGTGGCGCACGCCTTTTACGGTATGGAAAACGTCCGCGTAGTGATTCTCTACCCGCAGGGCAAAATCAGCCCGCTGCAGGAGAAGCTGTTCTGCACGCTGGGCGGCAATATCGAAACCATCGCCATCGACGGCGACTTCGACGCCTGTCAGGCGCTGGTGAAGCAGGCGTTTGATGATGAGGAGCTGAAAAAGGCGATCGGCCTGAACTCCGCCAACTCCATCAATATCAGCCGCCTGCTGGCGCAGATCTGCTACTACTTCGAAGCGGTGGCGCAGCTGCCGCAGGAAAAACGTAACCAGCTGGTGGTTTCCGTGCCGAGCGGCAACTTCGGCGATCTCACCGCCGGCCTGCTGGCGAAATCGCTTGGCCTGCCGATCAAGCGCTTTATCGCCGCTACCAACGCCAATGACACCGTGCCGCGCTTCCTGCAGGGCGGCAGCTGGACGCCGAACGCCACGGTTGCCACGCTGTCGAACGCCATGGATGTCAGCCAGCCGAATAACTGGCCGCGCGTGGAGGAGCTGTTCCGCCGCAAAACCTGGCGCCTGACCGATCTCGCCTACGGCGCGGTGAGTGATGAAACGACCGAAGCGACGATGCGCGAGCTGGCGGAAATCGGCTATATCTCCGAGCCGCACGCGGCTATCGCCTATCGTCTGCTGCGCGATCAGCTGCAGGAAGGAGAGTTTGGCCTGTTCCTTGGCACGGCGCACCCGGCGAAGTTCAAAGAGAGCGTCGAGGCGATTCTGGGGCAGTCGCTGCCGCTGCCGCAGGCGCTGGCGGATCGTGCCGGGCTGCCGCTGCTGTCGCATCAGATGAGCGCTGATTTTGCGCCGCTGCGCGCGTTTCTGCTGAAGGCGTAATCGTCATCACCAGCGGCGCGCCTGTGGTCAGGCGCGCCGTTGTTATCCCCCTGAAGGCATCAAGCGGCGTCCGCCTGCGCTTATTTCTGCTCGTAACGCTTAAACACCAGCTCGTTCTCGCTGCTGCTCGCTTTATCAAAGAAGTAGCCGTCCACGTCAAACTGCTTCAGCGCCTCGGGATCGGTGAGGCGATGCTGAATAACGTAGCGGCTCATCAGTCCGCGCGCTTTTTTAGCGTAAAAGCTGATCACCTTAAACGCGCCGTTCTTTTCGTCGAGGAACACCGGCTTCACCAGACGGCCCTGCAGCTGCTTCGGCTTAATCGCCCGGAAATATTCGTCCGATGCCAGATTTATTAGCACGTCGTCGCCCTGTTCCTGCAGCGCGGCGTTAAGATGCTGCGTCAGCAGATCGCCCCAGAAGCTGTAGAGATCTTTGCCGGCCGGGCTGGCCAGCTTAATGCCCATCTCCAGCCGATAGGGCTGCATCAGGTCGAGCGGACGCAGCACGCCGTATAGGCCGGAGAGCATACGCAGATGCTGCTGGGCGAAGTCGAAATCCGCTTCGCTGAAGCTCTCCGCCTGCAGGCCGGTATAGACATCGCCTTTAAAGGCCAGAATCGCCTGGCGCGCATTGTCCGGCGTAAAGTCGGGCTGCCAGCTGTTGAAGCGTTCGGCATTAAGGTGTGCCAGCTTGTCGCTGATGCCCATAAGCGAAGCGATCTGCGCCGGTGAGAGATCGCGCGCCACCTCAATCAGCTGTTGTGATTTTTCTAACAGCGCAGGCTGGGTATAACGCTGGGTCGCCAGCGGGCTGCTAAAATCGAGCGTTTTGGCGGGTGAGATCACCATTAACATAGTCGCTTCCTCGGTTATCCTTTGTCGCTACAGGGAAAATGTCACTTGTCAGGCTGCCGAGTGTAACAAAAAAGCCGCAGCGACAGGCAAATCGCAGCCATTCGTTAGCGCTATCGTAAACGGCATCTGGCGACCTTGCGCCTCGGTTGCCGCATGATATTATCGCAACAGCCTTTTTCACCCTGACATTACATAAGAGACAACAGACATGACGGACAAACTGACCTCCTTGCGTCAACTTACCACCGTTGTCGCCGACACCGGCGATATCGCAGCCATGAAGCTCTATCAGCCGCAGGACGCCACCACCAACCCCTCTCTGATTCTTAACGCCGCGCAGATCCCTGAATACCGCAAGCTGATTGACGAAGCGATTAGCTGGGCGCGCGAGCAGAACGGCAGCAAAGATGAGCTGATCTCGCTGGTGTCGGACAAACTGGCCGTCAACATTGGTCTGGAAATTCTTAAGCTGATTCCCGGTCGCATCTCGACCGAAGTTGATGCGCGTCTCTCCTACGACACCGAAGGCAGCATCGCTAAAGCGCGCAGCCTGATCAAGCTCTACAACGACGCGGGCATCAGCAACGACCGTATCCTGATCAAGCTGGCCTCCACCTGGCAGGGCATCCGCGCGGCGGAGCAGCTGGAAAAAGAGGGCATCAACTGTAACCTGACGCTGCTCTTCTCCTTCGCCCAGGCGCGCGCCTGCGCGGAAGCGGGCGTGTTCCTGATTTCGCCGTTCGTGGGCCGTATCCTCGACTGGTACAAGAGCAACACCGACAAGAAAGAGTACGCGCCGCATGAAGATCCGGGCGTGGTGTCGGTTTCCGAAATCTACAATTACTACAAGCAGCACGGTTATGAAACCGTGGTGATGGGCGCAAGCTTCCGTAACGTCGGCGAGATCCTGGAGCTGGCGGGCTGCGATCGCCTGACCATCTCTCCGGCGCTGCTGAAAGAGCTGGCGGAGAGCGAAGGCACGGTTGAGCGTAAGCTGAGCTACAGCGGCGACGTCAAAGCGCGTCCGGCAAAGATGACCGAATCTGAGTTCCTGTGGCAGCACAACCAGGATCCGATGGCGGTGGCGAAACTGGCGGAAGGTATTCGCAACTTCGCCGTCGACCAGGGCAAGCTTGAGAAAATGATCGCTGACCTGCTGTAATCTGTTGCCGTGGCGGCCTGGCCGCCGCGGTTTTCTCTTTGCCTCACTTCTATTATCCTTCCTGCTATTCCTCTCTTGTCTTACCGCTTTGCGGTCAACCCGGGTAACAACATCATGGATACTTTACGCATTGGCCTGATCTCCGTTTCCGATCGCGCGGCGAACGGCATTTATCAGGATCAGGGCATTCCGGCGCTGGAGGCCTGGCTAACCAGCGCGCTGGCGACCCCTTTTACCACCGAAACCCGTCTGGTGCCGGATGAGCAGCCGCTGATTGAACAGGCGATCTGCGAGCTGGTGGATGAACGCTTTTGCCATCTGGTGCTGACCACCGGCGGCACAGGGCCGGCGCGCCGCGACGTGACGCCTGACGCCACGCTGGCGGTGGCCGACCGCGAGATGCCCGGCTTCGGCGAACAGATGCGCCAGATCAGCCTGCAGTTCGTGCCTACCGCCATTCTGTCGCGCCAGGTCGGCGTGATCCGCAAACAGTCGCTGGTGCTGAACCTGCCGGGACAGCCGAAGTCGATTAAAGAGACGCTGGAAGGGGTGAAAGAGGCCGACGGCAAGGTAAAAGTGCCGGGTATTTTCGCCGCTGTACCTTACTGTTTACAGCTGCTGGAAGGGCCTTATGTAGAAACGCACCCCCAGGTGGTAGCAGCATTTCGCCCCAAAAGCGCGATAAAGCAGATAAATAACTAAAATTTCGTCATTTCAGGGATAGCCTCTGGCGATGCTGGTGTAGTGAAAGATGAACGGTATAGTAAGCAGAGATTTACAAAACCACCTTTATCTCTGGAACCTCTACGCTTATGGATTCACATGCTGCCCATCGCCTGAAAGGTCAGGATTACAAAACGCTGTCGCTGGCCGCCCTCGGCGGCGCGCTGGAGTTCTACGACTTTATTATTTTTGTCTTTTTCGCCGCGGTTATCGGCGAGCTTTTCTTCCCGCCGGACATTCCTGACTGGCTGCGTCAGCTGCAAACTTTTGCCATTTTCGCCGCCGGTTATCTGGCGCGTCCGCTGGGCGGCCTGATTATGGCGCACTTTGGCGACAAGGTGGGGCGCAAGAAAATGTTCAGCCTGAGCATTCTGCTGATGGCGCTGCCGACGCTGGCGATGGGCGTGCTGCCCACCTATGAAACGGCAGGCATTATCGCGCCGCTGCTGATGCTGCTGCTGCGCCTGCTGCAGGGCGCGGCAATTGGCGGCGAAGTGCCGGGCGCCTGGGTGTTTGTGGCGGAACACGTGCCGGAAAAGCGCATCGGTTTTGCCTGCGGCACCCTGACCGCCGGACTCACGGCGGGGATCCTGCTGGGGTCGCTGGTCGCGACCGCCATCAACAGCAGCATGTCGCCGCAGACGGTCGCCAGCATCGGCTGGCGCATTCCCTTCTTTCTTGGCGGGCTGTTTGGGCTGTTGGCGATGTATCTGCGCCGCTGGCTGCATGAGACGCCGGTCTTTCAGCAGATGCAGCAGCGCAAAATGCTGGCCGATACGCTGCCGCTAAAAACAGTGCTGACCCAACACAAAGGCGGCGTGCTGCTCTCGATGCTGCTTACCTGGCTGCTCTCCGCCTGTATTGTGGTGGTGATTTTAATGGCGCCGGCGCTGATGCAAAAGCAGCACGCGATTAGCGCCGCGCTGAGTTTGCAGGCTAACTGTCTGGCAACGGTGATGCTGCTGGCAGGCTGCGTTATCGCCGGCTGGCTGGTGGACTGGATTGGCGCGGCGAAAATACTGATGGGAGGCTCGCTGCTGCTGGCGGTTTGCAGCTGGCACTTCTTCGCCAGCCAGACGCCGGATGGTGAGGGGCTCTTCTTTAACTACGGTCTGGCGGGGCTGAGCGTCGGCGTGGTAGGGGTGGTGCCCTCATTGATGGTGCGCGCCTTTCCGGCGGCGGTGCGCTTTACCGGCATCTCTTTCTCCTACAATGTCGCCTACGCTATCTTCGGCGGGCTGACGCCGATTTTTGTCACGTTAATCCTGCGCCTGACGCCGCTGGCGCCCGCCTGGTACGTGCTGGCGCTGGCGCTGGCCGGATTGCTTATCGGGCTGTGGCTTTACAGTATTGAACGGCAGGGCGCGCTGGCGAGCGATACGCGCCTGTAGCCAGGCGCGTCAGGGAAGGTTACTCGACGGCCGCTTCTTTCGGCGTAGCCGCGGCGCGCTTCATCAGCGGCGCGGTAAGCAGATAAACGAGGCAGGCGACAATAATCGAGTTGAAAACCGGCACGCCGCGCTCAACCAGCAGTCCGGTGGCGCTGCCCGCCACGCTGGCGATCAGCGCGGGCCAGCCGATAAGCCTGGAGGTCGTCGGCAGCGCGTTGCTGCCGCGGCTCTGCGCCAGCGTCTGGCGGTCGGTCTTCAGCAGATAGTAATCCACAATCATTACGCCCAGCACCGGCGGGAAGATGACGCCCAGCAGCTCAAGAAAATCCACGAAGCGATCGAGAATGCCCAGCACCGAGCAGAGCGTGCCGAGAAAACCCAGCAGCAGCGTAATCACGCTATAGCGCGGTTTAAAGCCGGTCAGCCCTTCCGTGGCGTTGGCGATGCCCAGCGCCGAAGAGTAGAGGTTGAGATCGTTGATGCGCAGGGTGGAGAAGACCACCGCGAACAGCCCCAGGGTACTGGTGGTCTGGGTAATAATGGCGATGATGTCAGAGGTATGCAGCTCTTTCGCAATCAGGATCGCCAGCCCGTTCACGCCGTACTCGCCCGCCAGAATAGTCAGCAGGGTGATGGCGAAAACGTCTTTGCCGCTGCGTGAGAAACGCGTCAGGTCCGGCGTCATCAGGCTGGCAAGAATGGCGCCGCCAATCACCATGGTAATGGCCGCGCTGACGGTAATCGCCTCTGTGGGCGCAGCCGGCGGAATGTTGCTGCCCGCCTGGCCGTGGAATGCGTGCCAGAAGATCCAGCCAACCAGCGCGATAAACAGCGGAACCGCCACGCGCGCGGTAAAGCGCAGCGCCTTAAAGCCAAAGGCGACCAGCAGCGTCAGCACCGCGCCCGACAGGGAGGCGGACTGCGCGAAGCTCAGCTTGCCGCCCAGGGCGTAGCTCAGCGACCGGGCGAAGACCGCATTCTGGATGCCAAACCAGCCAAGCAGGCTGACGGCGACCAGCAGGCCGATCAGGACCGAGCCGTGGCGGCCGAAGCCGCACCAGCGCGCCAGCAGGCTACCCGACAACCCTTCGCGCATCCCGGCGTAGCCGAGGGCGAAAGTCAAAAAGCCAAACAGCAGGCTCGCCAGGGTAATGGCGGTAAAGGCTTCGCCGAGGGTCATACTGTTGCCCAGTACGGCACCGAGCATAAACTGATCCAGCGCGGTCAGCATGCCCATATGCACGATAGCGACGCTAAGCAGCGAGAGCCTTTCGCCCGCAGGCACACGGCTTAACGGGTAGTCATCAAATTTACTCACAACAGGTTTTCCTTGCCGGTTTAAATAAAAGAGACGCCTTTGCTGAGCAGCTTCTCTGGCAGGTAGTTCTCCAGCGACTCAGCGCGGCAGTACTGCTCGAACTGTTGCAGCGAATGCACGTCAGCCTTTTGATAAAGGGTGGCGATGCGGTTGCCGATGGTTTTCACGCTGAGGTTATAAATCCTGGCGATCTCTTTGGCGCTGAATCGCCTGAGCAGCAGAAAAATCACATCCAGTTCAGCAGGGGTAAAAAGAGGGTGTTCAAGCCGGGTGGTCAGCACCGAGCTCTTTTGCGGATGAATAAAGGTCAGCGCGCTAATATTCTCTACCGGACGCGCATTCCAGATACAGCCGAGGAAGAGATTACGGTTATCAAATACCGGGTATTTTTCGCTGATAAAAGGGGTGAGATAGTTTTTTCCATACCAGTAATGGGTTTCTATCACGGCGACGCGCGTTTTTAGCGCCTGTGCTTTTTCATCGTGTTCGCAAAACTCGTCGGCGCAATCGCTCCAGGGCGTTGGGAACTCATTATCTTTTTTACCCTCGAGCAAATAGTTTTTCGGCGTGGCGGTATATAACCGTGCCGCGCTATTCATATAAAGATGTTGTGACGCCGCATCCTTAAAACCCCATGGCGTAGGTAACAGGTCCATGGTAGTCGCAAAGGCGGAAATAAAATCGTCGATACTGCGATATGGGCTGCCCATAGCGCCTCGCTGATGAGATGCGGATTATAATCTTTTTGCCAGATAATAACGGGCAAAGCGCTCTGCATAGCCTTCCTGTTCGCCGTAGACGCGGTAGCCGAGCTTCTCGTAGAAGCCGCGCGCCTGAAAGCTTAAGGTGTCCACCACCGCCATATGGCAGCCGCGGCGGCGCGCCTCTTCTTCCGCCTTTTGCATCAGCTCGCGTCCGGTGCCGTGCTTGCGATGCGACTCATCTATCCATAAATAGTGAATATCCAGCGTGCCAAACCAGGTGTGCGCCAGCAGCCCGCCCTGAATATGTTGCTCATCGTCATACAATATAACATTTAGCGGCTTCATATTGACGTCAGCGAAGCGGCTATTATGCTGCCAGAGCTGCTGAATAATATATTCTTCAGCCTGACGATCCTGAATATGGCCGATCTTTATTTCCATATAATAATGTCCATACGATAACAATATGAAAAGAGCAGATGGGTGTGAAATGCCTGGAATTCCCATTATTACCATGACGTCCGGCTGGACGCAAGAGATAAGATTACCCCTGTGAAATAAGTCGCTTAATATTATGATGGTGCCAGCTATTTGATGACTATGGCATCGCAGCTCTTCGCCGACATCAGGGAAAAATTAAAACTAATTTAGTCTGGAAATAATAACGATAATATATTTTCTTCTGCTCCTTCGCTGGGCTGACCGCTTCACACCGCACTGAATCAACAGGCAGTTCAAAGGCCGCGCAAAGCGCGGCCTTTTTCTTTGCGCTGGCGGAGAGGCGAAGCGTAACGGGTCCAGAAAAGCTGGCCCTGAAAAAAAATTTTCTTTTAACCCTTGATGCGCTTCGAAGCGGCCCCATTTAGTTGTCATCGAGCGTTGTGAGCCCGGGAAAAAAAGCGAGTAATGGCGGTTGAAAGCCAACAAAGCGCCCGCATTAAGGGTTCACAACCCAAATTGACAAAGAATTTAAGTGGGAGACGTTTAGATGGGTAAGATTATTGGTATTGACCTGGGTACAACCAACTCTTGTGTTGCGATCATGGACGGCGGTAAAGCGCGCGTGCTGGAGAATGCCGAAGGCGATCGCACCACGCCTTCAATTATTGCTTATACGCAGGATGGCGAAACTCTGGTGGGCCAACCGGCTAAACGTCAGGCGGTGACCAACCCGCAGAATACGCTGTTCGCTATCAAGCGTCTGATCGGCCGTCGTTTCCAGGATGAAGAAGTGCAGCGTGATATCAAAATCATGCCGTACAAAATTACCTCTTCCGACAACGGCGACGCCTGGCTTGAAGTGAAAGGCCAGAAAATGGCGCCGCCGCAGATCTCTGCGGAAGTGCTGAAAAAAATGAAGAAGACCGCTGAAGACTATCTCGGCGAGCCGGTGACCGAAGCGGTTATTACCGTTCCGGCCTACTTTAACGATGCGCAGCGTCAGGCGACCAAAGACGCCGGCCGTATCGCAGGTCTGGAAGTAAAACGCATTATCAACGAACCGACCGCAGCCGCGCTGGCTTACGGCCTGGATAAAGGTCAGGGCAACCGCACTATCGCGGTTTACGACCTGGGCGGCGGTACCTTCGATATCTCTATTATCGAAATCGACGAAGTTGACGGCGAAAAAACCTTTGAAGTTCTGGCAACCAACGGTGACACCCACCTGGGTGGTGAGGACTTCGACAGCCGCCTGATTAACTATCTGGTTGCGGAGTTCAAGAAAGATCAGGGCATCGATCTGCACAACGATCCGCTGGCGATGCAGCGTCTGAAAGAAGCAGCAGAAAAAGCGAAAATCGAGCTCTCTTCTGCACAGCAGACCGACGTTAACCTGCCGTACATCACGGCGGATGCGACCGGTCCGAAACACCTGAACATCAAAGTGACCCGCGCGAAACTCGAGTCACTGGTAGAAGATCTGGTTAGCCGCTCTATCGAGCCGCTGAAAGTTGCGCTGCAGGATGCGGGACTCTCTGTTTCTGACATCAACGACGTGATCCTGGTCGGTGGTCAGACCCGTATGCCGATGGTGCAGTCCAAAGTGGCTGAGTTCTTCGGCAAAGAGCCGCGTAAAGACGTTAACCCGGATGAAGCGGTGGCCGTAGGTGCTGCGGTACAGGGCGGCGTGCTGGCGGGCGACGTCAAAGACGTTCTGCTGCTGGACGTGACCCCGCTGTCGCTGGGTATCGAAACCATGGGCGGCGTGATGACCTCGCTGATCAGCAAGAACACCACGATCCCGACCAAGCACAGCCAGGTCTTCTCAACGGCTGAAGACAACCAGTCTGCCGTGACCATTCACGTGCTGCAGGGCGAGCGTAAGCGTTCAAGCGATAACAAATCGCTGGGTCAGTTCAACCTGGACGGCATTCAGCCTGCACCGCGCGGCATGCCGCAGATCGAAGTTACCTTCGATATCGATGCGGACGGCATCCTGCACGTTTCAGCGAAAGACAAGAACAGCGGTAAAGAGCAGAAGATCACCATCAAAGCCTCTTCCGGCCTGAACGAGGACGAAATCGAAAAAATGGTTCGCGATGCAGAAGCGAATGCTGAATCGGATCGTAAGTTCGAAGAGCTGGTGCAGACGCGCAACCAGGGCGATCAGATTGCGCACAGCACCCGCAAACAGCTGGAAGAAGCGGGCGATAAACTCTCTGCCGACGACAAAGCGCCAATCGAGTCCGCGCTGAGCGAACTGGAAACCGCGCTGAAAGGCGAAGACAAAGAGGCGATCGACGCTAAGATGCAGGCGCTGATGCAGGTTTCCAGCAAGCTGATGGAAGCGGCTCAGCAGCAGGCACAGGCTGGCGGCGCTGATACAGCCGACGCTTCTGCGAAGAAAGATGACGACGTGGTCGACGCTGAATTCGAAGAAGTGAAAGATAACAAAAAATAATTGCCCCTGACCGGGCGCGACGGTTGGCCTGACAGCCGTTGAAACCAGCACGGGCGTAGGAGATCTCTCCACGCCCGTGCGAGCATGTTAAGGGCTAAAAATGGCAAAGAGTGACTACTACGAGATTTTAGGCGTCTCCAAATCCGCCGACGAGCGTGAAATTAAAAAGGCGTATAAGCGCCTGGCGATGAAGTATCACCCCGACCGCAATCCGGGTGACAAAGAAGCGGAAGCCAAATTCAAAGAGGCGAAGGAAGCCTACGAAATCCTGACCGACGCGCAGAAGCGCGCGGCCTACGATCAGTACGGTCATGCGGCGTTTGAACAGGGCGGCATGGGCGGCGGTGGATTTGGCGGCGGCTTTGGCGGCGGCGGCGCGGACTTCAGCGATATCTTTGGCGACGTCTTCGGCGATATCTTTGGCGGCGGTCGTCGTCAACGCGCAGCGCGCGGCGCCGATTTACGCTACAACATGGAGCTGACGCTGGAAGAAGCGGTGCGCGGCGTGACCAAAGAGATCCGCATCCCGACGCTGCAGGAGTGCGACGTCTGCCACGGCAGCGGCGCCAAAGCGGGCTCTCAGCCGCAAACCTGTCCGACCTGCCATGGCGCAGGCCAGGTGCAGATGCGTCAGGGCTTCTTTACCGTGCAGCAAGCCTGTCCGACCTGTCACGGTCGCGGCTCGGTGATTAAAGATCCGTGCAACGCCTGTCATGGCCATGGACGCGTCGAGAAGTCGAAAACCCTGTCGGTGAAAATCCCCGCAGGCGTCGATACCGGCGACCGCATTCGTCTTAGCGGCGAAGGCGAAGCTGGCGAGCAGGGCGCGCCGGCTGGCGATCTCTACGTTCAGGTCTCGGTGAAGAAACACCCGATCTTCGAGCGCGAAGATAACAATCTCTACTGCGAAGTGCCGATCAACTTTGCTATGGCGGCGCTGGGCGGCGAGATCGAAGTGCCGACGCTGGATGGACGCGTGAAGCTGAAAGTCCCGGCGGAAACCCAGACCGGCAAGCTGTTCCGCATGCGCGGCAAAGGCGTGAAATCGGTGCGCGGCGGCGCGGTCGGCGATCTGCTGTGCCGCGTGGTGGTGGAGACCCCGGTCAATCTGAACGAGAAGCAGAAAAAGCTGCTGCGCGATCTGGAAGAGAGTTTCGGCGGTCCTACCGGCGAGAACAACAGCCCGCGTTCGAAAAGCTTTTTCGACGGCGTGAAGAAGTTCTTCGACGATCTGACTCGCTGAACTGCCTGCTCATAAAATCAAGCCAGCGCTCTGCCGCTGGCTTTTTTTTGCCCCTCCTCGGACGATTAACGCCGCTCGCTGGCTCATCCCTTTTCACAACCTGTTATCATTGTTCGCCTGTACGCTTTTTTGTTTTCTGGGAAGGATAACGCGTGAATATCAGGCTAAAAAAATGGCTTAACAATGATGCCACCAGCGGCGTGGTGCTGATCCTGGCGGCTGCGCTGGCGATGTTTCTGGCGAATAACGGCGAAACGCAGCAGGCCTATCAAAACCTGCTGGCCGTGCCGGTCGAGTTCCGCTTCGGTTCGCTCGATATCAGCAAGAACCTGCTGCTGTGGATCAACGACGCGTTGATGGCGCTCTTCTTTCTGCTGGTGGGCTTAGAGGTCAAGCGCGAGATGGTGATGGGCGCGCTGGCAAAGCGCGAGCAGGCGATTTTCCCGCTGATAGCTGCGCTGGGCGGCATGCTGATGCCGGGGCTGCTGTTTCTGGCGTTTAACGGCGCGGATGCGGCTACGCGCAGCGGCTGGGCGATTCCTACCGCTACCGATATCGCCTTTGCGCTGGGCATCCTCGCGCTGCTGGGCAGCCGCGTACCGCCAGCGCTAAAAATCTTCCTGATGGCGCTGGCAATTATCGACGACCTGGGCGCGATCGTGATTATCGCGCTCTTCTATACCAGCGACCTGTCAATGACGGCGCTGGGCGTCGCCGCGCTGGCCATTGTGGTGCTGGCGGCGATGAACCTGCTGAACGTGCGCAACACCGGGCTCTATCTGCTGGTCGGCATGGTGCTGTGGACCGCCGTGCTGAAGTCGGGTGTACACGCGACGCTGGCGGGCGTGGTGGTGGGCTTCCTGATCCCGCTGAAAAAGCAGGAGGGACACTCACCGGCTATTCATCTGGAGCATGCGCTGCATCCCTGGGTGCGCTGGCTGATCCTGCCGCTGTTCGCCTTCGCCAACGCGGGCGTGTCGCTGGAGGGCATTCACGCAGGGGATATCTTTTCGCTGCTGCCGCTGGGGATAGTGGCGGGGCTGCTGATTGGCAAGCCTGTGGGCATTACGCTCTTCTGCTGGCTGGCGGTAAAGTTCAGGCTGGCGACGCTGCCGCAAAATACTCGCCTGGCGGATATCGCCGCGGTCGGGGTGCTGTGCGGCATTGGCTTTACCATGTCGATTTTTATCGCCTCGCTGGCCTACGGCGAGAGCAATCCGCAGCTGATTACCCTGGCGAAGCTGGGTATTTTGCTGGGGTCGATTTTGTCTGCGGTGGCGGGCTACGTGATTCTGGGGCGACGTCTGGCGCGCTGAACCTTTACTTCTGGCAGGCGTCTGCGTCAGGCGCTTGCCTGGGGCAGGCGCTTAACGGAGGCGAAAAAAAACCGGCTAAGCGCCGGTTCTTTTTACAAAGCGATAAACAAAGGCTTACGCCATTTTGTTGATCTGAGCAGTCAGGTTTGCTTTATGACGTGCAGCTTTGTTTTTGTGGATCAGACCTTTAGCAGCCTGACGGTCCACGATCGGTTGCATTTCGTTAAATGCGTTCTGCGCAGCAGCTTTGTCGCCAGCTGCGATCGCCGCGTATACTTTCTTAACGAAAGTACGCATCATAGAACGACGGCTCGCGTTATGCTTGCGACGTTTTTCAGATGTTACGGCGCGTTTCTTAGCTGATTTGATATTAGCCAAGGTCCAACTCCCAAATGTGTTCTATATGGACAAATCAAAGGCCGAGGACTATGCCTTTTGAGCCTTCTTTTGTCAATGGATTTGTGCAAATAAGCGTCGTTTTACAAACCACGCCCGGTTACGTAATTGATGGCGCAAGATTCTACCAGCTTCCCCTCTTTGAATACAGCCTTTCGCAACAAAATTCTCTGATAAGCGGGCGGCGCGCGTCAGGCCCCGATAAATGGCGCGTTCTGCGCAGGAAAGGTGTGGCTACGGGTTAACCTTAGCCGGTTTCAAGGGTATAATCCGCCGATTTCCACCGGTTTGAGTCAGCCATGAAGTTTATCCGCGGTATTCATAATCTAAACGAGCAGCATCGCGGCTGCGTCCTGACCATTGGTAACTTCGACGGCGTCCATCGCGGCCATCAGGCGCTGATGGCGCGCCTGTGCGAAGAGGGACGAAAACGCCAGCTTCCGGTGATGGTCATGCTGTTCGAGCCGCAGCCGCTTGAGCTGTTTGCCGGAGATAAAGCGCCAGCGCGTCTGACGCGCCTGCGGGAGAAGCTGAAGTATCTGGCGGAGGCGGGCGTGGATCAGGTGCTGTGCGTGCGATTTGACCGCCGCTTTGCCGCGCTGTCGGCGCAGTGCTTTATCACCGATCTGCTGGTGGATAAGCTGGGCGTCAGATACCTGGCGGTGGGGGATGATTTCCGCTTTGGCGCTGGTCGTCAGGGCGATTTCCTGTTATTACAGAAGGCGGGTGCCGAGTACGGCTTTGACGTCGTCAGCACCGAAACCTTCTGCGACGGCGGCAAGCGAATCAGCAGCACTGCCGTGCGTCAGGCGCTGGCCGATGACGACTTAGCGCTGGCGCAAACGCTGCTGGGCCATCCTTTCAGTATCTCTGGCCGCGTCGTGCACGGCGATGCACTGGGACGCACCATCGGTTTTCCCACCGCGAACCTTCCTTTACGCCGCATCGTCTCGCCGGTGAAAGGCGTTTATGCGGTGGAGGTGCTCGGCCTGGGCGCGCCCGTTCCCGGCGTCGCCAATATCGGCACGCGGCCGACGGTAAAAGGATTGCGCCAGCAGCTTGAAGTTCACCTGCTTGACATCAATATCAATCTGTATGGAAAGCACATTGATGTGGTGCTGAAGCATAAGATACGTAACGAGCAGCGCTTTGCCTCACTGGAGGCGTTGAAAGAACAAATTGCGAAAGATGTGGTAACCGCCCGGCGCTTCTTTGGGCTTTAACCCCGCAAAATACGGAAACGAGAATCTGATGAGTGACTATAAATCTACCCTGAATTTGCCCGAAACGGGGTTCCCGATGCGCGGCGATCTTGCCAAACGCGAGCCGGGAATGCTGCAACGCTGGTATGATGACAACCTGTACGGCATCATCCGCGAAGCCAAAAAAGGGAAAAAAACCTTTATCCTGCATGACGGCCCTCCCTATGCCAACGGCAGCATTCATATTGGTCACTCAGTTAACAAGATTCTGAAAGACATTATCGTTAAGTCGAAAGGCATGGCGGGCTTCGACTCGCCTTACGTGCCGGGCTGGGACTGCCACGGTCTGCCCATCGAGCATAAGGTCGAGCAGATGATCGGCAAGCCGGGCGAGAAGGTGACACCGGCGGAATTCCGCGAAGCGTGCCGCAAATATGCCGCGGAGCAGGTTGAAGGCCAGAAGACGGACTTTATCCGTCTCGGCGTGCTGGGCGACTGGGAACGTCCCTACCTGACGATGAACTTCCAGACCGAAGCTAACATCATCCGCGCGCTGGGCAAGATCATCGACAACGGCCATCTGCACAAGGGCGCGAAGCCGGTGCACTGGTGTCTGGACTGCCGTTCCGCGCTGGCGGAAGCGGAAGTCGAATATTATGACAAAACCTCGCCCTCTATCGACGTGATGTTTAACGCGGTAGAGAGCGACGCGGTGCGCGCGAAGTTCGGCGACGCGCCGGTCAACGGCCCGATTTCGCTGGTGATCTGGACGACGACGCCATGGACCATGCCGGCAAACCGCGCTATTTCACTGCATCCGGAATTTGACTATCAGCTGGTGCAGATTGACGGTCGCGCCCTGATCCTCGCGAAAGAGCTGGTGGAGAGCGTGCTGAAGCGCGCTGGCGTCGAGCAGTGGACCGTACTGGGCGAATGCAAAGGCGCGGCGCTGGAGCGTCTGACCTTCCAGCATCCTTTCCTGGTCAATATTCAGTCGCCGGTGGTGCTGGGCGAACACGTTACCCTCGAGGCCGGTACCGGTGCCGTGCACACCGCGCCGGGCCACGGTCCGGATGACTATGTCATCGGCCAGAAGTATGGCATCGAAGTGGCTAACCCGGTCGGCCCGGACGGCACCTATCTGCCGAGTACCTATCCGACCCTCGACGGCCTGAACGTCTTTAAAGCCAACGACGTTATCGTTGAGCTGCTGAAAGAGAAGGGCGCCCTGCTGCATGTGGAAAAACTGCTGCACAGCTATCCGCACTGCTGGCGTCATAAAACGCCGATCATCTTCCGCGCTACGCCGCAGTGGTTTATCAGCATGGATCAGAAAGGGCTGCGCGCGCAGTCGCTGAAAGAGATCAAAGGCGTGCAGTGGATCCCGGACTGGGGTCAGGCGCGCATCGAGTCGATGGTTGCCAACCGTCCAGACTGGTGTATCTCTCGTCAGCGCACCTGGGGCGTGCCGATGGCGCTGTTCGTGCATAAAGAGACCGAGCAGCTGCATCCCGACACGCTGGCGCTGATGGAAAAAGTGGCGCAGCGCGTGGAGCAGGACGGCATTCAGGCGTGGTGGGATCTCGATCCGCGCGATCTGATGGGCGACGACGCTGACAACTACGTCAAAGTACCCGATACGCTGGACGTCTGGTTCGACTCCGGCTCTACCAGCTATGCGGTCGTTGATGCCCGTCCGGAGTTCGGCGGCCACGCTGCTGATATGTATCTGGAAGGCTCCGATCAGCATCGCGGCTGGTTTATGTCCTCGCTGATGATCTCTACCGCGATGAAGGGCAAAGCGCCTTATCGCCAGGTGCTGACCCACGGCTTTACCGTGGATGGTCAGGGCCGCAAGATGTCCAAGTCGATCGGCAACACCGTTTCGCCGCAGGACGTTATGAACAAGCTGGGCGCGGATATTCTGCGTCTGTGGGTCGCCTCGACCGACTATTCGGGCGAAATGGCGGTCTCCGACGAGATCCTGAAACGCTCTGCCGACGCCTATCGTCGTATCCGCAACACCGCGCGCTTCCTGCTGGCTAACCTTAACGGCTTCAACCCTGAAAGCGATATGGTGGCGCCGGAAGAGATGGTGGTGGTGGATCGCTGGGCGGTCGGCCGCGCGCAGGCGGCGCAGGCGGATATCATCAAATCGTATGAAAACTACGATTTCCACGAAGTGATTCAGCGTCTGATGCAGTTCTGCTCGGTGGAAATGGGCTCCTTCTATCTGGATATCATCAAGGATCGCCAGTACACCGCGAAGGGCGACAGCCTGGCGCGCCGCAGCTGCCAGAGCGCGCTGTGGCATATCGCCGAGGCGCTGGTGCGCTGGATGGCGCCGATCATGTCCTTTACCGCTGATGAAATCTGGGGCTATCTGCCGGGCAAACGCGCGCAGTATGTCTTTACCGAAGAGTGGTATGACGGCCTGTTCGGCCTGTCGGCGGATGAGGCACTGAACGATGCCTTCTGGGCGGAGCTGCTGAAGGTGCGTGGCGAAGTCAACAAAGCTATCGAGCAGGCGCGCAGCGACAAGCGTATCGGCGGCGCGCTGGAAGCCACGGTAACGCTCTACGCCGATGCGGAGCTGGCGGCGAAGCTGCAGGCGCTGGGCGATGAGCTGCGCTTTGTGCTGCTTACCTCGGGCGCAACGGTGGCAGACTACGCGCTGGCAAGCGAAGAGGCGCAGCAGAGCGAGCTGGTAAAAGGTCTGAAAATCGCGCTGCATAAAGCGGAAGGCGAGAAATGTCCGCGCTGCTGGCACTACACTACCGACGTCGGCCAGAACCCGGAGCATCTTGCCGTGTGCGGACGCTGTTATACCAACCTGGCCGGCAACGGCGAAGAGCGTAAATTTGCCTGATGCGTAAACCTATTCTCTCAACCGGCTTACGCTGGGTATGGCTGGTGCTGGCGGTGATCCTGGTCGATTTCGCCAGCAAACAGTGGGTGATGAACAACATGATGCTGCATGAAACGCAGCCGCTGATGCCGTTCCTCAACCTGTTCTACGCGCACAACTATGGCGCGGCGTTCAGCTTCCTGGCGGATAAAGGCGGCTGGCAGCGCTGGTTCTTCGCCGGCATCGCCATCGCTATCGTGGTGGCTCTGCTGGTGATGATGTACCGCAGCCGCGCCAGCCAGAAAATCGTTAATATCGCCTACGCGCTGATTGTCGGCGGCGCGGCGGGCAACCTGTTCGATCGTGCCTGGCACGGATTTGTCGTCGACTTTATCGACTTCTATATCGGTGACTGGCACTTCGCCACCTTTAATATCGCTGACTGCGGCATCTGTATCGGTGCCGCGTTAGTGGTGCTGGAGGGCTTTCTCAGCCCCGCTGGCAAACAGGCAAAACAAGGGTAAGACATGACAGTCTCTGTAGAGCGCGACAGCGCGGTGCTGCTGCATTTCACGCTGAAGCTCGAGGATGGCTCCGTCGCAGAGTCGACGGCAGCGTCCGGCAAACCGGCGCTGTTCCGCCTGGGCGACGGCAGCCTTTCCGCCGCGCTGGAGCAGGAGCTGCTGGGGCTGAAGGCAGGCGACAAGCACGCCTTTACGCTGGAGCCGGAAGCGGCGTTCGGTGCCGTCAGCCCGGACCTGATCCAGTACTTCTCGCGCCGCGACTTTGTTAATGCGGGCGAGCCGGAAATCGGTGCCATTATGCTCTTTACCGGCATGGGCGGCAGCGAGATGCCCGGCGTGATCCGCGATATCTCCGGGGATTCTATTACCGTGGACTTTAACCATCCGCTGGCCGGTCATCAGGTTCACTTCGATATCGACGTGCTGGAAATCGATCCGGCGCTGGAGGCAAACGATGCAAATCCTGCTGGCTAACCCGCGCGGCTTCTGCGCCGGCGTCGATCGCGCCATCAGCATTGTTGAGCGTGCGCTGGAAATGTACGGCGCGCCTATCTATGTGCGGCATGAGGTGGTGCATAACCGCTACGTGGTAAACAGCCTGCGCGAACGCGGCGCGATCTTTATCGAAGAGATTGCGGAAGTGCCGGATAACGCCATTCTGATTTTCTCGGCGCACGGCGTATCGCAGGCGGTGCGCGCCGAGGCGAAGGCGCGCAGCCTGACCATGCTGTTCGACGCCACCTGTCCGCTGGTGACCAAAGTCCATATGGAAGTGGCCCGCGCCAGCCGTAAAGGGGTGGAGGCGATCCTGATTGGCCATGCGGGTCATCCAGAAGTGGAAGGCACCATGGGGCAGTACAGCAACCCCAACGGCGGCATGTATCTGGTGGAGTCGCCGGAAGATGTGTTTAAGCTGCAGGTAAAGGATGAGAGCAATCTCTGCTTTATGACGCAGACCACGCTGTCGGTTGATGACACCTCAGACGTGATCGATGCGCTGCGCGCACGCTTCCCGGCGATTATCGGCCCGCGCAAAGATGATATCTGCTACGCCACCACCAACCGGCAGGAAGCGGTGCGCGTGCTGGCGCGCGATGCGGAAGTGGTGCTGGTGGTTGGCTCGAAGAACTCCTCAAACTCCAATCGCCTGGCAGAGCTGGCGCAGCGCGCCGGCAAGCTGGCGAAGCTGATCGACTCTGCGGACGACATCCAGGAAGAGTGGGTGAAAGGCATCAAGTGCATCGGCGTAACCGCTGGCGCATCGGCGCCCGATATTCTGGTGCAGCAGGTGATCCAGCGCCTGCGCGAGCTGGGCGGCGAAGCGGCCATTGAGCTGATTGGACGCGAAGAGAACATCGTGTTTGAAGTGCCGAAAGAGCTGCGCGTCGAGGTGCGCAACGTGCAGTAACTCTGCGCTATCTGCTTGCTGAAAGGCCGACGAGAGTCGGCCTTTTTTATGGGCTAAGGAATGCGTTCCAGTCAGCGGAATTGCTTTTACTGATAATCGGTAAGCGCTACCCTGAAATTCTAATTATCCCCGATTAGTAGTGGCGCGTCTGTTAACTGACCGTTAACCTGATTGCGCTTTGCATGCATAGTTTTGTATCAGGAATGAATAAATATGAGTAATTACCGCATTGCCATCGTGGGCGCGTCAGGCCGTATGGGGCGCAATCTGATTCAGGCGACGCAGCAGGCGGAGGGCGTCGAGCTGGGCGCCGCGCTGGTGCGTCCAGGCTCCTCGCTAATCGGCAGCGACGCCGGTGAGCTGGCCGGGCTGGGAAAAAACGGCGTTATCATCACCGACGATCTGCGCAGCGTGATGGATGATTTCGACGTGCTGGTGGATTTCACCCGCCCTGAAGGCACGCTGCACTATCTGGCGCTGTGCCGCGAGTACAACAAGGCGATGGTAATCGGCACGACCGGCTTCGACGACGCGGGCAAAGCGGCGATCCAGGCAGCCGCTGCCGACATCGGCATCGTATTCGCCGCCAACTTCAGCGTTGGGGTCAATCTGGTGCTGAAGCTGCTGGAGAAAGCAGCGAAGGTGATGGGCGACTATGCCGATATCGAAATCGTTGAGGCGCATCATCGTCACAAAGTCGATGCGCCTTCCGGCACGGCGCTGGCGATGGGCGAAGCGATTGCTGACGCCATGAACTGGGATTTGAAGGATCGCGCCGTCTACGCGCGCGAAGGCTATACCGGCGAGCGCAAGCCGCAGACCATCGGTTTTGCCACGCTGCGCGCCGGCGACATCGTCGGCGAGCATACCGCGATGTTTGCCGATATCGGCGAGCGCGTAGAGATAATCCACAAGGCTTCCAGCCGCATGACCTTCGCTAATGGCGCGGTTAAGGCGGCACTGTGGCTAAAAGAGGCGAAATCCGGGCTTTATGATATGCGAGACGTGCTGGATTTATCGATGCTGTAAATGTTGTGAACCATCGTGATGTGGTTATTTCAATCAGTAACGCATTGATTGAGCAGGGCGATAGCGTTATCGCCCTATGTTTTTTTTGCTAAAATAAGCCTTTCATTGTCATACCGGTTTAAAGGGCAGAAAATAGCATCTTTTCTTTATCGCTGCGGTTAAAAAAAGAACTTTTTTGACCATTTGGTCAAAAAAACAGGCATCCGCACCTCGCTTTTATTTTATTTACCTCAGGCAACCGTTTATTCCCGCCGCTAAGATCGCCTTTTTGCGACTTATTCCTGGTTTTACCCCTCAGTGACGCGAAAACCACTAAAAAATCACGCTTCAGGGTAGACAAGCCGTAGGGCGATCATTAGAATGCGCGCAATTTGCCAAAAATCGACCACTCAGGCGGTTTTTGCCTTGATTCAGGGCCAAATTTTGAATTAATATGCAAATATTGTGACTGTTTATTCCCTGGAGGATGTTTTGATTAAGTCAGCGCTCTTGGTTCTGGAAGACGGAACCCAATTCCACGGTCGGGCCATAGGGGCAACGGGATCGGCAGTGGGGGAGGTCGTTTTCAATACGTCAATGACCGGTTATCAAGAAATACTCACTGATCCCTCCTATTCCCGCCAGATCGTCACCCTCACTTATCCCCATATCGGCAATGTCGGCGTTAACGCCGCTGATGCAGAATCCACCCAAATTCACGCTCAGGGCCTGGTTATCCGCGACCTGCCGCTGATTGTCAGCAACTTCCGCAGCGAAGAGAGCCTGTCAGCCTACCTGCAGCGCAATAACGTCGTGGGCATCGCTGATATCGATACCCGCAAGCTGACGCGTCTGCTGCGTGAAAAAGGCGCGCAAAACGGCTGCATTATCGCAGGCGACAACCCGGATGCGGCGCTGGCGCTGCAGAAAGCCCAGGCGTTCCCGGGGCTGAAAGGAATGGATCTGGCGAAAGAAGTCACAACGGCGGAGACCTATAGCTGGCAGCAGGGTTCCTGGACGCTGAACGAGGGCCTGCCGCAGGCGAAGCGCGCGGAAGCGCTGCCGTATCACGTTGTCGCCTACGATTATGGCGTGAAATTCAATATCTTCCGCATGCTGGTGGATCGCGGCTGCCGCCTGACGGTGGTGCCGGCACAGACGCCTGCGGAAGAGGTGCTGAAGCTCAATCCAGACGGGATTTTCCTCTCTAACGGACCGGGCGACCCGGAGCCGTGCGATTACGCCATCAGCGCGATTAAAGCCTTTCTCGAAACCGAGATCCCGGTATTCGGCATCTGCCTCGGCCACCAGCTGCTGGCGCTGGCGAGCGGCGCGAAAACCGTGAAAATGAAGCTTGGCCACCACGGCGGCAACCACCCGGTGCAGGATCTCGACAACAACCGCGTAATGATCACCGCGCAAAACCACGGCTTTGCCGTTGATGACGCCAGCCTGCCGGCGAACCTGCGCGTAACGCACATTTCGCTGTTCGACAAAACGGTGCAGGGCATTCACCGCACCGATAAACCGGCGTTCAGCTTCCAGGGACATCCGGAAGCGAGCCCGGGCCCGCACGACGCCGCGCCGCTGTTCGATCACTTTATCGAGCTGATCGAAGCCTACCGTTCGAAAGCTAAGTAATCAGGAGCCAGAAAATGCCGAAACGTACAGATATAAAATCCATCCTGATCCTTGGCGCAGGCCCGATTGTTATCGGCCAGGCCTGTGAGTTTGACTACTCTGGCGCGCAGGCGTGTAAGGCGCTGCGCGAAGAGGGCTACCGCGTCATTCTGGTGAACTCCAACCCGGCGACCATTATGACCGACCCGGAGATGGCCGATGCGACCTATATCGAGCCGATTCACTGGGAAGTGGTGCGCAAAATTATCGAAAAAGAGCGCCCGGACGCGGTGCTGCCGACCATGGGCGGCCAGACGGCGCTGAACTGCGCGCTGGAGCTGGAGCGTCAGGGGGTGCTGGAAGAGTTCGGCGTCACCATGATTGGCGCCACGGCTGATGCCATTGATAAGGCAGAAGATCGTCGTCGTTTTGACGTGGCGATGAAAAGCATCGGGCTGGATACCGCACGTTCAGGCATCGCCCATACCATGGAAGAAGCGCTGGCGGTGGCGGAAGATGTCGGTTTTCC
Source organism: Pantoea sp. ACRSC (assembly GCF_022346785.1). Lineage (NCBI taxonomy): Bacteria > Pseudomonadati > Pseudomonadota > Gammaproteobacteria > Enterobacterales > Erwiniaceae > Pantoea > Pantoea sp. ACRSC. Next base: position 94,180 of record NZ_JAKRNN010000006.1, read on the forward strand.
CTGCATCATTCGTCCCTCATTCACCATGGGCGGCACCGGCGGCGGCATCGCCTACAACCGCGAAGAGTTTGAAGAGATTTGCGAGCGCGGTCTGGACCTCTCGCCGACCAACGAGCTGCTGATCGATGAGTCGCTGATTGGCTGGAAAGAGTATGAGATGGAGGTGGTGCGCGACAAGAACGACAACTGCATCATTGTCTGCTCCATTGAAAACTTCGACGCGATGGGCATTCACACCGGCGACTCCATTACCGTGGCGCCGGCGCAGACCCTGACCGACAAAGAGTATCAAATCATGCGTAACGCCTCGCTGGCGGTACTGCGTGAAATCGGCGTGGAAACCGGCGGCTCTAACGTGCAGTTCTCGGTTAACCCGAAGGATGGCCGCCTGATCGTTATCGAAATGAACCCGCGCGTCTCGCGCTCCTCGGCGCTCGCCTCTAAGGCGACCGGCTTCCCGATCGCCAAGGTGGCGGCCAAGCTGGCGGTCGGCTTCACGCTGGACGAGCTGATGAACGATATTACCGGTGGTCTGACGCCGGCGTCGTTTGAGCCCTCTATCGACTACGTTGTCACCAAGATCCCGCGCTTCAACTTCGAGAAATTCGCCGGCGCAAACGACCGTCTGACCACGCAGATGAAGTCCGTAGGCGAAGTGATGGCAATTGGCCGTACCTTCCAGGAGTCGATGCAGAAAGCGCTGCGCGGCCTGGAAGTTGGCGCAACCGGCTTCGATCCGAAGGTACACCTGGATGATGCCGATGCGCTGACCCGCATTCGCCGCGAGCTGAAAGACGCGGGCGCCGAGCGTATCTGGTATATCGCCGATGCGTTCCGCGCCGGTATGTCGGTGGATGGCGTCTTTAACCTGACCAATATTGACCGCTGGTTCCTGGTGCAGATTGAGGAGCTGGTTCGTCTGGAAGAGCAGGTGGCGCGCGAAGGGGTGAACAGCCTGAGCCAGCCGTTCCTGCGTGCGCTGAAGCGTAAAGGCTTCGCCGATGCGCGTCTGGCGATGCTGGCGGGCGTGTCGGAAGGGGAGATCCGCAAGCTGCGTCAGCAGTACAACCTGCATCCGGTCTATAAGCGCGTCGATACCTGTGCCGCCGAGTTCGCCACCGATACCGCCTACATGTACTCCACCTATGAAGAGGAGTGCGAAGCGAACCCGAATCAGGATCGCGATAAGATTATGGTGCTGGGCGGCGGGCCAAACCGCATCGGGCAGGGCATTGAGTTCGACTACTGCTGCGTACACGCCGCGCTGGCGCTGCGCGAAGATGGTTTCGAAACCATTATGGTGAACTGCAACCCGGAAACCGTTTCTACCGACTACGATACCTCCGACCGTCTCTACTTCGAACCGGTTACGCTGGAAGACGTGCTGGAAATTGTGCGTATCGAGAAGCCGAAAGGCGTGATCGTGCAGTACGGCGGCCAGACGCCGCTGAAGCTGGCGCGCGCGCTGGAAGCTGCTGGCGTGCCGGTTATCGGCACCAGCCCGGACGCGATCGACCGCGCCGAAGATCGCGAGCGCTTCCAGCAGGCGGTCGATCGCCTCAACCTGAAGCAGCCGGCCAACGCCACGGTTACGACGCTGGAGCAGGCGGTCGAGAAAGCAGCCAGCCTCGGCTATCCGCTGGTGGTGCGTCCTTCTTACGTGCTGGGCGGCCGCGCGATGGAGATCGTCTACGACGAGATCGACCTCAAGCGCTACTTCCAGACCGCCGTCTCCGTCTCCAACGACGCGCCGGTGCTGCTGGACCGCTTCCTGGATGACGCGGTAGAGGTTGACGTAGACGCGATCTGCGACGGTGAACGCGTGCTGATTGGCGGCATCATGGAGCATATCGAGCAGGCTGGCGTACACTCAGGCGACTCCGCCTGTTCGCTGCCCGCCTATACGCTCAGCCAGGAGATCCAGAACGTGATGCGCCAGCAGGTTGAGCGCCTGGCGTTTGAGCTCAACGTGCGCGGCCTGATGAACGTGCAGTTCGCGGTGAAGGATAACGAGGTTTACCTGATTGAGGTCAACCCGCGCGCGGCGCGTACCGTGCCGTTTGTCTCTAAAGCCACCGGCGTGCCGCTGGCGAAAGTGGCGGCGCGCGTAATGGCAGGCAAAACTCTGGCCGAGCAGGGCGTCACAAAGGAAGTGATCCCGCCATACTACTCGGTAAAAGAGGTGGTGCTGCCGTTCAACAAATTCCAGGGCGTGGATCCGATTCTCGGCCCGGAAATGCGCTCCACCGGTGAAGTGATGGGCGTTGGCCGTACCTTCGCCGAAGCCTTCTCAAAAGCGATGCTGGGCGCTCAGAGCAATATGAAGAAGAGCGGCCGCGCGCTGCTGTCGGTACGCGAAGGCGATAAGAAACGCATCGTCGATCTGGCGGCCAAGCTGCTTAAGTTCGGCTTTGAGCTGGACGCCACTCACGGCACCGCCGTGGTGCTGGGCGAAGCGGGCATCAATCCGCGTCTGGTGAATAAGGTGCATGAAGGTCGTCCGCATATTCAGGACCGCCTGAAGAACGGCGAATATACCTATATCGTCAACACCACCGCTGGTCGTCAGGCGATTGAGGATTCGCGCGTTATTCGTCGCAGCGCGCTGCAGTACAAAGTGCACTACGACACCACGCTGAACGGTGGTTTCGCGACGGCCATGTCGCTGAATGCGGATCCAACGGAACAGGTGATTTCCGTACAGGAAATGCACGCGCTGATTAACGGTTAATTTCCGTGCGCAATGAAACGGCCCTCCGGGGCCGTTTTTTTTATTTTTTTATCGCCTGCTTTGATAATAAATAACTAAAAACGATTAAAGTTTTGCTCATTTGTCTTTAGGCTTAGCGCGCAATGCTATTGTTGTTATTTTTCGGAAAAATCGCACAAATTTATAAAGCGAAAGCCCGCTTGCTCAACGTAATATTCCGCCGCCTATTCTTCCGGGCCTATCAGGGATTTATAAAAAAATGAAAATGCGTGCTTTCACACTCAGCGCTATTGCTGCGTTAATGGCGGCTGCGCCATTGGCCAGCCAGGCTGAAATTACTCTGCTGAAACAAGATCCGCAGGCGGGCGATCCGCTGAGCCGACTCAACTTCACCGTGGGCGGCAGTATTCGTCCGCAGTTCGAACATCTGACCGGCGTTAACGACAAATCGTACAAGCGTAATGGCTTTGACGGCGGCACCCGTTTCCGTTTCGCCGCTGACTATTATCTGTTCGACGATATTAGCTGGGCGAGCTACTACGAGGTGGGCGTTAATATTCCCGCCGTATTCGACTGGGATAACCACTATAAAGAGGGCGCCAACGACACCACGCGTCGCCAGCTCTATACCGGCCTGAAAAGTAAAACCTGGGGTGAGATCTATTTCGGCCAGCAGAACAGCGTCTTCTATGACGTTGTCGGCGCGAAGACCGATATCTGGGATTACGATATGAAAGGCCAGGCGCCGGGCAACGGCATCAACGGCGACTATGACGGCTCCTACCGTTCACGCAAGCAGCTGAAGTATAAAAATACCTTCGGCGCGGTCGATCTGTATGCCTCTTACCTGTTCAGCGACAACGAATATCTGCCGGGCAACGGCCTGCGCTACAAGCGCAAAGGCGGCGGCTCGCTGGGCGTGGATTACCATATCACCGACGACCTGACCTGGGGCACGGCGTGGAACTACACCCGCGCAGAGATGCGTAACCCGGGCAATGGCGACAGCGGTGACTACAACCAGAATATCTACGGCACCGCATTAAGCTGGAAGCCGGGTAACTGGACGTTCTCCGCAGGCGGCGGCTGGTATCAAAACTACCTGCTGACCAAACGCAGCAACGTCAACGACTACTTCGCCGATGATGCATGGGGCCTGGAATACTTTGCCGGCTACAAAATTCCGGTCAAGCAGTATGGCCTGAAAGCAGTGCAGCCTTACGTGATGGGCGATCGTCTGGAATATGTTAACGGTCGCAACTACCAGCGCATCGACAACGGCGTCGGCGTAACGCTGTTCCTCGACTACGGTTTCCGCGTCGACTACGAGCACGTGTTTACATCCAGCACCGACAACCTGGGCGATATGAACCTGGTGCGTCTGCGCTACGATTTCTAATCGTCAGAAATGGAAAACGGCTCCTCAGGGAGCCGTTTTTTTATGGGGCGAGCGCCGCGTTATCCAGCGGGTCGGGACCAAAGCGGTTTGGACCGACGGTGCCGCGCAGGCAGAAGTAGATTAGCAGTAGCAGCGTGCCCAGCAGCGGAATAAGCATAATCAGCAGCCACCAGCCGGAGCGATCGAGATCGTGCAAGCGACGCACCCCAACGGCGACGGAGGGGATCAGAACGGCAATGGAGTAGATCAGCGAAAGCAGGCCCTGGTCTGCGTGAATTTTCAGCCCGAACAGCTCATCTGCCGCGCTGCAGGCCAGCGAAATCAGCGTGCTGAAGAGTAAAAACAGCCAGAACGTTTTGCGACGACAGCGACCGTTAACGACCGCATACATTTTTAAAACCGTCAGATAGTGGTTCACTCTCTTGTCCCTTTTTTAATCAAGCCCGAGCCGCCGTTGCTGTTACCCCGGCGCTATTCCCGCCCTTGTGCCAGGGAACCTATTTTATCTGGCGGCTTAGGGTGCTGCACAGGAAAAAAGCGGTGTAAAACTCTGCTGAGTTATAAAAATGCGGTGGCAAAAGCCCTTTACGTAATTACACTCTTCCCCCTATCGACGAAAGTTTCGCCTTTACGTATGATGGCGCGAATTTTTTATCTGTGAGTCTCTTAACATGATTAGTCTGATCGCGGCATTAGCAGCAGATCGCGTCATTGGTATGGAAGGTGCCATGCCGTGGAACCTGCCTGCGGATTTGGCGTGGTTTAAACGTAACACCCTGAATAAGCCGGTGATTATGGGGCGTCTGACCTTTGAATCCATCGGTCGTCCGCTGCCGGGACGCCTGAATATTGTGGTCAGCCGTCAGCCGGGCGCAGCGGAAGGGGTGACCTGGGTAACCTCGCTGGACGAGGCGATTAAAGCGGCCGGTGACGTGCCGGAGATTATGGTAATTGGCGGTGGCCGTATCTACGAGCAGATGCTGAAGCGCGCCGATCGCCTCTATCTCACCCATATCGACGCCGAAGTAGAAGGGGACACGCAGTTCCCTGATTACGAACCGGACGAGTGGCAATCGACCTTTAGCGAGTTTCACGACGCCGACGAGCAGAACTCCCACAGCTACTGCTTCGAAATCCTCGATCGCCGCTAAGCGTTAGTCAGCAAAACGCCTTGTCCCTGGACAAGGCGTTTTCTTTTGCACGTTTGTCAGGCGGACTGCTGCGGCGGAACGCTGTCGTTGACCGTCGGCTGGCGGTTAGAGGCCTGCGTATAGTAGCGCTGGCTTTCCCAGTGCAGCAGCGTCAGTACGCCACCCCAGCAGCAGCCAGTATCGAGACCGATCACGCCGCGCGGCGTACCTTTGCCCTCCAGCGAGGCCCAGTGACCGAACACCTGGGTATAATCCTCGGGCAGCTTACTGGGGATGGTAAACCAGGGGCGCAGCGGCGGCGGCGCGGCGTCCGGCGTCTCTTTGCAGATCATATCGAGCTGGCCGTTGGGAAAGCAGAAGCGCATGCGCGTCAGGGCGTTGGCGGAAAAGCGCAGGCGCGCCAGGCCGCTCAGCTCCGGCGTCCAGTTATTTGGCATATCGCCATACATGGCGTCGAGAAACAGCGGATAGCTGTCGCTGGAGAGCACCGCCTCCAGCTCGTGCGCACAGGCCTGTGCCGTCTCCAGATCCCACTGCGGCGTCACCCCGGCATGCGCCATCACCAGCTTCTTCTCTTCGTCCACCTGCAGCAGCGGCTGACGGCGCAGCCAGTTGAGCAGCTCGTCGGCATCTTCCGCTTCGAGCAGCGGCGTCAGGCGATCCTTGGGCTTGTTGCGGCTAATGCCGGCGAACACCGCCAGCAGATGCAAATCGTGATTGCCCAGCACCATACGCACGCTTTCGCCGAGCGATTTCACGTAGCGCAGCACCTCAAGGGATCCTGGACCGCGCGCCACCAGGTCACCGGTCAGCCACAGCGTATCCTGCTCAGGCGTAAAGTCGACCTGCTTTAGCAGAGCGCGCAGCTCATCGTAACAACCGTGGACGTCGCCAATCAGATATGTGCTCATAGAGAATTATCCGCAATAAAAGACCGCGCCCGACGGCGTCGGGCGAAGGGTGAAAAGATCAGTGTATATGGCTTTCTACGGCGAGGCGGAACACCGGGATGTCGATATGAAAGGTTTCCCCCTCTTCATCCTGCATCACATAGTGTCCCTGCATGGTGCCCATTGGCGTTTCAATAATGGCACCGCTGGTGTACTGAAATTCGCTGCCGGGCGCGATCACCGGCTGCTCGCCGACCACGCCTTCGCCCTGAACTTCGGTTTCGCGCCCGTTACCGTTAGTGATTAGCCAGTAACGGCCCAGCAGCTGCACGGCATTTCGACCCAGATTCCGGATGGTGATGGTATAGGCAAAGACAAAGCGCTCCTCTTCCGGCGAGGATTGAGAGGCGATATAGAGACTTTGTACCTGAACAGAGATCCGGGCCGATTCACTCATGCATTACTCCAGCGGTTCAACGTTGTGCGTCGCCAGCCAGTTGGCTAACTGACAGTATTGCGCCACCGACACGTTTTCCGCGCGGAGTCCTGCATCGATGCCCAGCTCGTCCAGCGCGCCGGCAGTGAACAGATAGCCGAGGCTGTTGCGCAGCGTTTTGCGACGCTTGCCGAAGGCTTCGGTGGTGATGCGGCTCAGTACGCGAATATCGCTGACCGGATATGGCGGCTCAGTAAAGGGCACCAGGCGCACCACAGCCGAATCCACTTTAGGCGGCGGCGTAAAAGAGTGCGGCGGCACTTCGAGCACCGGGATAACCTGACAATAGTATTGCGCCATCACGCTGAGGCGGCCGTAGGCTTTGCTGCCCGGACCGGCGACGAGGCGGTTAACCACCTCTTTCTGCAGCATGAAGTGCATATCTTTAATCGAACCAGTATAGCTGAAAAGGTGGAACATCAGCGGGGTCGAGATATTGTAGGGCAGGTTGCCAAAGACGCGCAGCGGCTGACCTTTCTCTTTAGCCAGTGCGGCAAAATCGAAGGTCATCGCATCCTGCTGATAGATCGTCAGTTTGGGGCCGAGAAACGGATGGGTCTGCAGGCGCGCGGCCAGATCGCGATCCAGCTCGACCACCGTCAGGGCGTCGAGACGTTCGCCGACCGGTTCGGTCAGCGCGCCGAGGCCAGGGCCGATCTCCACCAGCGCTTCGCTGCGCTGCGGATGAATGGCGGAGACAATGCTATCGATAATGTACTGATCGTTCAGGAAGTTCTGCCCGAAACGTTTACGGGCGTAGTGCCCCTGATGGACGCGATTATTCATTACTGCTCTTGATCATAGTGATGGCGAGGTTAAGCGCCGTAATAAAGCTGCCCGGCTCCGCCTGACCCAGACCGGCCAGTTCCAGCGCGGTGCCGTGGTCGACGGAGGTTCGGATAAAGGGCAGGCCAAGGGTGATATTCACCGCGCGGCCGAATCCCTGAAATTTTAGCACTGGCAAACCCTGATCGTGATACATCGCCAGCACCGCATCGGCGTGCTGCAGATATTTGGGCTGGAAGAGGGTGTCGGCCGGCAGCGGCCCGGTGAGCTGAATACCCTGTTCGCGCAGGGAGTCGAGCGCCGGAATAATAGTGTCGATCTCCTCGCGTCCCATATGACCGCTCTCGCCCGCGTGGGGGTTAAGCCCGCAGACAAAGATATGCGGCTGGGGGATGGCGAACTTCTGCTGCAGATCGCGATGCAGAATAGTGATCACTTCACGCAGGCTGGCGTGGGTAATGGCCGCAGAGACATCTTTTAGCGGCAGATGTGTGGTCGCCAGCGCGACGCGCAGCTCCTCGGTCGCCAGCATCATCACGACGCGATGGCCACCGGCGCGATCGGCGAAGAACTCGGTATGGCCGGTAAAAGGAATGCCTGCATCGTTAATCACGCCCTTATGCACCGGGCCGGTGATCAACGCGGCGAATTCGCCGTTCAGGCAGCCGTCGCAGGCGCGCGCCAGCGTCGCCAGCACATAGGCGCTGTTGGCAGGCTGCAGTTTTCCGGGCGTGACCGGCTGCGCGGTTTCAACCGGCAGAATAGTCAGCGATCCCGCCAGCTGCGGCTGCGCCGCGAGGCCGGGCTGATAGTCGCGCAGCGTCAGCGGCAAACCGAGCTGGGCAGCGCGCTCATGCAGCAGCTGCGGTGACGCGCAGACCACCAGTTCAACCGGCCAGTTTTGCTGAGCCAGCTGAATGGCGAGATCGGGACCAATCCCGGCGGGTTCGCCGGGCGTAATGACGACGCGGTAATTACTGGGCATTGCCGTCCAGAATTTTCACGTAGGCGCTGGCGCGCTGTTCCTGCATCCAGGTTTGCGCTTCTTCGGCAAACTTGCGGTTAAACAGCAGGCGATAGGCGCGCTCTTTCTGCGCCGCGTCGGTTTTGTCCACCTGACGCGTATCCAGCAGCTGGATCAGGTGCCAGCCGAAAGAGGAGTGAACCGGCTGGCTGGTCTGGCCTTTCTGCAGCTGCAGCAGGGCGTCGCGGAATGCCGGATCGAAGGCTTCCGGCGAGGACCAGCCCAGATCGCCGCCCTGGTTGGCGGAGCCCGGATCGTCAGAGAACTGCTTGGCTGCCGCGGCGAAGCTGGTTTTACCGCTGCGGATATCGGCGGCAATCTGCTCCAGTTTCGCGCGCGCCTGATCGTCGGTCATGATCGGCGACGGTTTGATCAGAATATGACGCGCGTGCACTTCGGTGACGGAGATATTTTTGCTCTCGCCGCGCAGGTCGTTAACCTTCAGGATATGAAAGCCGACGCCAGAGCGGATCGGGCCGACGATATCGCCTTTCTTCGCGCTCGACAGCGCCTGAGCGAACAGGGTCGGCAGCTCTTCAATTTTGCCCCAGCCCATGTTGCCGCCTTTCAGCGCCTGCGGGTCGGCAGAGTAAGTAACGGCCAGCTTGCCGAAATCCGCGCCGCCTTTCAGTTCGCCGACCAGCTGCTTAGCCAGCGCTTCCTGATCGTCGACCTGCTGCTGCGACGGGTTTTCCGGCAGCGGCAGCAGAATCTGGCTGACGTTCAGCTCGGTGCCCTGGGCGTTTTGCGCGCCGACCTGGGTCGCCAGCGTATCGACCTCCTGCGGCAGGATAGTCACGCGGCGACGTACTTCATTGTTGCGTACTTCGGCGATCAGCATCTCTTTGCGGATCTGTCCGCGGTAGTCGCTGTAGTTAACGCCGTCGTAGGCCAGACGGCTGCGCAGCTGATCGAGGCTCATACGGTTCTGCGCGGCGATATTGGCGATCGCCTGGTCGAGTTGCTGATCGCTGATCTGCAGGCCCGCTTTTTCGCCCATCTGCAGGATGATATTGTCCATGATCTGACGTTCAAGGATCTGGTGACGCAACGTTTTGTCGTCCGGCAGCTGCTGCCCGGCCTGCTGCGCCTGCGCCTTCACGGTGCGCAGCATATTATCTACGTCACTCTCCAGCACGACGCCGTTATTAACAACGGCAGCGACTTTATCAACCACTTGTGGTGCTGCGAACGCGGTGTTGGCGGCTACCGCCACACCCAGAATCAGCATTCTCCAGTTCTTCATACTTTTTCCATAGTTGTTTCCGCAGTGCGGGAATTACCAGTCAAACATTGCAACATCAGAAAGCGCGCTGGTAAGGGATAATGCCCTGACGCAGCATCTGGTCGGTGCCTAAGCCATAACCGGAGCTCAGACCACGCAGCTCAATGTTGAATGAGATTTGGTTGTCATACTTACTGTCGTTGTTTTCCCAACCGTTGATCTTGCGTTCGTAACCGACGCGGATCGCGTAGCAGCAGGAGCTGTACTGCAGGCCAACCAGCTGCGAAGCGGGTTTCTGGTTACGCGTATCGTAGTAGTAGGCGCCTACTACTGACCAGGCGTCCGCAATCGGCCAGCTGGCGGTGCCGCCGACCTGTGAAATGCCCTTTTTATAGATCGGGTTGTTCACCAGGTCGGAGTTGTTCAGCGCGCTGGCCACATATTCCGGGCTGCTGTAGCGATAGCTCAGCTGCAGAACGCGGTCGGCGTCGCGACGATATTCAAGCACGGTATTGCCCTGCGCGACGTTATCGAGACGGGTGTCATACTGCAACCCGCCGCGTAAGCCCCAGCGATCGCTGACTTTCCAGTAGGTGTCGCCGGCCCAAATCAGGCTGCCGGTGTCATCTTCTTTATTTGTCTGGTTTACGCCAGTACGCGCAGGAGTAAACGAGTAGATTTGACCCACGGAAACGTTAAAACGTTCAACCAGATCCTGATCATAAATACGCGTGGTGACGCCGGTCGCTACCTCATTGGCGGAGGCGATGCGATCCAGACCGCTATAGGTACGGTCGCGGAACAGGCCGGTATAGTCGGTCTGCAGCAGCGTTGAGTCGTACGGATAGATATCGCTCTGGTTGCGGTATGGAATATAGAGATACTGCACGCGCGGCTCGAGGGTCTGGGTGTAGCCTTGCGCCCAGTCCATATCGCGGTCAAACACCAGACGGCCGTCGACCTTGAACTGCGGCATGGTGCGGTTCACCGAGCTTTTCAGCTGGCCGCTCTGGCTGTTGTCCGCGCCCGCCAGGTTGGCGTTGTAATACTCCAGCGAATCCTGCTGATAGTGCGTGGCAAGGAACTTCGCTTCGGTATCCAGGCTCGCCCAGCCGTTGGAGAGCGGCAGGTTCAGCGTCGGCTCGATGTGCAGGCGGGTCGCTTCAGGATAGTGATTGTTGACGTTGGTAAACTTCACCGCCTGAGCATAGACGCGTCCGTCGAACGGACCCATGTCGTTCTGGTAGAAGTTCAAATCGAGCTGCGGCTGCGCGCGATAGACGTTGGAGTTGCTGGTATCGCCGAAGACCTGGAAGTCGCGGCTGGAGAGCGTGGCGTCCCAGTTCGTGTCGGCATAGCCGATGCTGAACTTCTGCGTCGCATAGCCGTCAGTCGAGCTGTAATACTTCGAGTCGAGATCGTTAAAGTAGTAAGGATCGCTAACTTTGGTGTAATCGGCGTTGAAGCGCCAGTGCTGGTCGTAGACCCCGGCGTGTTGCCAGTAGAAGAGCCAGCGGTCGTTGCTCTTGTCTTCCGCAATATTACGCGCCGCTTTGTCTTTATCATACTGATTGTCCGACGGCAGATAATCGAACTCCATCAGGCCGGCACCGAACTGCGTCAGGTAGCGGAATTCGTTTTCCAGCTGCATGCCGCGCTTCGACATATAGTGCGGCGTAATGGTGGCGTCCGCCTGCGGCGCAATGTTCCAGTAGTAGGGCAGAACAAACTCAAAGCCTTTACTGCTGCCATATTTCGCGTTAGGGATCAGGAAACCGGAGCGGCGGCGATCGCCGATCGGCAGCTGCAGATAGGGGCTATAGAAGATCGGCACCGCACCCAGCTTAAAGCGGGCGTTCCAGATCTCCGCCACCTCTTCTTCGCGATCCTGGATCACCTGGGATCCCACTACGCTCCAGCTGTTGTAGCCAGGCAGGCAAGAGGTAAAGCTGCCGTTTTCCAGAATGGTGTAGCGGTTGTCGGCGCGCTGCTTCATCAGCTCGGCGTCGCCGCGACCCTGGCGACCCACCATCTGGTAGTTGCCGTTCCAGACGTTGGTATCTTTGGTATTCAGATTGGACCAGGCTTTCGGACCTTTCAGGATGACCTGGTTGTCGTCATAGCGCACATTACCCAGCGCGTCGACGGTGCGAACCGGCGTGGTCTGTCCTTCCTGCTGACGCTGATGCAGCTGCATCTCATCGGACTGCAGGCGGCTGTTGCCCTGCTGCACATCCACGTTGCCGGTGAATACCGCGTCGTCCGGATAGTTTCCCTTCGCCGCATCAGAATGAATGGTCACCGGCAGCTGGTTAGTCTGGCCAGTTACCAGCGGGCGATTATAGCTCGGCACGCCCAGCATACACTGCGACATAAGATCGTCGGCCAGGGCTGACTGACTGGATATCGCTGCGCCAATCATGGTGGCCAGCAGGGTAGGTAGTCGTTTATTCATACGCGGTATCGAGAATTCCATGAAAACTGGCATCATGCCGACAATCGGCTCAGAGACTAACGCACTGCCCGGCGTTGTGCCAGTGTTAATCCGTGTCTGTCCGCGTTGCCGTTAGGCGCTGGGATAAATGACAGGTATGATAATGCAATTTTCAGCCGCAAGCATGGCGAATTGAGGAGTTTATGCGCTACTGGGGAAAAGTAATTGGGCTGGTGCTGGGGCTGCTTTCCGGCGCTGGTTTTTGGGGCATTGTGTTTGGCCTGGCGATTGGCCATCTGATCGATAAAGTTCGCAGCGCAAAGGGACAGGCTTGGTTTGCGAATAACCAAACCCGCCAGACGCTGTTTTTTCAGACCACGTTTCAGGTGATGGGCCACCTTACCAAATCGAAGGGGCGCGTCACCGAAGCCGATATTCAAATCGCCTCCTTATTAATGGAGCGCATGCAGCTGCACGGCGAGGCGCGCACCGCTGCCCAGCGCGCCTTCCGCGAGGGCAAGCAGGGCGACTATCCGCTGCGCAGCAAACTGCGCGAGCTGCGCAGCGCCTGTTTCGGCCGCTTCGATCTGATTCGGATGTTTCTGGAAATTCAGATTCAGGCGGCGTTTGCCGACGGTTCGCTGCATCCGAACGAGCGCCAGGTGCTCTACGTGATCGCTGAGGAGCTCGGCATCTCGCGCATGCAGTTCGATCAGTTCCTGCGCATGATGGAGGGGGGACAGCAGTTCGGCGGCGGACAGGGCGGCGGCTTCCAGCAGGCGCAGCGCGGGCCGACGCTGGAGGATGCCTGCAGCGTGCTGGGGGTTAAAAGCAGCGACGACGCCACCACCATCAAGCGCGCCTACCGCAAGCTGATGAGCGAGCATCATCCCGATAAGCTGGTAGCGAAAGGCCTGCCGCCGGAGATGATGGAGATGGCGAAGCAGAAGGCGCAAGAGATTCAGGCGGCTTACGATCTGATTCGCCGCGAGAAAGGCTTTAAATAACCGGCTGGCCCGCTCAGAAATCGGCGGGCTGGCGGAACGTCATGCTGTTGCCAAAGGCTGGATGGGTAAGGGTCAGCGACTCGGCGTGCAGCAGCAGGCGCGGCGCCCGCGCTTTCGCTTCCGGATGCGCGTAAAAGTTATCGCCTAAGATAGGATGGCCCAGCGCCAGCATATGTACGCGCAGCTGGTGGGAACGGCCGGTAATCGGCTTTAGCGCCACGCGCGCGCTGTTGTCGTCCAGAAAAGCCAGCACTTCATACTCGGTCTGCGCCGCTTTGCCGGTTTCAAAGCAGACCTTCTGTTTCGGCCGGTTCGGCCAGTCGCAGATAAGCGGCAGATCTATCACCCCTTTTTCCGCTGCCGGATGACCCCAGACGCACGCCACATAGCTTTTTGACGGCTCGCGCTCGCGAAACTGGCGCTTTAGCTCGCGCTCCGCCGCCTTGGTTAAGGCGACCGCGAGCACGCCGCTGGTGGCCATATCGAGACGATGCACCGATTCCGCCTGCGGAAAGTCGCGCTGAATGCGCGTCATGACGCTGTCTTTATGCTCTTCCAGCCGGCCAGGCACCGACAGCAGCCCGCTCGGCTTATTGACCACCATAATGTGCGCATCCTGGTAAAGGATGTGCAGCCAGGGTTCGCGCGGCGGATTGTAGGGTTCCATCATCTGTTCGCTTTCTGTTCAGAATAAAAGGGGCCCGAAGGCCCCGGGCCATTACTGATGCGTCACCACGATCAGGCGCAGCGCGTCGAGACGCCAGTTGGCCTGGCTCAGGCTTTCCAGCACCTGCTGACGATTGCTCTCCAGCGCCTCAATCTCATCTTCACGGATGTTAGGATTGACCGCCTTCAGCGCTTCGAGACGGGACAGCTCCGCGCCCAGCTTCTCATCCGCTTCGGCGCGCGCCGCTGCGATCAACGCCTGCGCTTCCGGCACGACTTTCTCTTCCGCCTGCACCAGAATCGCATGCACATCCTGCTGCACCGCGTTGACCAGCTTGCTGCCGGTGTGGCGATTCACCGCGTTGAGCTGGCGGTTGAAACTCTCAAACTCCACCTTGCCCGCCAGGTTGGTGCCGTTGCGATCCAGCAGCATGCGGATCGGCGTCGGCGGCAGGAAGCGCGTCAGCTGCAGATGCTTCGGCGCCTGCGCCTCAACCACGTAGATCATCTCAACCAGCAGCGTGCCCACCGGCAGCGCCTTGTTTTTCAGCAGCGACAGCGCGCAGCTGCCGGTGTCGCCGGAGAGGATCAGATCCAGGCCGTTGCGGATCAGCGGATGCTCCCAGGTAATAAACTGGGTATCTTCGCGCGACAGCGCCTGATCGCGGTTAAAGGTGATGGTGCAGCCATCCTCCGGCAGGCCCGGGAAATCAGGCACCAGCATATGGTCAGACGGCGTCAGTACGATCAGATTATCGCTGCGATCTTCCTGGTTGATGCCGACGATATCGAACAGGTTGAGCGCGAAGTTCACCAGCTCAGTATCGTTGTCCTGCGCGGCGATCTCCGCCGCCAGCGCCTGCGCCGACTCGCCGCCGTTGGAGTTCAGCTCCAGCAGGCGGTCGCGGCCGTGCTCCAGCTGCGCTTTCAGCGATTCGTGCTGCTTGCGGCATTCAGCAATAAACTCATCCAGCCCCTCGCTGTTTTCCGGCGCGGCGAGGAAGTTGATCAGCGGCTGATGCACGCTGTCGTAAATGGTGCGGCCGGTAGGGCAGGTGTGCTCAAAGGCGTCGAGCCCCTCGTGATACCAGCGCAGCAGCACCGCCTGGGCGGTTTTCTCCAGCCAGGGCACCATAATCTGAATATCGTGCGCCTGGCCGATGCGATCGAGACGGCCGATACGCTGCTCCAGCAGATCCGGGTTAAACGGCAGATCGAACATCACCAGACGGCTGGCGAACTGGAAGTTGCGCCCTTCAGAACCGATCTCGGAGCAGAGCAGCACCTGCGCGCCATTCTCTTCCGAAGCGAACCAGGCGGCGGCGCGGTCGCGTTCAATAATCGACAGCCCCTCGTGGAACACCGCCGCGCGGATGCCCTCGCGCTCGCGCAGCACCTGCTCCAGCTGCAGCGCAGTGGCCGCCTTGGCGCAGATCACCAGCACTTTCTCTTTACGGTTGCTGGTCAGGTAGCCCAGCAGCCATTCTACGCGCGGATCAAAGTTCCACCAGGTGCCGGTGTCGCCTTCAAACTCCTGATAAATCTGTTCGGGGTAGAGCAGGTCGCGCGCACGCTCTTCCGCGCTTTTACGCGCGCCCATAATGCCAGAGACCTTGATAGCGGTCTGATACTGGGCGGGCAGCGGCAGGCGGATCTGATGCAGTTCGCGTTTCGGGAAGCCCTTCACGCCGTTACGCGTGTTGCGGAACAGGACGCGGCTGGTGCCGTGGCGATCCATCAGCATGGCGATCAGCTCTTTGCGCGCGTCGAGTTTGCCGTCGCGTTCGCTGTTGGCAACCTGCAGCAGCGGCTCAATATCCTGCTCGCCCACCAGATCGTTGATGATGTTCATCTGCTCCTGCGAGATCGCTTTGTCGGCCAGCAGCGAAGAGACCGCGTCGGCGACCGGGCGGAAGTGCTGCTGCTCTTCGACAAACTGCGCAAAGTCGTGGAAGCGATTGGGATCGAGCAGGCGCAGACGGGCGAAGTGGCTCTCCATGCCCAGCTGTTCCGGCGTCGCGGTCAGCAGCAGCACGCCAGGGATCTGCTCCGCCAGCTGTTCAATCACCGCATATTCGCGGCTCGGCTCGCCTTCGCTCCAGGCGAGGTGGTGCGCTTCGTCGACCACCATCAGATCCCACTCCGCCTCCGCCAGCAGTGCAAGACGCTGCTTGTTGCGGCGCACAAAGTCGAGCGAGCAGATAATCAGCTGTTCGGTCTCAAAGGCGTTGTCGCTGTCGTGCTGCGCTTCGGCGTAGCGGTCGTCGTCGAACAGCGAAAAATGGAGATTAAAGCGGCGCAGCATCTCGACCAGCCACTGGTGCTGCAGGGTTTCCGGCACGATGATCAGCACGCGCTCGGCGCGTCCGGCCAGCAGCTGCTGCTGGATAATCATGCCGGCTTCGATGGTTTTGCCGAGGCCCACTTCATCCGCCAGCAGCACGCGCGGCGCATGGCGGCGGCCCACGTCGTGGGCGATATGCAGCTGGTGCGGGATCAGGTTGGTGCGCATACCGCGCAGGCCGCTCACCGGCAGGCGATACTGCGCGCTCTGATATTTGCGGGCGCGGTAGCGCAGGGCGAAGCGATCCATACGGTCGAGCTGGCCGGCGAACAGGCGATCCTGCGGTTTGCTGAACACCAGCTTGCTGTCGAGCATCACTTCACGCAGCACCACCTCGCTTTCATCCGTATCGAGACGCGTGCCGATATAGGTCATCAGGTCATTTTCATTGCGTACTTCATCGACGCGCATCTGCCAGCCTTCGTGGCTGGTCACCGTATCGCCCGGATTAAAGATAACGCGCGTGACCGGTGAGTCGTTACGGGCATACAGGCGGTTTTCCCCCGTCGCCGGAAACAGCAGCGTAACCATGCGGGCGTCCACCGCCACGACCGTTCCGAGCCCCAGCTCACTTTCCGTATCACTAATCCAGCGCTGACCTAATGTAAAAACCATATTTTTCTAGCTCGAATTTTTAAGGTGTTTTTGGTGATGTTTCCCCGCCACAGGCAATACCTTTTCCCCAGACAAAGGGCGGTCTGGTCAGGTTTTAAGAGCGGTGAGATAGAGGAAGGGCGCTATGGTACTGGAAGGCAGGCCATTCGTCACCTGTCAAAAAAGCCCCAGCTGCCCTGTAATCAGTGTAGCAAAGTCGCCGTCGACGAAGGGTAAAATGCCGTCGGCCACCGGCTGCAGCTGCTTGCTGACGTAGTGATCGTAATCCAGCGGCGTTACGCGCGCCTCCAGCGGTTCGGGGCCTGCCGTCGCCATAACATAGCGAATCGAGCCGCCGTTTTGATACTGCAACGGACGGTTCAGCCTGCGGTTTTGCTCATCCGCCAGCCGCGCGGCGCGCACGTGCGGCGGCACGTTGCGCTCATAGTCGGCCAGCGGGCGGCGCAGCCGTTTTTTATAGACCAGCAGATCGTCCAGCTCGCCCGCCAGCAGCCGCGCCACGGTGTCGCGCACGTAATCCTGCCAGGGCTCGCCGCGGAAAATATGGCCGTAGAGCGCCTGCTGAAACTGCTGCGCCAGCGGCGTCCAGTCGGTGCGCACCGACTCCAGCCCTTTAAACACCAGCCGCTCGTTTGCGCCGTCGCGGATCAGCCCGGCGTAACGCTTTTTGCTGCCCTGTTCGGCGCCGCGAATGGTCGGCATCAGAAAGCGGCTGAAGTGGTTTTCATACTCCAGCTCCAGCGCGCTGTCGAGGCCGTACTGCTGCTGCAGATGCTCGCGCCACCAGTGGTTAACCCGCTCGGCCAGCCGCCGGCCGGTGGCTGCCGCCTCCGCTTCGCCGTGCGGCGATTTTAGCCAGACAAAGGTGGAGTCGGTGTCGCCATAGATCACATCAAAGCCCTCGGCCTCAATCAGCTCGCGCGTCTGTTGCATAATGGCGTGACCGCGCAGCGTAATCGACGAGGCGAGGCGCGGATCGAAGAAGCGGCAGGCGCTGGTGCCGAGCACGCCGTAAAAGGCGTTCATAATAATTTTCAGCGCCTGCGACAGCGGCTGATTGCCCTGTCTTTTCGCCGCTTCGCGCCCCTGCCAGATCTGCTCCACCAGGGCGGGCAGGCAGTGGGTAAGGCGCGAAAAGCGCGCTTCGCGGAAGCCGGGCACCGAATCGGCGTCGTCGGGATGGGCCAGGCCTTCAACCAGCCCGACCGGATCGATCAGGAAGGTGCGGATAATCGACGGATAGAGGCTTTTATAATCGAGCACCAGCACCGAGTCGTAGAGGCCGGGACGAGAATCCATTACGTAGCCGCCGGGACTCGCTTCCGGCGCGACCTCGCCGAGATTGGGCGCGACGTAGCCTGCGCGATGCATGCGCGGAATATAGAGATGGCTGAAGGCGGCCACCGAGCCGCCGTGACGATCCGCCGCCAGCCCGTTGACCGAGGCGCGCTCCAGCAGAAACGGCATAATCTCGGTTTTATGGAAAATACGCGTTACCAGCTCGCAGTCTTTGAGGTTATAGCGCGCCAGCGCCGGCTTATCGTTGGCGAAGCGCCAGTTAATCTCTTCCATGCGGTGCCAGGGATTGTCGATCGCTTTGCCTTCGCCCAGCAGCGTTTGCGACACCGCCTCCAGGCTAAAGGAGGGGAAGCTCCAGAAGGCGGATTTCAGCGCCTCGATGCCGTCGATAATCAGGCGGCCAGCCGCGCTGGCGGAAAAGACGCCGGGCTTGAAGCCGTGCTCGCGCCACTCCAGCGGCGCATTCTGCCGTCCCAGACGCAGCGGAATCGCGTAGCGGTCAGCATGTTTCTGCAGCACGCGCAGGTCGAACTGCACCACATTCCAGCCGATCAGCACGTCGGGATCGTGCTCGGCAAACCAGGCGTTCAGCGCTTCCAGCAGCTGCGGTCGGGTATCGACATAGATCAGGTCGAAGTCGAGCGCGCTGGCGTCGCCGTTGGGTGGGCCGAGCATAAAGACCTGGCGCTGGCCGCAGCCCTCCAGCCCAATGCAGTAAAGCTCGCCGTGCTGGGTGGTTTCGATATCCAGCGATACCCACTTCAGCGGCGGACGATAGTCGGGGTGGGGCTTCAGGCGCGCGTTGACCAGGGTATCGCCCTGCGGTTCGCCGCTGAACCACACCGGTGCGGTGATAAAGCGCTCCATCAGGAAACGCTCCGGCGGGCGGATATCCGCTTCGAATACCGGAATGCCCTGTTCACGCAGCAGCTTCTCCAGCCGCTGCAGCTGGCGATGCTGGCGGCAGTAGAGGCCGAAGACCGGGCGGCGGCGAAAGTCCTTTAGCGCCAGCGGCTGCAGGCGCACCTGACGCTCGTCGCGCAGCAGCGCTTCCACCTGCGGCTGATAGTCGCGCGGAATAAAGGCTACCGACTCCTGAGCCGGCAGAACCACGCGCTGCGGGCCGCTGTCCGTCGCCAGCCAGTAAACGATTTCGGTGCCCTGAGCGCTGTCGCGCCAGTGGCGGGTAAGCAGGAATCCTGCGCGAGGCGTATTCACATCGGCTCCAGACGAAAAAACAGCCAGAGTATAACATGGTTATTTATCCAGTGCGCGCGGCGCGCTTTTGTCAACATCGCCCTACAATTCTTACCTTGACGCTGTGGTGCCGCCTCAGGACAATCCAGCATCCAAAGTCTGAGTAAGGAAGGTTATGGAAGCCTGGATTCAACATCTGTTTACGCAGTCGCTGGAGTACGCGCTGATCGCCGTTGCGCTGGTGACCTTTCTTGAATCGCTGGCCTTTGTCGGCCTGCTGCTGCCGGGCACTGTGATGATGGCGAGCCTGGGCGCGCTGGTAGGCAGCGGTCAGATTGGGCTTTATCCCGCCTGGGCGGCGGGCTTTGTTGGCTGCCTGCTGGGCGACTGGATCTCATACGGCATCGGCTGGAAGTTTCAGGGACCGCTGCACCGCTGGAAATACCTGCAAAAATATAAAGGGCTGCTGGATAAAACCGAGCACGCGCTGCATCAGCACAGCATGTTCACTATTCTGGTCGGGCGCTTCGTCGGGCCGACGCGTCCGCTGATCCCGCTGGCGGCCGGCATGCTTGAGCTGCCGGTGCGCAAGTTTCTGCCGCCGAACCTGATTGGCTGCGTGCTGTGGCCGCCGCTCTATCTGCTGCCGGGCATTCTGGCGGGGGTGGCGATCGACGTGCCGAAGGATGCGCAGAGCGGCGCGTTCAAATGGCTGCTGTTGCTGGTGGCGCTGCTGGTCTGGCTCGGCTGCTGGCTCGGCTGGCGCTGGTGGCGCAGCGGCAAAAGCCGCGACTGGGCCACCGCCTGGCTGCCGCCTGCGCGCCTGCGCTGGCTGGCACCGCTGAGCATCGCGATTGCGGTCGCCGCCTTCGTCGCGATCCAGTTCCACCCGATGATGCCGCTGTTCCGCCAGCTGTTATGGCGCGTGTTCTTTGCCTGACGATCGCGCGATGCCGAGCACGTCGGCCTCGCGCGTGCCGCCCGACAGCAGCGTCTCGGTCGCGCCGTCCCAGTAGACGCGACCATCGACGATCACCAGGCTGCGCGGCGCAATCTGCTGCGCATCCTCCAGACTGTGCGACACCATCAGCAGGGTAATCGCCCGCGCCTCGCAGACGCGCCGCACCAGCAGCAGCATCTCGTTACGCAACGCCGGATCGAGCGCCGAGAAGGGCTCGTCCAGTAGCAGCACCGGCCGGTCGCGCAGCAGACAGCGCGCCAGCGCGGCGCGCTGACGCTGGCCGCCGGAGAGCTGGCCCGGCAGGCGCGTCAGCAGATCGCTTAATCCAACCTGATCGGCAATCTCTTCCAGCTGCCGCCGCTGCGCGGCGTTCAGCTTCAGCCCAGGGTGCAGACCCAGCGCCATATTCTGCTGCACGCTAAGGTGGGGAAAGAGGTTGTTCTCCTGAAACAGCATCGACACCGGACGCTGCGACGGCACGCTATGGGCGTGATCCGCGCCGTCGATGCGCAGCGCGCCCTGGCTCACCGGCAGAAAGCCGGCGATCAGGCTGAGCAGCGTACTTTTACCCGCACCGCTGGGGCCGAGCACCGCCAGCCGCTCGCCGCGTTCGGCGCTGAAGCTGAAACGCATCGGCAGATGCTGATAGAGGTAGGTGAGATTAGTCAGTGTCAGCATGGTGGCCAGGTAATTTTTCCATCAGGGTAAACAGCAGCAGGCAGATCGCTAACAGCAGCAGGGCGGTAACCGCGCCGTCCGCGCCGCGATAGGCGCCGGTCTGCTGATAGAGGTAAAAAGGCAGGGTTCGGAAGTCGGCGCTGCCGAACAGCGCCACCACGCCGAAGTCGCCGACAGAGAGCACGCAGGCAAAGGCCAGCGCCTGCGCCAGCGGACGCTTCAGCGCGCGCAGCTCAATCAGCCGCAGTCGGTTCCAGCCACTAATCCCCAGCGAGGCGCACAGGTGCGAATAGCGCTCGGCGCTGTCGCGCATCGGATTTTCCAGCACCTTTAGCGCATAGGGAATGGCGAGCAGCGCGTTGGCGAAGATCACCAGCCCGTCGGGCGAGTCGGGCAGGCCGGTGGTGGCGTTAAAAAGTAAAAAGAAGCCCGTGGCCAGCACGATGCCCGGCATTGCCAGAATCAGCATACCGCTTGTCTCCATCACCTGCGCTGGCAGCGTGCGCTGGCGCTGGCGCAGCTCGCGACTGCTCCACAGCAGCATCATGGTGAGCGTGACGCAGAGCGCGCCCGCGCCGATGGCGATACGCAGCGAGGTCAGCGTCGCCTGCCATAGCGCCGGCTGCGCCAGCGCGCCGCCCGATATGCCGCGCAGCCCGTCAACCATCACCGCCAGCAGCGGCGGCAGCAGCAGTAACAGCGCCAGCGCGATAAGCAGGCCGTCGCCGATGCGCGCGCGCCGCGAATCGTGCGGGTCGCGCCAGCCGCGCAGCTGCGCGCTGCCCGCAGGTATCGCCTTGCTGAAGCGCTGGCTCAGCAGCACCAGCGTCAGGCAGAAGGCGAGCTGGATCAGCGCCAGCAGCGCGGCGCGGCCGGGATCGTAGTCGTAACTCAGCGCCTGAAAGATCGCCAGCTCAATGGTGGTGGCCTGCGGGCCGCCGCCCAGCGAGAGCACGGTGGCGAAGCTGGCGAAGCAGAGCATAAAAATCAGCGCGCCGGTCGGCAGCAGCTGGCGGCGCAGCCAGGGCCACTCCAGCAGGCGGAAAAGATGCCAGCCGCGCAGCCCGAGCTGGGCGGCGAGCTGACGCTGCTCGCCCGGAATCGTCTCCAGCGTCTGCAGCATCAGGCGCGTCGCCAGCGGCAGGTTGAAAAAGCAGTGCGCCAGCAGAATGCCCTGCAGCCCATAGGGCGAAAAGCGGTAGTCGACGCCGAACAGCTGGCAGAGCTGCGCCAGCCAGCCAACGCGGCCATAGACCGTCAGCAGGCCGAATACCGCCACCAGCACGGGCAGCACCAGCGTCATGGCGCAGAGGCGCAGCAGCAGCTGACGGCCGGGAAAACGCCGTCGGTAGAGGGCGCGCGACAGGGGTATCGCAGGCAGCAGCGACAGCAGGGCGGAGAGCAATGCCTGGGTGAAAGAGAATCGCACTACGTGGTGCAGATAGCTGTCGTGCAGCAGCGCGCGCCAGTCGCCCGTCGGCGCGCTGGCCCAGAGCGCGCCGAACGCCAGCAGCGCCACGCCGCACAGCAGCAGCGCGGCGCTGCTGCCCGGCACCATCCAGAGTGGGATTAGCGGCTGACGGCGCGTTGCCATGCGCTAATCCAGTCTGCGCGCTGCTGCGCGACTTCCTGCGGGCTAAACTGCAGCGCGGTTTGCGGCACGCTCAGGGTTTGATAGCCCGCCGGCAGGTCGCTTTTTATCACCGGATACATCCAGTTGCCGGTCGGGATGGCGTTCTGGAAGGCGGGGGTCAGCATAAACTGCATAAACTGCTGCGCCAGCTTCGGCTGCTTGCTGCTGGCAAGCTGCGCGGCAACCTCGACCTGCAAATAGTGGCCTTCGGCGAACGGCGCGGCGGCGTAATTCTCTTTCTTCTCTTCGATCAGGTGATAGGCGGGCGAGGTGGTGTAGCTCAACACCAGATCGCCTTCCCCTTTCAGGAACAGGCCGTAGGCTTCACTCCAGCCCTTGGTCACGGTAACGGTTTTCTGCGCCAGCTTCTGCCAGGCCTCCGGCGCCTTGTCGCCGTAAACCTTCTGCATCCAGAGCAGCAGACCCAGCCCCGGGGTGCTGGTGCGCGGATCTTCGTAGATCACGCGCCATTTTTGCGGGCTCTCTACCAGCTCTTTCAGGCTGGTGGGCGGGTTTTTAAGGCGCGTTTTGTCATAGACGAAGGCGAAGTAGCCGTAGTCGAAGGGCACGAAGGTTTGATCCTGCCAGCCGCCCGGCAGCGTCAGGTTATGGAGATCGACCCCGCTTTTAGCGAACAGGCCGGTCTGCTGCGCCGCCTGTAGCAGGTTGTTATCGAGGCCGAGCACCACGTCAGCCTTACTGTTTTTGCCTTCCATGCGCACGCGGTTCAGCAGCGAGACGCCATCCTCCAGCGCCACATAGCGCAGCTCGCAGCCGCACTGCGCCTCAAAGGCTTTTTTCACCGCCGGGCCGGGGCCCCATTCGGCGGAAAAGGAGTCGTAGGTGTAGACGGTCAGGGCCGGTTTTGCCGCCAGCGCCGGCACGGACAGCAACATCAGCAGAGGGAGGATCTGTTTAACCACTTTGCGCTCCTGAGGGAGAATTGTTATGAGTCGCAAAGGATCTGAGCGTAGCAGCCTCTCAAATCCCTACGTCGGTATTAACCGAATCAGGTTCGACGGGTTTCTCTCAGCCTTTTGCAGGCACCCCGTTGAGAACGGCTCATTCTAGACATTTCGTCGCCAGGGGGAAAGCGTCACAGCGTCGGCGGCGCGAACCAGGCGGATTTAAAGTCGAACCAGCCGAGAGTATTCAGGCGCACGCCGCGCATGCTGCGCTGGCCTTCGAGCAGCAGCCAGTGATGAAACAGCGGATGCAGACTATCTGCATCCAGCAGCCGTTTGCTCCACTCCGCCAGCGGCAGCGTTTTGCCTCGCCAGCGCGCGGCGTCCGCTTCCCAGTCGAGCGGCAGACAGTGATGCAGCAGCGGAAGCTCGTAGAGCTGGGCGAACAGCGAATACTCCAGCGGCAGGGTGAAATTGACGCTGCCGAGCCAGATGTCGCTTTCCGCCTCGCCCTGATGCCAGGTTTCATACTCGACCGCGCGGGTAATCAGCCGCACGTTATGCTGCGCCAGCAGCGGGCGCAGTGCGCTGGCGATCCCCTCATGCTCCACGTGCTGGCTGTACCACGTCAGCGTCAGGCTCTCCAGCCCGGGCGGCTTCGTCGCCGGCGTAAGATCGCGGCGATGATGCCAGCGCGGCAGCAGGCCGTAAGCGGGATACCAGTAGCGCTGGTAGCCTGCCTCGGCATAGTTAAGCAGGGCGACGGGATTCAGCAGATGGCAGAGCCAGCGCCGGACGGCGGCATCGCGTCCCTGAGTGGAGCGCTGGTCGAACAGCAGAAAATAGCAGCCCTCTTCAAGACGGCTCTCTTCCAGTTTTTCATCCTCGGCGGCACCTTGCAGACGCACGCCGGCGTAAACCAGCTCGTCGCTAATCTCCGGCAGCACCCAGATAGAGACATCGTCGATCAGCGCGCGAAAGCCAAAGTAGTCGTCAAACGCCTCGATCTTTAGCTGACTCTGCTGGTTACGCACTACGCGATAAGGGCCGGTGCCGACCGGATGGCGGGCGAAGTCGCGCATCTGCGGCCATTCACGCGGCAGGATCATGGCGCTGACGCTGCCGAGCAGCCACGGCAGCCAGTCGTCGGGTTCGCTCAGATGGAGATCCAGCGTCCAGGGCGCGGGCGAATCGATGCGCTGAATATGGGAGAAGAGCGGCTGCGGACGCAGGCGTTCCAGGCTCGACGTCACGTCCGCCATCTCCAGCTCGCGGCCGTGATGAAAGCGGATCGCCGGGCGCAGGTAAAAACGCCAGTGCAGCGGCGAGATCGACTGCCAGTGATGGGCGATATCCGCCTCTACTTCCCCGTTTTCCTCATTTATACGCGTCAGGCCGTTGAAGATCTGACGCGCCAGATGCGTTTCAGAACGGCGCAGCGGCGAGCCGGGCAGCAGGTTTAGCAGCGGGCGATAGTAGAGCACGCGCAGAATATGTTTACCCTGGCGAAAGCTGCGGCCGAGATGGGCGCGGATCATCTGGCGCACCTCCGCCTTGTCGCCCACCAGCTGCACCAGCTGATCGATGCGATCCTGCGCCAGCAGATCCTCAGCGCGCTGCTGCTGCAGCGCCAGGCCGGTATAACGGAAAATAAGCTGCGAGCGCTTGCCTCGTCCCGCCTCTGCCTGCCAGGTGAGCCAGCCCGCCTCCTGCATCGCGTTAAGCAGGTTACGCATATGGCGACGCGAGCAGTGCAGCTGCTCAGCCAGCTCGCTGAGCGTGACCAGCTGGCTTTCGCCCTGGCAGCTTTGCCACAGGCGGATAAACTGCTGCTTAAGGCGTGATGAGGACATAAAAGAGGAACTCCCTGTGAAAAGCGCTCAGTTTTTCCTGCCTCATATTAAGGGCAAACTTAGCGCTATTGGAAGAGCGGGAGGCATTCAATACGGAATGGCGCTCGACCACGATTCCGCTGCGGCGGGATCTTTCTGAGTAGGGTGCAATTACACCGCCAGCAGAGATTTTTCCTGCTGGCTTTTTTCTGTTGCGCTAGAATCCTCTCTCTTGTTTTCCTGCTTTTACCACCGTAAAGGGATGTCGCTATGAAGTCGCTGTTAACCCGGAAGCGCCGTATCAATCCGGTCTTTCTCGCCTTTATGGCCGCCTCTTTTATGATCGGCGTCGCCGGCGCGCTGCAGGCGCCGACGCTGAGCCTGTTTCTGACGCGAGAAGTGCAGGCGCGCCCCCTCTGGGTCGGGCTCTTTTTTACCGTTAACGCCATCGCGGGCATCCTGGTCAGCATGCTGGTGGCGAAGCGTTCCGACAGCCGCGGCGATCGCCGCACGCTGATCCTCTTTTGCTGTGCGATGGCGTTTTGCAACGCGCTGCTGTTCGCCTTTACCCGCCACTATCTGACGCTGATTACCCTGGGCGTGCTGCTCTCGGCGCTGGCCAGCGTGTCAATGCCGCAGATCTTCGCGCTGGCGCGCGAGTATGCCGATCGGTCGGCGCGCGAAGCGGTGATGTTCAGCTCGGTGATGCGCGCCCAGCTTTCGCTCGCCTGGGTCATCGGCCCGCCGCTGTCGTTTGCGCTGGCGCTTAACTTCGGCTTTGTGACGCTCTTCCTGGTGGCGGCGGCGCTGTTTCTGCTCTGCATTCTGCTGATCAAGTTCACCCTGCCGTCGGTGCCGCGCGCCGAGCCGCTGATGCAGAGCGGCGGCATGCCGTTAAGCGGCTGGCGCGACCGCGACGTGCGCCTGCTGTTTATCGCCTCGGTGACGATGTGGACCTGCAACACCATGTATATCATCGATATGCCGCTCTATATCAGCGTCACGCTCGGCCTGCCGGAGAAGCTGGCGGGGCTGCTGATGGGCACGGCGGCCGGGCTGGAAATTCCGGTGATGCTGCTGGCCGGTCACTATGCGAAGCGCGTCGGCAAGCGCAACCTGATGCTGATCGCGCTGGCGGCGGGCATTCTGTTTTACGCCGGGCTGGCGATGTTCGCTTCGCAGACCGCGCTGATGGTGCTGCAGCTGTTTAACGCGGTGTTTATCGGCATTATCGCCGGTATCGGCATGCTGTGGTTTCAGGATCTGATGCCGGGCAGGCCGGGTGCGGCGACGACGATGTTTACCAACTCGATTTCGACCGGAATGATTCTGGCGGGCGTGATTCAGGGAACGCTGAGCGAGCGCTTCGGACATATTGCGGTGTACTGGCTGGCGCTGGG
Source organism: Pantoea sp. ACRSC (assembly GCF_022346785.1). Lineage (NCBI taxonomy): Bacteria > Pseudomonadati > Pseudomonadota > Gammaproteobacteria > Enterobacterales > Erwiniaceae > Pantoea > Pantoea sp. ACRSC. The sequence goes on from NZ_JAKRNN010000006.1 coordinate 120,832, forward strand.
GCTGGCTGTCGCGGCGTTCGCCATGTCGGCGCGCGTGAAGAACGTATAAAAGAGAAGGGCGACACGGTGGTCGCCCTTAAACAGGAGAGGGGCTAACGAGGGTGGCACAGGCCGATCGCAAAGCCGATCAAGGCATCCATCCTTGCCCGACCCACGACATTCATGCCGCGGGACGCTTTGCTCTTCTGCCCATCTGGTAAGCCTTAATTCAGAAACGCAGGCTGGCGCTGTTCGAAGTCGGTAATCGCCGCTTCGTGCTGCAGCGTCAGGCCGATGCTGTCCAGGCCGTTCAGCATGCAGTGGCGGCGGAAGCTGTCGATCTCGAACGGGTAGACCTTATCGCCCGCCGTCACCGTCTGCGCTTCAAGATCCACGGTAAAGCGGATGCCCGGCTGCGCCGCCACCAGCTTAAACATCTCGTCCACCTGCTCGTCGCTGAGCCGCACCGGCAGCAGCTGGTTGTTAAAGCTGTTGCCGTAGAAGATGTCGGCAAAGCTCGGCGCAATCACCACGTGAAAACCAAAGTCGGTCAGCGCCCAGGGGGCGTGCTCGCGCGACGAGCCGCAGCCAAAGTTCTCGCGCGCCAGCAGAATGCTGGTGCCCTGAAACTCGGGCTTGTTCAGCACAAAGCTGGCGGTGGGTACCTGGCCCGCGTCGTCGTCGAAACGCCAGTCGTGAAACAGATGCGCGCCAAAGCCGGTGCGCGTCACCTTCTGCAGAAACTGCTTGGGAATAATGGCGTCGGTGTCGACGTTTGCCGCGTCCAGCGGGGCGACGATGCCGGTGTGCTGAGTAAATTTATTCGCCATGATTACGCTCCTGTCAGTTCACGGATATCGGCAAAGTGGCCGGAAACCGCCGCAGCGGCGGCCATTGCCGGGCTGACCAGGTGAGTACGACCACCACGGCCCTGGCGCCCTTCAAAGTTACGGTTGCTGGTCGAGGCGCAGCGCTCGCCCGGATTCAGGCGATCGTTATTCATCGCCAGACACATTGAGCAGCCCGGCAGACGCCATTCGAAACCGGCGTCGAGGAAAATCCTGTCCAGTCCTTCCGCTTCCGCCTGCGCTTTTACCGGGCCGGAACCCGGCACCACCATCGCCACCACGCCCGGCGCGACCTTGCGCCCTTTGGCGATAGCCGCCGCGGCGCGCAGATCCTCGATACGTGAGTTGGTGCAGGAGCCGATAAACACCTTATCGATTGCGACGTCAGTCAGGCGAATGCCCGGCTGCAGATTCATATAGGCCAGCGCCTTCTCGGCTGAGGCACGCTCAACCGGATCGGCAAAAGAGGCCGGGTTCGGGATCGGCTCATCCACGGCAATGACCTGACCTGGATTGGTGCCCCAGGTGACCTGCGGCGCGATATCGGCGGCGTTCAGCGTCACAACAGCGTCATAGTGCGCGCCTTCATCGGACTTCAGGGTGCGCCAGTATGCCACCGCCTGCTCCCACTTCTCGCCCTGCGGCGCAAACTGGCGGCCTTTCAGGTAGCTGAAGGTGGTGTCATCCGGTGCCACCAGACCCGCTTTGGCGCCCATCTCGATCGCCATATTGCACAGGGTCATGCGACCTTCCATGCTCAGCGCTTCGATAGCCGGCCCGCAGAACTCGACCACGTGGCCGGTGCCGCCTGCGCTGCCCGTTTTGCCAATGATCGCCAGCACGATATCTTTTGCGGTAATGCCCGGCGCGGCGTCGCCCAGCACCTCGATTTTCATGGTTTTCGCGCGACCCTGCTTCAGCGTCTGAGTGGCAAAAACATGTTCAACTTCCGACGTGCCGATGCCGAAGGCCAGCGAACCGAAGGCGCCGTGCGTGGCGGTGTGCGAATCGCCGCAGACGATGGTCATGCCCGGCAGCGTCATGCCTTGTTCCGGCCCGATAACGTGAACGATGCCCTGGAACGGGTGATTCAGATCGTAAAGCTGCACGCCGAACTCGGCGCAGTTCTTCATCAGCTCCTGCATCTGGATGCGCGCCATCTCGCCGGAGGCGTTGATGTCTTTGGTCTGGGTCGACACGTTATGGTCCATAGTGGCGAACGTTTTCGACGGCTGACGCACCTTGCGGCCATGGGCGCGCAGACCGTCAAAGGCCTGCGGTGACGTCACCTCATGGATCAGGTGACGATCGATATAGAGCAGCGGGGTCTCGTTGGGCGCTTCGTGAACGACATGTGCATCAAATAACTTCTGGTATAAAGTTTTCATTATTTTATTTTTCCTCGGCGATAAAGCGGGCAATCACGCTGCCCATCTCATCCGTGGTGACGGCGGGGCCATCACCGGCCAAATCTCGGGTGCGGTAGCCTTCTTCCAGCGCGCGGCTGACGGCGCGCTCAATGCTGTCGGCGGCGGCATCTGCATTCAGGCTGTAGCGCAGCAGCAGCGACAGCGACAGGATCTGCGCCACCGGGTTAGCGATATTCTGTCCGGCGATGTCGGGCGCAGAGCCGCCTGCTGGCTCATACAGACCAAAACCCTCTTCGTTCAGGCTGGCGGAGGGCAGCATGCCCATTGAGCCGGTGATCATCGCGCACTCGTCAGAGAGGATATCGCCGAACAGGTTGGAGCAGAGCAGCACATCGAACTGCGACGGATCTTTAATCAGCTGCATGGTGGCGTTGTCGATATAGATGTGGCTCAGCTGGACGTCCGGATAGTCCTGCGCCACTTCATTGACGATTTCGCGCCACATTACCGACGTCTGCAGCACGTTGGCTTTATCCACAGAGGTGACTTTATTGCGACGCTTGCGCGCCGACTCAAAGGCGATGCGGGCGATGCGTTCAATTTCGAAACGGTGATAGACCTCGGTGTCGAAGGCGCGCTCGTGCGGGCCGTTGCCTTCGCGTCCTTTCGGCTGGCCGAAGTAGATGCCGCCGGTCAGCTCACGCACGCACAGAATATCAAAGCCTTTCGCGGCGATATCGGCACGCAGCGGGCAGAAGGCTTCCAGACCCTGATAGAGCGCGGCCGGACGCAGGTTGCTGAACAGTTTGAAATGCTTGCGCAGCGGCAGCAGCGCGCCGCGCTCCGGCTGTGCGGCGGGCGGCAGATGCTCCCATTTCGGGCCGCCGACCGAGCCAAACAGAATGGCGTCCGCCTGCTCGCAGCCCGCAACGGTTGCGGGCGGCAGCGGTTCACCGTGGCGGTCGATGGCGATGCCGCCGACGTCATATTCGCTGGTGGTAATACGCATATCAAAGCGGTGGCGAATGGCGTCCAGCACTTTCAGGGCCTGCGCCATGACTTCCGGGCCGATACCGTCGCCGGGCAATACTGCGATATGAGAAGAGGTAGACATAGTTACACCGTTTCCTTCTGAAATTTGCGCTGCAATTCTTTTTCGACTTCTTTGGCGCGCCAGATATTGTTCAGCGCGTTTACCATCGCCTTCGCGGAGGACTCGACGATATCGGTCGCCAGACCCACGCCGTGGAATTTGCGGCCGTTGTAGTTAACCACGATATCCACCTGGCCCAGCGCGTTCTCGCCGTGGCCTTTTGCCGTTAACTTGTAGTTCACCAGCTCGGCTTCAAAGCCGGTAATGCGGTTGATCGCCTGATAAACCGCGTCGACCGGGCCGTTGCCGGTCGCGGCGTCCGCTTTGGTCTCTTCGCCGCAGCCCAGCTGCACCGACGCGGTCGCCGTGACGCTGGAGCCGGTCTGCACGTTGAACGCATTCAGCTGGAAATATTCCGGCTCCTCATGCTGCTTATTGATAAAGGCCAGCGCTTCCAGATCGTAATCAAATACCTGGCCTTTCTTGTCGGCCAGCTTCAGGAAGGCGTCATACAGCGCGTCCAGGCTGTAGTCGCTCTCTTTGTAGCCCATCTCTTCCATGCGGTGTTTTACCGCGGCACGGCCGGAGCGTGAGGTCAGGTTCAGCTGGATTTTATGCAGGCCGATCGACTCTGGCGTCAGGATCTCGTAGTTTTCGCGGTTTTTCAGCACGCCATCCTGATGAATACCGGAGGAGTGAGCGAAGGCGTTAGAGCCGACTACCGCTTTGTTCGCCGGGATCGGCATATTGCAGATCTGGCTGACCATCTGGCTGGTGCGGTAGATTTCCTGGTGATGGATGTTGGTATGCACGTTCAGGATCTGCTGGCGGGTTTTAATCGCCATGATCACCTCTTCCAGCGCGCAGTTACCGGCGCGCTCGCCCAGCCCGTTCAGCGTGCCTTCAACCTGGCGCGCGCCCGCCTGTACGGCAGCCAGCGCATTGCCGGTCGCCATGCCTAAATCGTCGTGGGTATGCACCGACAGAATTGCTTTATCGATATTGGGTACGCGGTTGATCAGCTGGCTGATGATGCTGGCGTATTCGCCCGGCAGGGTGTAGCCCACGGTATCCGGGATGTTAATGGTGGTGGCGCCGGCGTTAATCGCTGCTTCCACTACCCGACACAGATCGTCGATCGGCGTGCGGCCGCCATCTTCGCAGGAGAATTCAACGTCGCTGGTGTAGTTGCGCGCACGTTTCACCATCTGTACAGCGCGCTCGATTACCTCAGGCAGGGTGCTGCGCAGTTTGGTGGCGATATGCATTGGCGAGGTGGCGATAAAGGTGTGGATACGAAAGGCCTCCGCCACGCGCAGCGCTTCCCAGGCGGCATCGATATCTTTCTCGACGCAGCGCGCCAGCCCGCAGACGCGGCTGTTTTTGATGGTGCGCGCGATGGTCTGCACGGATTCAAAGTCGCCCGGCGATGAGACCGGAAAACCGACTTCCATCACGTCTACGCCCATGCGCTCCAGCGCCAGTGCGATCTGCAATTTTTCTTTCACACTCAGGCTGGCCTGTAATGCCTGCTCACCGTCGCGCAGAGTGGTATCGAAAATAATGACTTGCTGGCTCATCGTATTCATCCTTATGCGTTAACTTCACCGTGCAACGAGCATAAAAAAACCCGCGCAAGGCGCGGGTTTTTAACTTTCAGCAGGTTCGAATCAGTGTTTGATTCTGCCCACGAGTCTACCGCGCAAACTGAATGCGTTAAGTAGTAGACCGAGTAGGCGGAATGAATGAAACATGGATTCGAACCTCGTAAAATTTTGTGCTGCACATATTGGTACTGGAATCAGGACGGGATGTCAACCATAAGTAAAAGGGTATTTTTGGCGACGGTTAAGGAAAAAATCCTGCGATTTCGAGCCAGCTCAGTGAAACAGACAATGTCAGACAAAATGGCGCGCAGAAGCGGCGATATGGTACAGGGGGAATAATGTAAGCTTCTGATTTTAATCTTTTAAACTGGGTTTCTTCTCCCGCTGCGCTAAAAAGGTTTTACCGCTGCGCGGCAGCAGATTGTCGTGCGTCAGCTTTATTTCGGAGTTAATAACGCCAGAAATGAATTTCACAGGAAAATTGTGGGCTGACGGAGGCGAAATTAATTTTTTATTATTTCTTATAACCCGCTGTAAATGATTTCGTCTCCAGCATTTTATTCTGCCTAACTTCCGGTGAATTAGATAATTCCTCGCGCGCTTAACTTATCGCGCAGAGGCTTTACGGCCAGCGTAACGATAAGCGCAGACTCTGACGTTTGCCTGCCAGGTTTTCTACGGTTATGGTAATCGACCAACTCTTAAAACAATCAACCAAGCAGATTTCTCTGTATCTGGATGTCGGAAACGCGTTCCGGCGTCTGCGCATAAACATAAGGTTTTGATCTTAACTGGCGAATGTGGGGCAGGATGCCAGTGGCGCGCTGGAACAGCGAGCGTCAGTGGATTCAGTTCCTCAAGCCTGGAGGCAGAAAATGGAGATGTTGTCAGGAGCCGAGATGGTCGTCCGTTCGTTAATCGATCAGGGCGTAAAGCAGGTGTTCGGTTATCCGGGCGGCGCGGTACTGGATATTTACGACGCGCTGCAAACCGTCGGTGGAATCGATCACGTACTGGTGCGCCACGAGCAGGGTGCGGTGCATATGGCCGACGGCCTGGCGCGCGCGACCGGTGAAGTCGGCGTGGTGCTGGTCACGTCGGGACCCGGCGCAACCAATGCGATTACCGGTATCGCCACCGCCTATATGGATTCAATTCCGCTGGTGATCCTGTCGGGGCAGGTGCCTTCCTCGCTGATCGGCTACGATGCCTTTCAGGAGTGCGATATGGTGGGGATTTCCCGTCCGGTGGTGAAGCACAGCTTTCTGGTGAAAAGCACCGAAGAGATCCCGACCGTGCTGAAAAAAGCCTTCTGGCTGGCAGCCAGCGGGCGTCCGGGCCCGGTGGTGATCGATCTACCGAAAGATATTCTGAACCCGGCCAATAAGCTGCCTTATGTCTACCCGGATTCGGTGAGCATGCGCTCCTATAATCCGACCATCCAGGGCCACAAAGGCCAGATTAAGCGCGCGTTAAACACGCTGCTCGCCGCGCGTAAGCCGGTGATGTATGTCGGCGGCGGTGCGATTACCTCGGCCTGCGAGGCGGAGTTGCTGCAGCTTGCGGAGCAGCTGAATATTCCGGTCACCAGTTCGCTGATGGGGCTGGGTGCCTTCCCCGGCACGCACCGTCAGGCGGTGGGCATGCTCGGCATGCACGGCACTTACGAAGCCAACATGACAATGCATAACGCCGATCTTATCTTCGCCGTCGGCGTGCGCTTTGACGATCGCACCACCAATAACCTGGCCAAATATTGTCCCAATGCGACGGTGCTGCATATCGATATCGATCCTACGTCGATCTCGAAAACCGTGGCGGCGGATATTCCGATCGTCGGCGATGCGAAACAGACGCTGCAGCAGATGCTCGATCTGCTGGCGCAAAGCGAGACAAAGCAGGATCTCGACAGCCTGCGCGACTGGTGGCAAAGCATCGACGGCTGGCGCAGCCGTAAATGCCTGGCTTACGATCGCACCAGCGAAAAGATCAAACCACAGGCGGTGATCGAAACCATCTGGCGCCTGACCAACGGCGAGGCGTACGTCACCTCGGACGTCGGCCAGCATCAAATGTTTGCGGCGCTCTATTATCCCTTTGATAAACCGCGCCGCTGGATCAACTCCGGCGGGCTCGGCACCATGGGCTTCGGGCTGCCGGCCGCCCTGGGTGTCAAAATGGCGCTGCCGCAGGAGACGGTTATCTGCGTGACCGGCGACGGCAGCATTCAGATGAATATTCAGGAGCTTTCTACCGCGCTGCAGTACGATCTGCCGGTGCTGGTGCTGAGCCTGAACAACCGCGTTCTCGGTATGGTGAAGCAGTGGCAGGATATGATCTATTCCGGCCGCCATTCGCAATCTTATATGGAGTCGCTGCCGGACTTCGTGCGCCTGGCAGAGGCGTACGGTCACGTCGGTATCGCTATTCAACATCCTTCTGAGCTGGAGGAGAAGCTGCAGCTGGCGCTGGATACGCTGGCTAAGGGGCGTCTGGTGTTCGTCGACGTGACCGTCGACGGCAGCGAGCACGTCTACCCGATGCAGATCCGCGGCGGGTCGATGGATGAGATGTGGCTGAGCAAAACGGAGAGGACATAAGTATGCGTCGTATTTTATCGGTTCTGCTGGAGAATGAATCCGGCGCATTGTCTCGCGTGGTGGGCCTCTTTTCCCAGCGCGGCTATAACATCGAGAGCCTGACCGTCGCGCCAACCGACGATCCGACCCTGTCGCGCATGACTATTCAGACCGTGGGCGATGAAAAGGTGCTGGAGCAGATTGAAAAGCAGCTGCATAAGCTGGTGGATGTGCTGCGCGTCAGCGAGCTGGGGCAGGGTGCCTATGTCGAACGCGAAATCATGCTGGTAAAGCTGCAGGCCACCGGCTACGGCCGTGAAGAGGTGAAGCGCAGCGCGGAAATCTTCCGCGGTCAGATTATTGACGTGACGCCGACGCTGTACACGGTTCAGCTGGCGGGCACCAGCGACAAGCTCGACGCCTTCCTTAACACCGTGCGTGAAGTGGCGGAAATCGTTGAAGTGGCGCGTTCCGGCATTGTTGGCGTGTCGCGCGGCGATCGCATTATGCGGTAATTTCCCCAGGTGACTGTCTCTAACCCGGCGTAATGCCGGGTTTTTTTATTTTATGCGCTATGCAGAGATCGCTAAGAAAAGCGGTTGCTCAGCGCGAAGTTCTGCTGTTAGATGTTACAAACGAGTTACCCTTAGCTTAGTTGCGGACATCTGCCGCAACGCGGCTCGCCGTGAAGTATGGAGTTATCGTGAAACTGGATGAAATCGCGCGTCTGGCAGGCGTGTCGCGCACCACGGCCAGTTATGTCATTAATGGCAAAGCGCGGCAGTATCGTGTCAGCGAAAAAACCGTCGAGAAAGTGATGGCGGTAGTGCGTGAGCATAACTACCACCCTAATGCCGTGGCGGCGGGCCTGCGCGCCGGTCGCACGCGCTCGATCGGCCTGGTGATCCCCGATCTGGAAAACACCAGCTATACCCGCATCGCCAACTATCTTGAACGTCAGGCGCGTCAGCGCGGCTATCAGCTGCTCATCGCCTGCTCGGAAGATCAGCCCGACAATGAAATGCGCTGCATCGAACATCTGCTGCAGCGCCAGGTTGATGCGATAATCGTTTCCACCTCTTTGCCGCCCGAGCATCCGTTCTATCAGCGCTGGATCAACGATCCGCTGCCTATTATCGCGCTGGACCGCGCGCTGGATCGTGAACACTTCACCAGCGTCGTCGGCGCCGATCAGGACGACGCTTTTACGCTGGCGGCTGAATTGCGTCAGCTGCCGGTGAAAAACGTGCTGTTTCTCGGCGCGCTGCCTGAGCTTTCCGTCAGTTTCCTGCGCGAGATGGGCTTCCGCGACGCCTGGAAAGAGGATCCGCGCCCCATCGACTATATCTACTGCAACAGCTTCGAGCGCACGGCGGCGGCGGCGCTGTTTGAGAAGTACCTTGACGATCACGATATGCCAGAGGCGCTGTTCACGACCTCATTCGGCCTGCTGCAGGGCGTTATGGATGTGACGCTAAAACGCGACGGGCGCCTGCCGACCGACCTCGCCATCGCGACCTTTGGCGACCACGAATTACTGGACTTTTTAGAGTGTCCGGTGCTGGCCGTCGGGCAGCGTCATCGCGACGTGGCGGAGCGCGTGCTGGAGTTAGTTCTTGCTTCGCTTGATGAACCGCGAAAACCGAAACCGGGATTAACTCGCATTCGGCGAAATTTATTTCGCCGCGGCCAGCTGAGCCGCAGAGTTAAATAGTTGGCGGGCAGCAATACCGCTGCCCTTAAATTTTTCTGTATTAATATTTTTCCGCTTTTAGGGTAAAAAAGCGTAAATCTGCGACACCTCATCTAACAAATTAGCAGCGATGTGATTGTTAAATGTCCATTTCTTAAGGGGGATGCCCGCTCCCGACCCGCCTCAAGCGGCCAGCACCGCTTTCGGAACACCCCTAAAATGCAGCCCCTGTCTCAGAAATAGTGAAGAATATTAGCGCAGGTCGTCAGGCTTATTTTTAAGCATTTTTTCAGGCGCCCTGGTTTTTATTCCATTATTCATCAGGTTAATTTTTAAAATTGACCTTTTGCCCCGTTTGTCGCTTTTCGATCAGCGAAATTACCCCTTGTAAATAGTTATATTCCCGCCGCGCTTCGGCTTGACAACGATTTCGTCGCCTCCGTAAACTCGTGGCGTGGTAAAAAGTGGGGTAAAGTGGTGAAAATGGGGAGCTGAGGGGAAGACTGGCATGTTCCGTGGAGCAACGTTAGTCAATCTCGACAGCAAGGGGCGACTGGCCGTACCAACGCGCTATCGCGACACGCTGATCGGGGAATCTCAAGGGCAGATGGTATGTACCATCGACCTTCATCAGCCATGCCTGTTGCTTTATACCTTGCCCGAATGGGAAATCATCGAAAAAAAGCTGTCTCGCTTATCCAGCATGAACCCCGTTGAGCGTCGCGTACAGCGTCTGCTGCTGGGGCATGCCAGTGAGTGTCAGATGGACAACGCAGGCCGTTTACTGCTGGCGAATACCCTTCGGCAACACGCGAGCCTGACGAAAGAAGTGATGCTGGTCGGCCAGTTCAACAAGTTTGAACTGTGGGATGAACAGACCTGGTATCAACAAGTTAAGGATGACATTGACGCAGAACAGTCGGCTCAGGAACCTTTATCTGAGCGGTTGCAGGACTTGTCGCTATAGCTATGCAGGAAAATTTTAAACATACCACGGTGCTGCTGGACGAGGCGGTTAACGGCCTCAACATCAGGGAAGACGGCATCTACATCGACGGCACCTTTGGTCGCGGCGGACATTCACGTTTGATTCTGTCGCAGCTGGGCGCGCAGGGACGGCTTATCGCTATCGATCGCGACCCGCAAGCTATCGCCGCCGCCGCTGAGATCGACGATCCGCGTTTCTCTATCGTGCACGGGCCGTTCTCCGCACTGGCAGACTATGTCGAAGAGCTGGGGCTCAGCGGCAAAATCAGCGGCATCCTGCTCGATCTCGGCGTGTCGTCGCCGCAGCTGGACGACGCTGAACGCGGCTTCTCCTTTATGCGCGACGGGCCGCTGGATATGCGCATGGATCCGACGCGCGGACACTCCGCTGCCGAATGGCTGCTGAAGGCGGAAGAGGCGGATATCGCCTTTGTGCTGAAGACCTACGGCGAGGAGCGTTTCGCGAAACGCATTGCGCGCGCCATCGTTGAGCGCAACCGTGAACAGCCGATGACGCGCACCAAAGAGCTGGCCGAGGTGATCGCGGCGGCGACGCCGGTGAAAGATAAGTTCAAGCATCCGGCGACGCGCAGCTTTCAGGCGATCCGCATCTGGATCAACAGCGAGCTGGAAGAGATTGAAATGGCGTTAAAAGGCGCGTTAACGGCGCTGGCCCCGGAGGGACGTTTGTCCGTTATCAGCTTCCACTCGCTGGAAGATCGCCTGGTGAAGCGTTTTATGCGCGACCAGAGCCGCGGCCCGCAGGTGCCGGCAGGTTTACCGATGACCGAGTCACAGCTTAACGCGCTGGGCGGACGTCAGCTGAAGCTGCTGGGCAAAATGACGCCGGGCGACGCGGAAGTCGCAGACAACCCGCGCGCGCGCAGTTCGGTACTGCGCATCGCGGAGAGAACCGAGGCATGATCGGCAACGAACGTCACAGCCTGCCGGGAGTCATCGGCGGCGATCTGCTGCGATTCGGCAAAATTCCGCTGATTTTGCTGATCGCCGTGCTGGTGTCGGCCGTGATGGTGGTGACGACGACGCACAAAACGCGTCTGCTGACCGCGCAGCGCGAACAGCTGGTGTTAGAGCGCGACGCGCTAGACATTGAATGGCGTAACCTGATCCTTGAGGAGAACGCGCTGGGCGATCACAGCCGGGTGGAGCGCATCGCCACCGAGAAGCTGCAGCTACAGCATGTGGACCCGTCTCAGGAAAATATCGTGGTACAGAAATAAGGAACGCTAAATCGCAATGAGCGGCGCAAGCAAAACGCTGAAGTTGAAAAAACAGGAAGATAAAGCCAGCTTTGTAAGCTGGCGTTTTGCGTTGCTGTGCGGCTGTATTTTACTGGCGCTGTTCGGTCTGCTCTCCCGCGTTGCCTGGCTACAGGTCATCAGCCCGGACAAGCTGGTGAAAGAGGGCGATCTGCGTTCGTTGCGCGTGCAGGCTGTTCCCACCGCGCGCGGCATGATTAGCGATCGCGCCGGTCGTCCGCTGGCGGTCAGCGTGCCGGTCAACGCCATCTGGGCCGACCCGAAAGAATTGCACGACGCCGGCGGCGTCACCCTCGACGGCCGCTGGAAGGCGCTCGCTGACGCGCTCTCTATCCCGCTCGATCAGCTGGCAACCCGCGTTAACGCCAACCCGAAAGGTCGTTTTATCTACCTGGCGCGCCAGGTCAGTCCCGCCATCAGCGACTACATCAAAAAGCTCAGGCTGCCGGGGATCCATCTGCGTGAAGAGTCGCGCCGCTACTATCCCGCCGGTCAGGTCACTTCTCACCTGATCGGCTTTACCAATATTGATGGTCAGGGCATCGAGGGCATCGAAAAGAGCTTCGATAAGTGGCTGACCGGCGCGCCGGGCGAACGTACCGTGCGCAAAGACCGCAACGGCCGCGTAATCGAAGATATCTCATCGGTGGACAGCCGCGCTGCCCACAACCTGACGCTCAGCATCGACGAACGCCTGCAGGCGCTGGTCTACCGTGAACTCAACAACGCGGTGGCGTTCAACAAAGCTGAATCGGGCACCGCCGTGCTGGTCGACGTTAACACCGGCGAAGTGCTGGCAATGGCGAACAGCCCGGCCTATAACCCCAATAACCTCAGCAACACGCCCAAAGAGATGATGCGTAACCGCGCCATCACCGACATTTTCGAGCCTGGCTCGACCGTTAAGCCGATGGTGGTGATGACGGCGCTGCAGCGCGGCGTGGTGCGGGAAAACAGCGTGCTTAATACCGTACCGTACCGCGTCAATGGTCACGAGATCAAAGACGTGGCGCGCTATAACGAACTGACCCTTACCGGGATTCTGCAGAAGTCGAGTAACGTCGGCGTTTCACGGCTGGCGTTAGCGATGCCCTCCTCAGCGCTTGTAGAAACTTATGCGCGCTTTGGCCTGGGTAAACCGACCAATTTGGGGCTGGTCGGGGAAAGTAGTGGCTTATACCCTCAAAAACAACGGTGGTCTGACATAGAGAGGGCCACCTTCTCTTTCGGCTACGGGCTAATGGTAACGCCGTTACAGTTAGCGCGTGTCTACGCAACGATTGGCAGCTTCGGCATTCACCGACCACTGTCGATCACCAAAGTCGATCCGCCCGTCGCGGGCGAGCGCGTTTTCCCGGAATCAGTAGTAAAAACCGTGGTTCATATGATGGAAAGCGTGGCGCTGCCAGGCGGCGGCGGCATAAAAGCGGCCATCAAAGGCTATCGCATCGCGATTAAAACCGGTACGGCGAAAAAAGTCGGGCCGGATGGCCGTTACGTCAATAAATACATTGCTTATACCGCAGGCGTTGCGCCTGCCAGTCATCCTCGTTTTGCGCTGGTGGTGGTGATCAACGATCCCCAGGCCGGTAAATATTACGGTGGTGCGGTCTCCGCGCCGGTGTTCGGTGCCATCATGGGCGGCGTACTGCGCACCATGAACATCGAGCCGGATGCGTTGCCGACCAATGACAAAAACGAGCTGGTGACTAACAGAAGTGAGGAAAAAAGTGACAGATCGTAACCTGCGCGACTTGCTGGACCCATGGGTGCCAGGCGCGCCGGCGCGTCCCCTGGGTGACATGACACTGGACAGCCGCAAGGCGGCGTCCGGCGATCTGTTTGTGGCCGTGGCAGGCCACCACGCCGATGGACGGCGTTTTATTCCACAGGCGATCGCGCAGGGCGTTTCTGCGGTGATCGCAGAGGCCGAAGGCGAAGCCAGCGATGGCGATATCGTTGAGATGCACGGCGTGCCGGTGATCTACCTGGCGCAGCTTCAACAGCGTCTCTCTGCGCTGGCGGGCCGCTTCTACGGTCAGCCCGGCGAGAAGCAGAAGCTTATCGGCGTTACCGGCACCAACGGTAAAACCACCACCACCCAGCTGCTGGCGCAGTGGGCGCAGCTGCTGGGGGAAACCGGCGCGGTGATGGGCACGGTTGGTAACGGTCTGCTGGGACACCTGACGGCGACCGAAAACACCACCGGCTCCGCCGTTGACGTGCAGCACCAGCTGCAGGCGCTGCAGCAGCAGGGCGCGACGCTGACCGCTATGGAAGTCTCCTCGCACGGTCTGGTGCAGCACCGCGTGGCGGCGCTGCCGTTCGCTGCGGCGGTCTTTACCAATCTGAGCCGCGATCATCTCGACTATCACGGCGACATGCAGGCCTATGAGTCGGCTAAAAAACTGCTGTTCACCGAGCATCAGGTTGGCAGCATGATCCTGAACGCCGACGATGAGGTTGGCCGCCGCTGGCTGGCAACGCTGCCTGATGCCGTCGCCGTTACTATGGAAGACAATTTGCAGCCCGGCTGCCGTGGCCGCTGGGTAAAAGCGGAAGAGGTGACCTATCAGGAGAGCGGCGCGCATATCCGCTTCAGCTCCAGCTGGGGCGAGAGCGAGTTCGACAGCCGTCTGATGGGCGCCTTTAACGTCAGTAACCTGCTGCTGGCTTTTGCCACGCTGCTGGCGCTGGATTATCCGCTTGCCGATCTGGTGCGGACCGCACCCCAGCTACAGCCGGTATGCGGGCGCATGGAAGTCTTCAGTGCGCCAGGCAAACCCACCGTAGTCGTCGATTATGCCCATACGCCAGACGCGCTGGAAAAAGCGCTGCAGGCGGCGCGCCTGCACTGCACAGGCAAGCTGTGGTGTCTGTTCGGCTGCGGCGGCGACCGCGATAAAGGCAAGCGTCCCCTGATGGGTGCCATCGCCGAGCAGTTCGCGGACGTGTTAGTGATTACTGACGACAACCCGCGCAGCGAAGATCCGCAGGCTATCGTTAACGACATTTTGACCGGCCTGCTTGAGCCGCACCGCGCACGCGTCGTCGCCGGACGTGCGCAAGCTGTCACTAACGCCGTTCTCCAGGCGCAGCCTGACGACATCGTGCTGGTGGCGGGTAAAGGTCACGAAGATTATCAAATCGTGGGAAATCGCCGTCTGGATTACTCCGACCGCACCACGGTTGCCGCGCTATTAGGAGTAACGGCATGATCCCGGTTTCCCTGAAAACTCTGGCTGAAATCAGCGGTGGTACGCTCCACGGCAGCGATTTGACCCTCAACGAGGTGACTACTGATACGCGTAAAGTGACGCCTGGCAGCCTGTTTGTTGCGCTGGTCGGCGAACGCTTCGATGCCCACGACTTTGCCGCTGACGCTATCGCCAGCGGCGCGCAGGCGCTGTTAGTGAGTAAGCATTTACCTCTTTCTGTCCCGCAGGTGGTGGTCGCCGACACGCGTATCGCGTTCGGCAAGCTGGCCGCCTGGGTGCGCCAGCAGTCGAAGGCGCGCGTCGTGGCGCTGACCGGCTCCTCCGGCAAAACCTCGGTGAAAGAGATGACCGCCGCGATCCTGCGCGAGTGCGGTGAAACGCTCTATACCGCTGGCAACCTGAATAATGATATTGGCGTGCCGATGACGCTGCTGCGCCTGGCGCCGCAGCATCAGTACGCCGTGATTGAGCTGGGTGCCAATCACCAGGGCGAAATTGCCTACACCACCGAGCTGACGCGTCCAGAGAGCGCACTGGTGAATAACCTGGCGGCGGCACACCTGGAAGGCTTCGGCTCGCTGGCGGGCGTGGCGAAGGCGAAAGGGGAGATCTTCAACGGTCTGCCGGCGAACGGCACCGCTATCCTCAACGCCGACAGCAACGACTGGCCGCACTGGCAGAACAACCTGCACGGCAAGCGCGTCTGGCGCTTTTCTCCTCAGGCGGCAGAGAGCGACTTTAGCGTGCGTGACGTACGTATGGGCGTTGATGGAACGCACTTCACGATGCAGACGCCGGGCGGCGATATTGCCATTACGCTGCCGCTGCCTGGCCGCCATAACATTGCCAACGCGCTGGCTGCCGCCGCGCTGGCGCTGTCGGTCGACGCGCCGCTCAGCGCCATTCAGCGCGGGTTAAAAAACCTGCAGGCCGTGCCTGGCCGCCTGTTCCCCATCCGTCTCTCTGAGCATCAGCTGCTGCTGGATGACAGCTATAACGCCAACGTCGGCTCAATGACGGCCGCCGCACAGGTGCTGGGCGAGATGCCTGGCTATCGCGTAATGGTGGTGGGCGATATGGCTGAGCTGGGAGACGAGGCGGAGCAGTGTCACCGTGAAGTGGGCCTGGCGGCAAAGGCCGCAGGGGTCGATCGCGTTCTCAGCGTTGGTGAACTGAGCGCATACATGAGTGAAAGTAGCGGAGTTGGCGAACATTTCGCCACTAAAACCGCATTGACTGAACGTTTACGGACGCTGTTGTCCGAACATCGGGAATTAACCGTTTTGATTAAAGGTTCGCGGAGTGCTGCCATGGAGCAGGTCGTGCAGAACCTACAGGAGATGGGAACATGTTAGTCTGGCTGGCCGAGCATCTGGTCGCTTTTTATTCCGGCTTCAACGTCTTTTCATATTTGACGTTTCGCGCCATTGTCAGCCTGCTGACCGCCTTATTTATCTCTTTATGGATGGGGCCGCGCCTGATCGCCTGGCTGCAAAAGCTGCAAATCGGCCAGGTGGTACGCAACGACGGCCCGGAGTCGCACTTCAGCAAGCGCGGCACGCCGACCATGGGCGGGATTATGATCCTCACCTCGATCACCGTTTCGGTGCTGATGTGGGCCTATCCTTCCAATCCCTACGTCTGGTGCGTACTGGTGGTGCTGGTGGGCTTCGGCATTATCGGTTTTGTCGATGACTACCGCAAAGTGGTGCGCAAAGATACCAAAGGGCTGATCGCGCGCTGGAAATATTTCTGGATGTCGGTGATTTCGCTCGGCGTGGCGTTTGCGCTCTACGCCGCCGGTAAAGGCACGCCTGCCACGCAGCTAGTGGTGCCGTTTTTCAAAGACATCATGCCTCAGCTTGGCCTGTTCTACGTGGTGCTGGCCTACTTCGTTATCGTCGGTACCGGCAACGCCGTAAACCTCACCGACGGTCTGGACGGCCTGGCGATTATGCCGACCGTTTTTGTCGCGGCAGGGTTCGCGCTGGTGGCCTGGGCGACCGGTAACGTCAAGTTCGCCGAGTATCTGCATATTCCCTATTTACGCCATGCAGGCGAGCTGGTGATCGTCTGTACCGCCATCGTCGGGGCAGGGCTGGGCTTCCTGTGGTTCAACACCTATCCGGCGCAGGTCTTTATGGGCGATGTGGGATCGCTGGCGCTGGGCGGCGCGCTGGGCACGCTGGCCGTGCTGCTGCGTCAGGAATTTTTGCTGGTGATTATGGGCGGCGTGTTCGTGGTAGAGACGCTGTCGGTGATCCTGCAGGTAGGATCGTTCAAGCTACGCGGACAGCGCATTTTCCGCATGGCGCCGATTCATCATCACTATGAACTGAAAGGCTGGCCGGAACCGCGCGTGATTGTGCGCTTCTGGATCATTTCGCTGATGCTGGTGCTTATTGGCCTGGCCACGCTGAAGGTACGTTAATTATGGCTGACTATCGGGGCAGAAAAGTCGTCATTATCGGGCTGGGCCTGACGGGCCTCTCCTGTGTTGATTTCTTTTTAGCGCAAGGCGTAACGCCACGCGTGATGGATACCCGTGTGTCGCCGCCGGGACTCGACAAGCTGCCTGAGCAGGTTGAGCGCTACACCGGCGGCCTTAACAGCGACTGGCTGCTGGCGGCGGATCTGATCGTCGCCAGCCCAGGCATGGCGCTGGCGCATCCGGCACTGACTGAAGCAGCCGAGGCGGGCGTTGAAATCGTCGGCGATATCGAGCTGTTCTGCCGCGAGGCGCAGGCGCCGATCGTGGCGATCACCGGCTCTAACGGCAAAAGTACCGTTACCACGCTGGTTGGCGAGATGGCGCGAGCCGCGGGCTGGCAGGTTGGCGTCGGCGGCAATATCGGCCTGCCGGCGCTGTCGCTGCTGAAATCGCCCGCGCAGCTTTACGTGCTGGAGCTTTCCAGCTTCCAGCTGGAAACCACCTGGAGCCTGAAAGCCGCGGCGGCGACCATTCTCAACGTCACCGAAGATCATATGGATCGCTATCCGCTCGGTATGCAGCAGTATCGTGCCGCCAAGCTGCGCATCTATGAAAACGCGCGCGTCTGCGTGGTGAACGCCGACGATGCGCTGACCATGCCAGTACGCGGTGCCGATGCGCGCTGCGTCAGCTTCGGCATCGATTTCGGCGACTACCACCTTAATCGTCAGCAGGGCGCCACCTGGCTGCGGGTGAAGGGCGAAAAGGTGCTGAACACCGATGAGATGAAGCTGGTGGGGCAGCACAACTATACCAATGCGCTGGCGGCGCTGGCGCTGGCCGACGCCGTGGGCCTGCCGCGCGCCTCCAGTCTGGCGGCGCTGACCAGCTTTACCGGGCTGGCGCATCGCTTCCAGCTGGTGCATGAGGCCAACGGCGTGCGCTGGATTAACGACTCAAAAGCTACCAACGTCGGCAGCACCGAAGCGGCGCTTAACGGCCTGCAGGTGCAGGGCCGCCTCTGGCTGCTGCTGGGCGGCGACGGTAAGTCGGCGGATTTCACTCCGCTGGCGCGCTACGTGCAGGAGGAGAAGGTTCGCCTCTACTGCTTCGGCCGCGACGGCGACGCGCTGGCGGCGCTGCGGCCCGAGAGTGCGGTTCGCACCGAGACGATGGAGCAGGCGATGGCGCTGATTGCGCCGCAGGTTCAGCCTGGCGATATGGTGCTGCTCTCGCCCGCCTGCGCCAGCCTCGACCAGTTCCGTAATTTCGAACAGCGCGGCGATCGCTTCGCGCAGCTGGCGAAGGAGTTAGGCTGATGCGTATTCCTGGCGGCGGAATGATAATCGGACTCTTCGCCTTTATCGGCAGTCGGCTGAAAGACTGGGTAATGGGCGCGCGCGAAAGCGACGACTCCGCCCTGGTGCTCTATGACCGCACGCTGCTGTGGCTCACCTTCGGCCTGGCTATTGTCGGCTTCGTGATGGTGACCTCGGCCTCGATGCCGGTCGGTCAGCGTCTTAACGACGATCCCTTTTATTTTGCCAAGCGCGACGCCTTCTATATCGTGCTGGGACTCGGCATCGCGCTGGTTACGCTGCGGGTGCCGATGGATTTCTGGCAGCGCTACAGCAACGTTATGCTGCTGGCCACGGTGGTGATGCTGCTTATCGTGCTGGTAGTCGGCAGCTCGGTGAACGGCGCCTCGCGCTGGATCGCCCTCGGCCCGCTGCGTATTCAGCCGGCGGAGCTGTCGAAGCTGTCGCTTTTCTGTTATCTCGCCAGCTATCTGGTGCGTAAGGTCGAAGAGGTGCGTAACAACTTCTGGGGCTTCTGCAAGCCGATGGGCGTGATGGTGGTGCTGGCGGTGCTGCTGCTGGCGCAGCCTGACCTCGGCACCGTGGTCGTACTCTTCGTCACCACGCTGGCAATGCTCTTTCTGGCGGGCGCGAAGCTGTGGCAGTTTCTGGCGATTATCGGCTCCGGCATGTTCGCCGTGGTGCTGCTGATTATCGCGGAACCCTACCGTATGCGGCGCGTGACCTCGTTCTGGAACCCCTGGGAAGATCCCTTCGGCAGCGGTTACCAGCTGACCCAGTCGCTGATGGCGTTTGGCCGCGGCGAATTCTGGGGGCAGGGGCTCGGCAACTCGGTGCAAAAACTGGAGTATCTGCCGGAAGCGCATACCGACTTTATCTTCTCTATTATCGGCGAAGAGCTGGGTTATATCGGTGTGGTTTTAGCCTTGTTGATGGTATTCTTCGTCGCTTTTCGTGCGATGTCGATCGGCCGCCGCGCGCTGGAGATCGATCAGCGTTTTTCCGGCTTTCTCGCCTGCTCTATCGGCGTGTGGTTTAGCTTCCAGGCGCTGGTTAACGTCGGCGCGGCAGCGGGTATGCTGCCGACCAAAGGTCTGACGCTGCCGCTGATCAGCTACGGCGGCTCCAGCCTGTTGATTATGTCGACCGCCATCGTGTTTTTGCTGCGAATTGATTATGAAACGCGCCTGACCAAAGCGCAGGCGTTTACCCGAGGTGCCCGATGAGTGGGAAGCGTTTGATGGTGATGGCGGGCGGAACCGGCGGGCATGTTTTCCCCGGTCTGGCCGTCGCCCATCATCTGATGGAGCAGGGTTGGCAGGTTCGCTGGCTCGGCACAGCCGACAGAATGGAAGCGGATCTGGTGCCGAAACACGGTATTGAGATTGAGTTTATCCGCATCAGCGGCCTGCGCGGCAAAGGCCTGAAGGCGCTACTGCTGGCGCCGATGCGTATTTTTAACGCCTGGCGTCAGGCACGCGCCATTATGCGGGCGTGGCAGCCGGACGTGGTGCTGGGCATGGGCGGTTACGTTTCCGGTCCCGGCGGCCTCGCCGCCTGGAGCTGTGGCATTCCGGTGGTGCTGCACGAGCAGAACGGCATTGCCGGACTGACGAACAAATGGCTGGCGAAGATCGCCAGCAAGGTGATGCAGGCGTTTCCCGGCGCTTTTCCGCATGCGGACGTCGTCGGCAATCCGGTGCGCACCGACGTGCTGGCGCTGCCGCTGCCAGCGCAGCGTCTGGTCAACCGCAGCGGCCCGGTCCGCGTGCTGGTGGTCGGCGGAAGCCAGGGCGCGCGCGTGCTGAACCAGACGCTGCCGCAGGTCGCGGCCGCGCTGGGCGACAGCGTGACGCTGTGGCATCAGACCGGCAAAGGCGCGCTGCAGGATGTGCTCAGGGCGTACCAGCAGGTCGGGCAGACGCAGCACAAGGTTACAGAGTTTATTGACGATATGGCGTCCGCCTACGCCTGGGCGGATGTGGTGGTTTGCCGCTCCGGCGCGCTGACCGTCAGCGAAATCGCCGCTGCGGGCTTACCGGCGATTTTCGTGCCTTTTCAGCATAAAGATCGTCAGCAGTACTGGAATGCGCTGCCGCTGGAAAAAGCGGGCGCGGCCAAAATTTTTGAGCAGCCGCAGTTTACCGCGGATGCCGTGGCGGAGACGCTGCGCCGCTGGGATCGCCCAACGCTGTTGAGCATGGCGGAAAAGGCCCGCCAGGTGGCGATCCCCGATGCGACCGAACGGGTTGCGCGAGAAGTGGCGCGCGCCGCGAAGTGAATAATCGGGCCAGCGTTGCTGGCCGGTGCCGTAACGGGCACGGATAAAGATGACAGGTAACTAGGAACGATGAATACACAACAACTGGCAAAACTGCGCTCCATTGTGCCCGAGATGCGTCGCGTCCGGCACATTCACTTTGTCGGCATCGGCGGTGCCGGCATGGGCGGTATTGCCGAAGTGTTGGCGAACGAGGGTTACCATATTAGCGGCTCCGATCTGGCGCCGAACGCGGTGACGCAGCATCTGGCGGCGCTGGGCGCCACCATCTATTTCAACCATCGCCCGGAAAACGTCATCGACGCCAGCGTGGTGGTGGTGTCCAGCGCGGTAGCGCAGGACAACCCGGAACTGGTCGCGGCGCGCGAACAGCGTATTCCCGTTATCCGCCGCGCTGAGATGCTGGCGGAGCTGATGCGCTTTCGTCACGGCATCGCCATTGCCGGCACGCACGGCAAAACTACCACCACGGCGATGGTGTCGAGCATCTATGCGGAAGGCGGCCTGGATCCGACCTTTGTTAACGGCGGTCTGGTTAAGGCGGCGGGCACGCACGCGCGGCTCGGCAGCAGCCGCTACCTGATTGCGGAAGCGGACGAGAGCGACGCCTCTTTCCTGCATCTGCAGCCGATGGTGGCGGTGGTGACCAATATCGAAGCTGACCACATGGACACCTACCAGGGCGACTTCGAAAACCTGAAGCAGACGTTTATTAATTTTCTGCACAACCTGCCGTTTTATGGTCGTGCGGTAATGTGCATCGATGATGTAGTGATCCGCGATCTGATCCCGCGCGTGGGACGTCATATCACCACCTACGGCTTCAGCGACGACGCCGACGTGCGCATTGAACACTATGAGCAGCGCGGCGC
The DNA here is from genome assembly GCF_022346785.1 of Pantoea sp. ACRSC. NCBI lineage: Bacteria > Pseudomonadati > Pseudomonadota > Gammaproteobacteria > Enterobacterales > Erwiniaceae > Pantoea > Pantoea sp. ACRSC. Next base: position 142,389 of record NZ_JAKRNN010000006.1, read on the forward strand.
GCAGGGGCACTTTACCCTGGTGCGTCACGACAAGCCTCGCCTGCAGGTGACGCTGAACGCCCCAGGCCGCCATAACGCGCTTAACGCGGCGGCGGCGGTAGCGGTCGCGAGCGAAGAGGGCATCGACGACGACGCCATTCTCGCCGCGCTGGAGAGTTTCCAGGGCACCGGGCGTCGCTTCGATCTGCTGGGCGAGTTCCCGACGGAGCCGGTAAACAGCAATCCGGGCACGGCGATGCTGGTCGACGATTACGGCCATCATCCGACCGAAGTCGACGCCACCATCAAGGCGGCACGCGCCGGCTGGCCGGACAAGAAGCTGGTGATGGTATTCCAGCCGCACCGCTATACGCGCACTCGCGACCTGTTCGACGACTTCGCCAACGTGCTGTCGCAGGTCGACGTGTTGCTGATGCTGGATGTCTATTCGGCGGGCGAAACGCCGATCCCCGGCGCAGACAGCCGCGCGCTCTGCCGCTCTATTCGCGGACGCGGCAAGGTCGATCCGGTGCTGGTACCGGATCACGACGCGCTGCCGGAAATGCTGGCGCCGCTGCTGTCGGGCAAGGATCTGATTCTGGTGCAGGGCGCCGGTAACGTAGGCAAAGTGGCGCGCAAGCTGGCGGATTGCAAGCTGCAGCCCGAGCGTAAAGCGGAGGAGCGTCATGGCTGATAAAGTCGCCGTCCTGATGGGCGGTACCTCGGCAGAGCGCGACGTGTCGCTGATGTCGGGCAGCGCGGTGCTGGCGGGTCTGCGCGAGGCGGGCATTAACGCCCACGCGGTCGACACCCGCGATGTGTCGGTGCTGACGCTGAAAGAGCAGGGCTTTGACGCCGCGTTTATCGCGCTGCACGGCCGCGGAGGCGAAGATGGCACGCTGCAGGCGGTGCTGGAATTTTTACAGCTGCCCTATACCGGCAGCGGCGTGATGGCGTCCGCTATCACTATGGATAAGCTGCGCACCAAACTGCTCTGGCAGGGACGTGGATTGCCGTCTGGCCGGTTTGTCTGGCTGACGCGCGAGCAGTATCAGGCGGGTTTGAACGCTGAAACGCGCGACGCCGTCGAGGCGCTGGGCCTGCCGCTGTTCGTCAAGCCGAGCAGCGAAGGCTCCAGCGTCGGCATCAGCCGCGTCAACACGCCGGAGACGCTGCCTGCCGCGCTGGAAGAGGCTTTTCGTCATGACGATAACGTGCTGATCGAGGCCTTTCTCAGCGGCGAGGAGTACACGGTCGGCATTATTGGCGACCAGATTCTGCCGGCCATACGCATTCAGACCGCCAGCGAATTTTATGACTATGAAGCAAAATACATTTCTGACGATACTCAATACTTCTGCCCGGCTGGTTTGAGCGCCGAGCGGGAGGCAGAACTGCAGACGCTGGTCTGGGACGCATGGCGCGCACTGGGCTGCAGCGGCTGGGGACGAGTCGATGTCATGGTGGACGGTGAAGGCAACTTCCAGCTGCTGGAGGCGAACACTTCGCCGGGCATGACCAGCCACAGCCTGGTGCCGATGGCGGCAAGCGTTGCGGGAATGAGCTTCTCGCAGCTGGTGGCGCGTATTCTGGAACTGGCTGACTGATATGTCACAGGCGGCACTTAACGCACGGAACCGCGAACCCCAGGAGCGCGTGCGCACGGGGCGCAGCAACGGGGCCAGACTTTTCGGCATCGTTTTTCTGCTGATGGTTATTGGCATTATGATTTTCGGCGGGCTGGTGGTACTGAAGTGGATGAACGACGCGTCGCGCCTGCCGCTTTCACGGCTGGTGGTGACGGGCGAAACCCACTACACCACGCACGATGATATTCGCCAGGCGATTTTGTCGCTGGGCGCGCCGGGCACCTTTATGTCGCAGGATGTTAACATCCTCCAGCAGCAGATTGAGCGACTGCCGTGGATTAAACAGGTCAGCGTGCGCAAGCAGTGGCCTGACGAGCTGAAGATCCACCTGGTGGAATATGTGCCGGTGGCGCGCTGGAACGATCTGCATATGGTGGACGCGGACGGCGTCTCCTTCAGCGTGCCGGCCAGCCATATCGGCAAGGAAACGATGCCGATGCTGTATGGGCCGGAAGGCAGCGAAAAAGAGGTGTTGGCGGGCTATCACAGCATGAGCGACGTGCTGAAGGCCAACAAGTTTACCCTGAAGGTCGCGTCGATGACGGCGCGGCGGTCATGGCAGCTGGTCACCAGCGACGATGTCCGCATCGAGCTGGGGCGCGGCGAACCCATGAAGCGTCTTAACCGATTTATCGAGCTCTACCCGGCGTTGCAGCAGCAAGGGCAAAATGAGCACAAGCGTATCAGCTATGTGGATTTGCGGTACGACTCGGGTGCAGCCGTGGGCTGGACGCCGGAGCCCGTAGAGCTCCAGGACAGTAATCAGCAACAGAACCAGGCACAGGCTAAACAATGATCAAGGCAACGGACAGAAAACTGGTAGTTGGACTCGAAATTGGCACCGCGAAGGTTGCCGCCCTGGTTGGGGAAATTCTGCCCGATGGTATGGTCAACATTATCGGGGTGGGCAGTTGCCCGTCTCGCGGCATGGATAAAGGCGGCGTAAACGACCTCGAGTCGGTGGTGAAATGCGTACAGCGCGCCATCGACCAGGCTGAGCTGATGGCGGATTGCCAGATCTCGTCGGTCTACCTCGCTTTATCGGGCAAACATATCAGCTGCCAGAACGAAATCGGGATGGTTCCGATTTCAGAAGAGGAAGTGACTCAGGATGATGTGGAAAATGTCGTACACACTGCGAAGTCAGTGCGCGTGCGCGATGAGCACCGCATCCTGCATGTTATTCCTCAGGAATACGCTATCGATTATCAGGAAGGCATCAAAAATCCGGTCGGCTTGTCGGGCGTGCGCATGCAGGCAAAAGTGCACCTGATCACATGTCACAACGATATGGCGAAAAATATCGTTAAAGCCGTTGAACGTTGCGGCCTTAAAGTTGACCAACTGATTTTTGCCGGTCTGGCGTCCAGCTTCGCCGTACTGACCGAAGATGAACGTGAGCTTGGCGTCTGTGTTGTCGACGTCGGCGGCGGTACAATGGATATCGCTGTTTATACAGGCGGCGCGCTGCGTCACACTAAAGTGATCCCCTATGCGGGTAACGTAGTCACCAGCGATATCGCCTACGCGTTCGGCACGCCGCCGACAGATGCGGAAGCGATTAAAGTTCGCCACGGCTGCGCGCTGGGTTCGATTGTCGGCAAAGACGAAAACGTCGAAGTGCCGAGCGTAGGCGGACGTCCGCCGCGCAGTCTGCAACGGCAGACGCTGGCTGAAGTGATCGAGCCGCGCTACACCGAATTGCTGAATCTGGTTAACGACGAGATTTTGCAGCTACAGGAACAACTGCGTCAGCAGGGCGTTAAGCACCATCTGGCAGCCGGGATTGTGCTGACCGGTGGCGCGGCGCAAATTGAAGGGCTTGCCGCCTGCGCGCAACGCGTTTTCCATACGCAGGTGCGCATCGGGCAGCCGCTCAATATCACAGGATTGACAGATTACGCGCAGGAACCTTATTACTCGACCGCAGTGGGACTGCTGCACTATGGCAAAGAGTCCCATATGAACGGCGATGCAGAGACGGAAAAACGCGCATCGGTGGGCAGCTGGTTCAAGCGCATCAATAGCTGGTTGAAGAAAGAATTTTGATTTTAGAAAGGAGACCATGCTGGCACTGTTTATGGTCTCCAGGCGACAGGCACATAACGGAGAGAAATCATGTTTGAACCGATGGAATTAACCAATGACGCGGTGATTAAAGTCATCGGCGTCGGCGGGGGCGGTGGCAACGCCGTAGAGCACATGGTACGCGAGCGTATCGAAGGTGTGGAATTCTTCGCTGTGAACACCGACGCCCAGGCGTTGCGTAAAACAGCGGTTGGCCAGACTATCCAGATCGGTACCAATATCACCAAAGGTCTGGGTGCCGGAGCGAATCCGGAAGTTGGTCGTACCTCTGCGGAAGAAGATCGCGAAGCACTGCGTTCTGCGCTGGAGGGAGCAGACATGGTGTTTATCGCTGCCGGTATGGGCGGCGGTACCGGTACCGGCGCTGCGCCGGTGGTGGCGGAAGTAGCCAAAGACCTGGGCATTCTGACCGTTGCGGTCGTGACCAAGCCTTTTAACTTCGAAGGCAAAAAGCGCATGGCCTTTGCCGAGCAGGGCATCGCCGAACTCTCTAAGCATGTGGATTCGCTGATTACGATCCCGAACGACAAGCTGCTGAAAGTGCTGGGTCGCGGCATCTCTCTGCTCGACGCCTTCGGCGCGGCAAACGACGTGCTGAAAGGCGCAGTACAGGGCATCGCCGAGCTGATTACGCGTCCGGGCCTGATGAACGTCGACTTCGCTGACGTGCGCACCGTTATGTCCGAAATGGGCTACGCCATGATGGGTTCCGGCGTTGCCTGCGGCGAAGACCGTGCGGAAGAGGCGGCGGAAATGGCGATCTCCAGCCCGCTGCTGGAAGATATCGACCTTTCTGGCGCGCGCGGCGTGCTGGTCAACATCACCGCGGGCTTCGACCTGCGTCTGGATGAGTTCGAAACCGTGGGTAACACTATCCGCGCCTTCGCCTCTGACAACGCGACCGTGGTTATCGGTACCTCGCTGGATCCAGAGATGAACGACGAACTGCGCGTCACCGTGGTGGCAACCGGCATCGGCATGGACAAGCGTCCGGAAATTACCCTGGTGACCAACAAGCCAGCCAGCCAGCCTGTGATGGATCATCGCTACCAGCAGCACGGCATGTCGCCGCTGCCGCAGGAGCAAAAGCCGGCGGCTAAAGTGGTCAACGACCAGACTGCGCAGTCAAACAAAGAGCCCGATTACCTTGATATTCCAGCGTTTCTGCGTAAGCAGGCCGATTAGGAATAAGCTGAGAATTGGGATTCTCCGCTCTTTGTGCTAAAGTGTTCGCCCGCTGGTAAAGTATACTGGCGGTCGGATGGGTAATATTGCGAGATAATACGATGATCAAACAAAGGACATTAAAACGTATTGTTCAGGCGACTGGTGTCGGTTTGCATACCGGCAAGAAAGTCACGCTGACCTTACGCCCTGCGCCGGCTAATACCGGGGTCATCTATCGTCGCACTGACTTGAATCCACCGGTTGATTTCCCGGCTGATGCAAAATACGTGCGCGACACCATGCTGAGTACCTGCCTGGTGAATGATGAAGGCGTACGTATTTCGACGGTTGAGCATTTGAACGCCGCGCTGGCTGGCCTGGGTATCGACAACATTATCGTTGAAGTGGATGCGCCGGAAATCCCGATTATGGATGGCAGCGCCGCGCCCTTTATCTATCTGCTGATGGATGCGGGTATCGAACAGCTGAACAGCGCGAAGAAATTCGTGCGCGTTAAGCAGACTGTTCGCGTGGAAGATGGCGATAAGTGGGCCGAGATCAAGCCGTACAACGGTTTCTCTCTCGATTTCACCATCGACTTCAACCATCCGGCGATCGACTCCAGCTCCCAGCGCTATCAGCTGAACTTCTCTGCCGACTCTTTTGTGCGTCAGATCAGCCGCGCGCGTACCTTCGGCTTTATGCGCGAAATCGAGTATCTGCAATCCAAAGGCCTGTGCCTGGGCGGTAGTCTGGATTGCGCTATCGGTCTCGACGATTTCCGCGTGCTGAATGAAGAAGGCCTGCGTTTTGAAGATGAATTCGTTCGTCACAAAATGCTGGATGCGATCGGCGACCTGTTTATGTGCGGCCACAATATTATCGGCGCGTTCACCGCGTTCAAATCAGGCCACGCACTGAACAACAAGCTGCTGCAGGCCGTCCTGGCGAAACAAGAAGCCTGGGAATGGGCTACCTTCGAAGACGAAGCGGAACTGCCGCTGGCGTTCAAGGCACCGAATCTGGTTCTGGCTTAATTACCCCGGAACCCTGAAAGGCTGGTTATGCTGACACCCTCTCCGGTCAGCGGCACCAGCCTTTTTTATTGCGCTTTTTTTGCCCCTCTGAATTTTCGACACGTCTCGCACTAAATGGCATAGCGTTGCTGAAACGCTGAACAAACAGGCGGCTTTTCTTCCAGAGCGACTTTAAACACTGATGTGGGCGCCCCACATTAATGGTACTATCAGGCGCTCTGAAAAGCTGAGCGCCGCTGTTCAAAGATGAGCGGCAAACCCCTGACAACGACGCGCTCGTTGATGCGCAATGGAAGAGTTGTGATCGGAATTTTTCTACGCTGGCGACATTTAGGCAGACGCTATTTCTGGCCTCATCTCCTGTTGGGGATGGTGGCGGCCAGCTTTGGCTTGCCTGTCTGCGCCCAGAGCGCCGAATTCAACACCTCATCCGAATCCTCCTCCAGCAGCCTGTTCGTCGGCAACGCCGCGCGCTTCGATCATCTGATCCGGCTGCAGGAGACGGCGCGCCGTCCCAGCTTTACGATAGATTACTGGCATCAGCACGCTATCCGCACGGTTATCCGCCATCTTTCTTTTACCCTGACGCCGCAGGCGGAAACGCCCGATATGCTACCGCTGGCTGCGCACAAGCTGGCGTTGATCGACTCGCTTCAGGCGTTGCTGACTACCCACACCTCTCTGCGCCAGCCGTCGCAGCCGGTCGCTGAGGCGCCGCGCGATACGCTCGCGCCTGCCACTTCACTGGCCGACTGGCGCAGCAAAACCCATGCAATTCGCGCCGGACCGTCTACGCTGCTTGTCTGAACCCCTTTTTAAAATACCTTTATTTATTATCGCAGCCCGCGCGACGCGGCTGAATTGAGAAGTTTTTAATATGTTAATCAAACTGTTAACTAAAGTATTTGGCAGCAGCAACGATCGTACCCTGCGCCGCATGCGCAAAGTCGTAGACGTCATCAACAAGATGGAGCCGGATTTCGAGAAACTTTCTGACGATGAGCTGAAAGCGAAAACCGACGAGTTCCGCGAGCGCCTGAAAAAGGGCGAGACGCTGGAAAGCCTGATCCCGGAAGCCTTCGCAACGGTGCGTGAAGCGAGTAAGCGCGTCTTCGGCATGCGTCACTTTGACGTACAGCTGATCGGCGGCATGGTGCTGAACGATCGCTGTATCGCAGAGATGCGCACCGGTGAAGGTAAAACGCTGACCGCGACCCTGCCGGCGTACCTCAACGCGCTGAGCGGCAAAGGCGTGCACGTTGTCACCGTCAACGACTATCTGGCGCAGCGCGATGCGGAAAATAACCGTCCGCTGTTTGAATTCCTGGGCCTGAGCGTCGGCATTAACCTGCCGGGCATGCCTTCAGTGGCGAAGCGCGAAGCCTACGCGGCAGATATTACCTACGGCACCAACAACGAATATGGCTTTGACTATCTGCGCGACAATATGGCGTTCAGCCCTGAAGAGCGTGTGCAGCGTAAGCTGAACTACGCGCTGGTGGATGAGGTCGACTCCATTCTGATCGACGAAGCGCGTACGCCGCTGATTATCTCCGGTCCGGCGGAAGACAGCTCGGAAATGTACACCAGGGTCAACAAAATCATTCCTGGCCTGGTACGCCAGGAGAAAGAAGATTCTGACACCTTCCAGGGCGAAGGCGATTTCTGGGTAGATGAGAAAGCGCGTCAGGCGCACATGACCGAGCGCGGCCTGATCAAGGTCGAAGAGCTGCTGGTCAGCCAGGGCATTATGGAAGAGGGCGAATCACTCTACTCGCCAACCAACATCATGCTGATGCATCACGTCACCGCGGCCTTGCGCGCTCACGCGCTGTTCACGCGCGATGTGGATTACATCGTGAAGGATGGCGAAGTGGTTATCGTTGACGAGCACACCGGCCGTACCATGCAGGGCCGCCGCTGGTCAGATGGCCTGCATCAGGCGATTGAAGCCAAAGAGGGCGTGGAGATCCAGAACGAGAACCAGACGCTGGCCTCTATCACCTTCCAGAACTACTTCCGTCTCTACGAAAAACTGGCCGGTATGACCGGTACGGCGGACACTGAGGCCTTTGAGTTCAGCTCTATTTATAAACTCGATACGATCGTCGTGCCGACCAACCGTCCGATGGTACGTAAAGATCTGCCCGATCTGGTCTATATGACCGAAAAAGAGAAGATCGACGCGATCATCGAAGATATCCGCGAGCGTACCGCCAATGGGCAGCCGGTGCTGGTGGGGACAATCTCTATTGAAAAATCAGAGGTGGTCTCTAATGAACTGACCCGCGCGGGCATCAAGCACAACGTGCTGAACGCCAAGTTCCACGCCCGTGAAGCGGACATCGTCGCTCAGGCGGGTCAGCCGGGTGCGGTCACCATCGCTACCAACATGGCGGGTCGTGGTACCGACATTATGCTGGGCGGCAGCTGGCATGCAGAGGTCGCCGAACTGGTCGAGCCAACAGAAGCGCAGATCGAAGAGATTAAAGCGGCCTGGCAGCAGCGCCACGATGCGGTACTCGCCTCAGGCGGTCTGCATATTATCGGCACCGAGCGCCATGAGTCGCGCCGTATCGACAACCAGCTGCGCGGTCGCGCCGGTCGTCAGGGCGACGCCGGTTCTTCCCGTTTCTACCTGTCGATGGAAGATGCGCTGATGCGTATTTTCGCCTCGGATCGCGTCTCTAATATGATGCGTAAACTGGGCATGAAGCCGGGTGAAGCGATCGAGCACCCGTGGGTGACCAAAGCCATCGCTAACGCGCAGCGTAAAGTCGAGAGCCGTAACTTCGATATCCGTAAGCAGCTGCTGGAGTATGACGACGTGGCGAACGACCAGCGTCGCGCTATCTACAGCCAGCGCAACGAGCTGCTGGACGTTTCCGACGTCAGCGAAACCATTAACAGCATCCGCGATGACGTGTTTAAAACCACCATCGACACCTACATTCCGCCGCAGTCGCTGGAAGAGATGTGGGACGTGCCGGGTCTGGAAGAGCGTCTGCGCGCTGACTTCGATCTCGACCTGCCGATCGCCGAGTGGCTCGATAAAGAGCCGGATCTGCATGAAGAGACGCTGCGCGAGCGCATTATGACGCGCGCCCGCGAGAGCTACGCCAGCAAGGAAGAGGTGGTTGGCGTTGAGATGATGCGCAACTTCGAAAAAGGCGTCATGCTGCAGACGCTGGATTCGCTGTGGAAAGAGCACCTGGCGGCGATGGACTATCTGCGTCAGGGCATCCATCTGCGCGGCTATGCGCAGAAAGATCCTAAGCAGGAGTACAAGCGCGAATCCTTCGCCATGTTCGCAGCCATGCTTGAGTCGCTGAAATATGAAGTGGTCAGCACCCTGAGCAAGGTTCAGGTACGTATGCCGGAAGAGGTCGAAGCGATGGAGCAGCAGCGTCGCGAAGAGGCGGAACGCCTGGCGCAGCAGCAGCAGCTCAGCCACGTTGACGACGAAGCGGCAGCCGCCGCATCGCTGGCAGCGCAGAGCGGCGAGCGCAAAGTCGGACGTAACGATCTTTGCCCGTGCGGCTCTGGTAAAAAATATAAGCAGTGCCACGGCCGACTGGCCTGACAGCTGTAAAAAAGGCGCTTCGGCGCCTTTTTTCTTGCCTGCGCGGCGTGATTAACTTTGCGCCGCCCATGCTTTAAAATCAGCGCACATTCACCCACCTGACGTGGAAAAAATTGTATGAAGCACCTGCAGGTTGCCGTTGGCATCATCCGTAACGCCGATAAAGAGATCTTTCTGGCCCAGCGCCCGGCGTCGTCCCATATGGCAAATATGTGGGAGTTCCCCGGCGGCAAGATCGAGCCGGGCGAGAGCGCTGAAGAGGCGCTGAAGCGCGAACTGCTGGAGGAGACCGGCATCGAGGTAACGCAGGCGACAGCGATTGGCTCGGCGGATCATACCTATGAAGCGCTGCGCGTGACGCTGAACTTCTTTCTGGTGGAAGGCTGGAAAGGGGAGCCGTGGGGCCGCGAAGGGCAGCCGCAGCGCTGGGTTGCGCAACGCGCGCTGGTGGCGGAGGAGTTCCCGCCGGCTAACCATGCGCTGGTTGCGCGTCTGGTCGCCGGCGAGCTTTAATAGCAGGGGCGCCAGCCCCTGCTGTCAGCGCTGCTCTTCGCTCCAGTCATCGCTGTCGTTCAGATCGCCCTCGCTGGGGATGCGCTTCTCTTCGTCCGCCCATTCGCCTAAATCAATCAGCTGGCAGCGCTTGCTGCAGAAAGGACGCCACGGACTGAGCTCATCCCAGATTACATCTTTCCCGCAGTGCGGACACTGAACGGTAATCACTTCATTTTGCATAGCTACCTCTAACAACAGGCCAGTTCAAAGTTGAGTCGTGCGGGCACCTCGCCGCGTTCGCTGTCCAGCGGCAAAAAGCGGATGGCGTAACGACTTTTGTGGCCGGAAACCTGGGGGTAAAGCGCATCTTCCAGCTGTAGCTGCAGGCGCAGCAGCTCTGCACCTTCGGCATTGTCCTGATAGAACCCGTTCAGGCTGGTCTGATGGCGAAACGCGCCCGACTGGCGAATAAGATCCAGAATCATCGCCAGGCTCTGGTGCAGCGGCGCCAGCGTCTCCAGCCAGGCGGCGACATGGCCGTCGCGCACCTCTTGCGGCTGATGCAGCCAGATATGTAGCCCTGGCAGATCGAAGCTGCAGCAGCCGCCCGGAATGCTGAGCCGCTGACGCACCAGGCCGATAAGCCGATCTTCGCGCAGTTGCTGCCCCATACGCGGTGCGCTGTTGAGCTGAACCGCCTGCGCTTTGAGCTTGTCACGCAGCGCATCGACCACGGCCATATCAACGCCCGGCACATCAGCCCAGGCGCGCAGTTTTTGCTGCTGACGCTCCAGCTCTTTCAGCAGTTCGGTGCGCATATCGCCGCGCTCGAAAATATCCAGCAGCTCGCCAATGATGCGGAAAAAGGTGAGCGCCGAAGCGGTGCGGGTCAGCGGCACGGTTTCATGCAGCTGCTGGATCAGGAACTCCACGCGCAGCCAGGTGCGCATTTTTTCATTCAGGGGATGTTCAAACAGAACGACTGTGCTCATGGCGTTAATCCTGTTGCGTTGCCGCCAGCGCCAGATAGCGCTGGTGCAGGGCGGCAACCTGCGGCAGCGCCTCATCGGGCGTGCCGCTGTTATTAATAACGTCGTCGGCTACGGCGAGGCGCGCGCTGCGCGTCGCCTGAGCAGACAGAATATTTTGCGCCTGCTGGCGGTCGATGCCGTCGCGCTGGATAGTGCGCCTGAGCTGCGTCGCTTCATCGACGTCAACCACCAGGACGCGATCCGCCTGATGCTGCAGGCCGTTTTCGACCAGTAACGGCACAACCCACAGCACATAAGGCGCGGTCGACAGCGCTTTCAGCTGCTGCGTGCGGGCGTTAATCAGGGGATGAAGCAGATTGTTCAGCCAGGCTTTTTCATCGGGCGACTGGAAAATAATCTCTCTCAGTCGGGGGCGATTCAGCGCGCCTTGCTCTGTCAGGATACGTTCGCCGTAGCGTTCCGCAATCCGCTGCAGCGCCGCGGATCCCGGCTCGACGACTTCGCGCGCGATCACATCCGCGTCGATGATGGGCACGCCAAGCGCCGCAAAAGCATTGGCGATGGTGCTTTTTCCACTGCCGATTCCTCCGGTCAGCGCCACGGTATAAGGCATATCACTCTCTCAGGCGCGCTACGCAGCAGGTAAACCGCAGCGTAAAACTGTGTGCGCGATCACAATGAAAATTCTCAGTTAAATTTATCGGATTGTAGCTTAAATAAAGTGAAATTCGCAGTCTTGTCGGCAGGCGTATGGCGCGTATGATTAGGCCACTGGAGCCGTGTGCGCTACCCGAACTGCGATTCGCCGCCACTTACCAGGACAATTTTTATGCGTATTGAAGAAGATTTAAAGCTGGGTTTTAAAGACGTGCTGATCCGTCCTAAACGATCCACGCTGAAAAGCCGCTCTGAGGTCGAACTGGAGCGTCACTTTACCTTTAAGCATTCTGGCCTGAGCTGGAGCGGCGTGCCGGTGATTGCCGCTAACATGGACACCGTCGGCACCTTCAGCATGGCGGAAGCGCTGGCTGGCTTCGATATCCTTACGGCGGTGCATAAGCATTACGACGTCGAGGCGTGGCGCGCTTTTATTCAGCGTTCCCCGGTCGCGGTGTTGAATCATATTATGGTGTCGACCGGCACCTCCGACGCCGACCTGCAAAAGCTGACGGCGATTCTGGCGCTCTCCGCCGATCTCAAATTCATCTGTATTGACGTGGCGAACGGCTATTCCGAGCACTTTGTTACCTTTCTGCAGCGCGCGCGCGAACGCTTCCCGGATCGCACCATCTGCGCAGGCAACGTGGTTACCGGCGAAATGGTGGAAGAGCTGATCCTCTCCGGCGCGGATATTGTTAAGGTGGGCATTGGCCCGGGGTCGGTATGCACCACGCGCGTGAAAACCGGCGTTGGCTATCCTCAGCTTTCGGCGGTCATCGAGTGCGCAGATGCGGCGCACGGCCTGGGCGGGCAGATTGTCAGCGACGGCGGCTGCGCGGTGCCGGGTGATATTGCTAAAGCGTTTGGCGGCGGCGCCGATTTCGTGATGCTGGGCGGCATGCTGGCCGCGCACGATGAGTGCGAGGGCACGCTGGTCGAAGAGAACGGCGAGCAGTTTATGCTGTTTTACGGTATGAGTTCAGAGTCGGCGATGAAGCGTCACGTGGGCGGCGTCGCACAGTATCGCGCGGCGGAAGGCAAAACGGTGAAATTGCCGCTGCGCGGTCCGGTCGCCGAGACGGCGCGCGACATTCTCGGCGGCCTGCGTTCAGCCTGTACTTACGTTGGCGCAGAGCGGCTGAAGGAGCTGACCAAGCGAACCACCTTTATCCGCGTCGCCGAGCAGGAAAACCGCGTTTTTAACCGTTAACGACCGTCCGGCATTAGGGCGCCTTGTGCGCCCTAATAGATCACACTCCCCAGCCCAAACACCGGCAGATACATCGCGATCACCAGCGTGCCGACGATGGCGCCAACGATCACCATCATGGCGGGCTCCAGCGAGGCGGCGAGCCTGTCGGCCCGCGCCAGGGTTTGCGCCTCATGCCATTCCGCCAGCCGCGCCAGCATGGTATCAAGCGCGCCAGCCTCCTCCCCGACGTGTATCAGCTGCATGCAGAGCGGCGTAAACAGCGGGTGGTCACGCATCGCCTGATGCAGCGGCGCGCCCTGCGTAATATGGAGCTGAAGCTCTACCACGGCGTCGCGCCACAGCCGGGTCGTCAGCGTCGCCTCCGCCGCCTGCAACCCCTGCAGCAGGGTGATGCCCGCCTGCTGTGTAAGCTGCAAAACCGCATAGATTTGGCTGAGCTGGCTGCCGCGCCACAGCTCCGAGAGCAGCGGCAGGCGCAGCATCAGACGCTGCTCCCACAGCTGCCACGCAGGCGAGCGTCGACGCAGCGCGCGCCAGGCAGCGGCGACTGTCAGCAGCGCGACCGCGATCCAGCCGCCCCAGCGCTGCAGGCCCACAGAGAGCGCCATCACCGCGGCGGTGAAGGCGGGCAGCGGCGCATTAAACGAGGCGTAGACCGAGACGAATTCTGGCAGTACGAACAGCAGCATGGCGGCGCTTACCGCCACGGCCACCAGTAAAATAAACAGCGGGTAGCGCAGCGCTTTTATCACTTTATTCCACAGCTGCTGCTGACGCGCCTGCTGATCGGCCAGCTGCGCGCAGCAGACGTCAAGCTGGCCGGTGAGTTCGCCCACCTGCATCAGCGCGGCGAACAGGGGCGGAAAAATTTGCGGCCACTGGCTTAACGCCTGCGAGAAGGGCTCGCCGCTTAATATCCGCTGGCGCAGCGCATGCAGCAGCAGTCGCCAGCCGGGTTGCGGATGGCCCTGCGACAGCAGCTCCAGCCCCTGCGCCAGCGGCAGGCCCGCTTTAAGCAGCGTGGCAAGCTGTCTGACAAGGTCGATTTTCTGCTGCCATTTCCAGTCGCGCGCGCGCCATACCCTGGCGCGCTGCCAGCTAACCGGCAGCAGATCCTGTTCAGCCAGCTGGCGCAGCAGGCTCTCTTCGTCAGCCGCCAGCAGCTCGCCCTCATGCAGCTGCTGCTGGCCATTGACCGCCTGCCAGCGGTAGAGGCTAAGACGGGACATCTTCCAGTCCGGTCACGCGCTGCATCTCCTCCAGCGAGGTCTCGCCGCGGCTGACCGCCTCTAGCCCGCTGCTGAACAGGGTGCGCATACCCTGCTTTTTCGCCAGCGCCAGCACGCTGTCGAGCGGCATTTCCGCGGCGATGGCGTTTTGCAGCTTGCCGCCAACCGGCAATATTTCAAACAGCGCCAGCCGCCCAAAATAGCCGGAAAAGCAGTGGTCGCAGCCGGGCGCGCGCCAGGTTTGCAGGGTGCCGGGCCAGATGTCGGGCGGGAAATGGGCGAGCGCCTGCGCCGGCTGGCGACAGTGCGGGCAGAGCCGCCGCACCAGCCGTTGCGCCACGATCAGCCGCAGCGCCGGGCCGAGCAGATAGCCGGGAATGCCCATCTGCCGCAGCCGCGTCAGCGTTTCCGCCGTGGAGTTGGTGTGCAGCGTCGATAATACCAGGTGGCCGGTCTGCGCCGCTTTGACCGCGATTTCCGCCGTTTCCGCATCGCGGATCTCGCCCACCATAATCACGTCGGGATCCTGACGCAGCAGCGCGCGCAGCACCCGGTTGAAATCAAGTCCGCATTTTGGATTGATCTGCGTCTGGTTAACGCCGACCAGCGGAATTTCCACCGGATCCTCGACGCTGCTGACGTTTACCTGCGGCTGATTGAGCGTGCTCAGGCAGCTATAGAGCGTAAAGGTTTTCCCGCTGCCGGTCGGCCCTGTCACCAGAATCAGGCCCTGCGGCTGCGCCAGCGCGGCGCTCAGCAGACGGCGCTGCGCGGCGGGCAGGCCCAGCTTATCCAGCGAGAGGGTGCTGCTTTCGCTCTGCAGCAGACGGATAACCGCCTTTTCGCCGTACTGCACCGGCAGCGTCGCCAGACGGAAGGCGGCGGCTTTGCCCTCCAGCGTCAGGGTAAACTGCCCATCCTGCGGCAGCCGTCGCTCGGCAATATCCAGCCCGCCGAGAATTTTCAGTCTGGCGAGCAGCGCGGCGGGCGGCGCCTCGCTCAGCGGCGTCAGCGGCTGCAGCACGCCGTCGATGCGCAGCCGTATCCTTACGCCGTCGCGCTGCGGCTCGATATGAATATCGGACGCCCGCCGCCGTAGCGCCTGTTGCAGCATCTGGTTTACGGCGTCGACCGCCGACTCCGGCAGCGCCTCGCGCGGGGCAGCCGCAGAGGCGCTGCCGTGCTGATGGAGATCGAGCCGCGCCAGCGGCCAGCATTCAATTTCAATCTGACACTGGCTGGCGAAGTGCAGCGCCTCGCTCAGCCCCTCCGGCACCGGTTCTGCCACGGCGACGCGCAGCAGCGTCGCATCGTGATGCAGCAGCACGGCCCGATAGCGCTGGCACAGGGCGCGAATAGCGGCATCAGGCATCGTCAGCTCCTTTATCATCGAAGCGGAACTGTTCCAGGCAGTTATCGCGCAGGCTGTCGCTGCTGCTGTTACAGCTGCGTTGCCACCTCAAACCGCCTTCCGCGCTGTCCCATACCGGCGTCATTTCGACGCTCAGGCCGTTCAGGCTCTCCTGACCGGTTAAGGTAATGACGCCGTTTACGACGCTGAGGGTAGAGACGTAACGTGAACCTTTCGCCGCCGGCACGCCTTTCTCGCCAGCCTGACACTGCGCCGGGCCGCCGCGCTCCAGCGCGCAGAGCTCAACGGCCGTTTTATAAGGCACCATGGTTTGCAGCATGTCGGTAAGTGCCGCGCGCTGCAGGTAGTTTTGGTAGGCCGGTATGCCGATAGCGCTGAGGATCGCCACGATCCCCACCACAATTATCAGCTCGACCAGGGTAAAGCCCTGTTGGTTGCTCATTGCATCGCCTTTCTTATGGGTAAGAGACGGCAGAGTAGAAAAGCGCAGGGGTCAGGCCCAGCGGCAGATTTCCGGGCCGGAAAAAGGCGCGCAAGAAAACGGCGGCGTTGCAGCGAGGGAAACAGCAGGGTGGGAGTGGACGCGCAAAAAAGCCGTGCGCGGCGGCACGGCCCTGACGGTTTACAGGCTGGTGAAGCGCATCGAGAGATCGAGCGCGCGCACGTGTTTGGTGAGCGCGCCGACGGAGACATAGTCGACGCCGGTCTGGGCAATCTGCGGCAGCGTCGCTTCCGTCACGTTGCCGGAGACCTCAAGCTGCGCGCGTCCCTGCGTGCGCACCACGGCGTCGCGCATCGCGTCGAAGGTGAAATTATCCAGCATAATAATGTCGGCACCCGCCGCCAGCGCCTGATCCAGCTCCTCCAGCGACTCCACTTCGACCTCTACCGGCACGTCCGGATGCAGCCAGAACGCTTTCTCTACCGCCTGACGAATCGACCCGCTGGCGATGATATGGTTTTCCTTAATCAGAAAGGCGTCCGAGAGGCCGAGGCGATGGTTCGCGCCGCCGCCGCACAGCACCGCATATTTCAGCGCAGTGCGCAGTCCCGGCAGGGTTTTGCGCGTGTCCAGCAGCTGCGTGTCGCTGCCTTCCAGTAGTTGCACATAGCGTCGGGTTTCGGTCGCTACCCCTGACAGCGTCTGGACGAAATTCAGGGCGGTGCGCTCGGCGGTCAGCAGGAGGCGGGAAGGGCCGCTCAGGGTGAACAGCGTTTGATCGGGTGTCAGGCTGTCGCCATCTTCGACCTGCCAGCTCAGCGTCACATGGCCGCCAAGCTGGTTAAACACCTCTTCTACCCAGCGTTTACCACAGAAAACACCCGCCTCACGCGTGATGACCCGGGCGTGCGCCTGGCTCTCTTCAGGAAGCAGCTGGGCGGTAATGTCGCGGTCGGCGTCGATTTCGCCGCCTAAATCCTCCTGCAAGGCGCGCGCGACCGTAGCGGGAATGTCCTGCTCGATGCGGGCGATCAGCGCCTCGCGGCGGCTATCAACACTATAACGGCGGGTTGGCATAACGATTTCGCTCCTGATGACCTCAATACAGAGGCAGCCACAATAGATCGAAACGGCGCTTTTCACCAGACGCAGCCGCACTTTTGTTTAGTATACTTAACTCTCGTCCGGCAGCGTCGCCTGGCCGCACCTTTAGGCTGCAAAAAGTTATCGTAAATCATGCTATTCTCAGCCGGACTCTGCTAAGGAAAAACCAGCATGAAACTGGAACAGGGCTGGCTGACCGACATTCGTCAGGTGCCGTCGCCGCATTTTAATCAACGTCCCAATGACGAGACGCCCTCGCTGTTGGTGATCCACAATATCAGCCTGCCGCCGGGCGAATTCGGCGGGCCGTGGATCGATCGGCTGTTTACCGGCACCTTGCCGCCCGACGCCCATCCCTATTTTGCCGACATCGCCCATCTGCAGGTCGCCGCGCACTGCCTGATTCGCCGCGACGGCGAAATCGTGCAGTATGTCTCTTTCGATCATCGCGCCTGGCACGCCGGGGTTTCCAGCTATCAGGGCCGCGAAAACTGCAACGACTTCTCTATCGGCATCGAGCTGGAAGGCACCGACGATCTGCCTTATACCGATGCGCAGTACCAGGCGCTGGCCGCCGTCACACAGCTGCTGCTGCAGCACTATCCTTTAACGCCATCGCGCATTACCGGCCACAGCGATATCGCCCCGACGCGCAAGACCGATCCGGGGCCGGCTTTTGACTGGGAGCAGTATCAGCAGCTGCTGGCGCAGACTTCTTTTTGATTTTCGCGGAGTGGGTATGACGTTGTTTTCCTTGTTACTGGTTTTAGGTTGGGAACGCCTGTTTAAGCTGGGTGAGCACTGGCAGCTCGATCATCGGCTGGAGCCGATCTTTCGCCGCCGCCGCCGTTTTTCGCTGCCGCGCACGCTCGGTATGACCCTGCTGGCGATGGCGCTGACGGCGCTGGCGATCTGGAGCGTAAAAGGCCTGCTGTTTGGCGTCGCGCAGCTGCTGTTCTGGATCCTGATCGGCCTGCTCTGCATCGGTGCCGGATCGGCGCGCCGGCACTATCACGCCTATTTAAAAGCGGCGAGTCACGACGATGTGGCAGCGCATCAGGCGATGGCGGCGGAGCTGACGCTGATCCACGGCGTGCCGGTGGAGTGCAGCGAGCGGGAGTTCCTGCGCGAGCTGCAAAACGCGCTGATCTGGATTAATTTTCGCTTCTATCTGGCGCCGATGTTCTGGTTTGTGGCGGGCGGCCCTTACGGGCCGGTGCTGCTGGTGGGTTACGCCTTCCTGCGCGCCTGGCAGAGCTGGCTGGCGAAGCATCAGTCGCCGCTGGAGCGCGCGCAGTCAGGCGTCGACGGCCTGCTGCACGTTATCGACTGGATCCCGGCGCGGCTGGCCGGCGTCGCCTATGCGCTGATGGGGCACGGCGAGAAGGCGCTGCCCGCCTGGTTCGCTGCGCTGACCGACCGTCACCGCTCGCAGTATCAGGTGCTGACCAGCCTGGCGCAGTTTTCGCTGGAGCGCGATCCGCACCTGGACAAGGTTGAAACCCCGCGCATCGCGGTGGCGCTGGCGAAGCGCATCTCGCTGGTGCTGGTGGTGGTGGTGGCACTGCTTACCATCTACGGCACGCTGGTATAGTCCGCAGGCGGCACGCCGAAGTCAGGTGTGCCGTCGTCGCGCCAGATAAAACTTTTTAGCCGCGTATGACGATTGGGGTCCCACAGCGGATCCCCTTCGATTTCCGTGTAGTTGCGTGCGTGATAGACCAGCACA
Organism: Pantoea sp. ACRSC; assembly: GCF_022346785.1. Classification (NCBI taxonomy): domain Bacteria; kingdom Pseudomonadati; phylum Pseudomonadota; class Gammaproteobacteria; order Enterobacterales; family Erwiniaceae; genus Pantoea; species Pantoea sp. ACRSC. The sequence goes on from NZ_JAKRNN010000006.1 coordinate 161,128, forward strand.
TCCTCGCCGTTCTCATCCTGAGTAAAGCAGTTATGGCCCGGACCGTACTGGTGGTTATCCCAGTTTGAGGTAAAGACCGGCCGCGCCGACTTGCGCCAGTTAGCGGCATTAAGCAGATCCTGCCGCACGTCGATCGACAGCAGCCCCATGCAGTAGTTTTCGTCGGTGGCGCTGGCGGAGTAGGTAACGAACAGCCGGTCGCCATGCTTAATCACCGCCGGCCCTTCGTTAACGCTGAACCCGGCGCACTCCCACTCATATTCCGGCCGGCTCAGCATGGTCGGCGCGCCTTTCAGCGTCCAGGGATTAAGCAGCTCCGCCAGATAAAGGTTGGAGTTGCCCGGAATCGCCGGATCTTTCTGCGCCCACAGATACCAGTTTTTACCCTGATGGACGAAGTGCGTGGCGTCCAGCGCAAAGCTGTCGAACTGGCTAAACACGCGGCGCGGCGCCTGCCAGCGTCCGCTGAGCGGATCGGCGTCGTCGCACACCAGCGCGTACATGCGGTGCTGAAACAGCCCGTCTTTAATGTCGCGCGTCGGCGCGGCGGCGAAATAGATCACCCACTGTTGGTCGATGCGGTGCAGCTCCGGCGCCCAGATCAGTTCGCTGCAGGGGCCGCTCTCTGGCTTGCGCCAGATCACGACCGGTTCGGCATGGCGCAGATCGTGCAGCGTGCTGGCGTGACGCAGCTCCAGCCGGTCATAGGCGGGTACGGAGGCGATAAAATAGTATTGCTGCTCATGACGCAGGATAAAGGGATCGGCCCGCTGTTCAATAAAGGGGTTCGGCCAGGGTTTGCTCATTTCGCTTCTCCGGGTTGGGTGACGACGCCGTCGCGCTGATGCACTTCATGCAGTTCGCGGAAGTTGGCGCGGCGCAGTGCGAGATCGTCCTGAATTGTGCGCATTAGCGCGTGGTCGACCTTCAGCAGGCGCACGACGCCTGCGGTAATCAGATAGCCCACGCCCGGAATAACGGTGAACAGCAGCATAATGCCGTTGACCGCCTGCGAAGACTGCTGTTTCGCGCCCGCGTCGTAGCCGTAAATCGAGAGTAAAAAGCCGACCATCGCACCCGCGACCGCCAGGCCAACCTTGAGGAAAAACAGGTTGCCGGAGAAGCTGATGCCGGTGATGCGCTTGCCGGTTTTCCACTCGCCGTAGTCATCGACATCGGCCATCAGCGACCAGTGCAGCGGCGACGGGATTTGATGCAGCACGTTCAGCAGGAAGTAGGCGACGACCACCGCGACGGTGGCGTGCGGATCGATCCAGTAGAAGCCGCAGGAGAACAAGGCCAGCGCGATATTGGTCCAGAAAAAGACCTTTAGCTTGCACCAGCGGTCGGTAAGCAGCTTCGCCAGCGTGCTGCCCAGCATCATGCCCACCACGCCGAGGCTGATAAACAGCGTGGCGAAGTGGGTCGACTGCCCCATCACCCAGGTGACGTAGTACATGGTGGCGGCCATGCGGATAAAGCCGGGGCAGACGTTGCAGAAGGTGAGCAGCAGAATGCGCACCCACTGGTCGTTTTTCCACACGTCGCGCAGATCGCTTTTTAACGCGTCATGGGTCGGCACCGCCGGGCGAATACGTTCGCGCACCGTGGCGAAGCAGAACAGAAACATTGCCAGCCCAATCAGCGCCAGTACGCTCATCGCCAGCTGATAGCCGCGCGCCTTGTCCTCGCCGCCGAACCACTCCGCCATCGGCAGCAGCGACAGGGAAAGGATCAGCGTCGCAATGCCGACCATGACAAAGCGATAGGACTGGCAGGAAACGCGCTCGCCGGGATCGCTGGTGATCACGCCGCCCAGCGAGCAGTAGGGAATATTGATGGCGGTGTAGGTCAGGGACATCAGAAAGTAGGTGACGAAGGCCCAAATCACCTTGTTTTCATAGCTCCAGTCCGGCGTCGTGAACATCAGCACGCTAAAAAGCACGTAGGGCACAGAGATCCAGAGCAGCCAGGGGCGGAAGCGCCCCCAGCGGCTCTGGGTACGATCGGCGATGGCACCCATAATCGGATCGGTAACCGCATCAAGCACGCGTACCGAGAGTAGCAGGGTTCCTACCAGCGCAGGCGCGAGACCGAAAACATCGGTATAGAAGTAATTAAGAAACAGCATGATGGCGCCGCCAATCATATTACAGCCAGCGTCGCCCATGCCGTAACCCAGCTTTTCGCGAAAAGAGAGGGCGGAATCCTTCATGATAATTATCCTGCGCATTAGGTATGAGCAGAGAATTATCGTTGCTGTATCAGCGGGATGGCTGGCAACAAATAGTCAGTAAGATGGACAAAACAGGCGCGGCGGGAAAAGTGTGAGCTGGATCGAGAGGGAAAACAGCCCGCCGAGCGACGTCGGCGGGCTAAACATCAGGCGCGCTGCACCTTGTTTTTGATGGCGTAGCCGATAGCCAGGATCACCAGCCAGACCGGGATCAGCCAGACCGATATCGCCATACCCGGCGTCATCAGCATAATAACCAGAATACCTGCAAGAAAGGCCAGGCAGAGCCAGTTTCCGAACGGATAGAGCAGGGCCTTGAAGCGCGTCGTCACGCCCTGCTGATCTTTCTTACGACGGAACTTCAGGTGCGCAAGGCTAATCATCGCCCAGTTAATCACCAGCGCAGAGACCACCAGCGACATCAGCAGGCCGAAGGCTTCGCCTGGCATCAGGTAGTTAATCAGCACGCAGAGGGCGGTCGCTACGGCAGAGACCAGAATGGTGGCCACCGGTACGCCGCGACGATCCACCTGCAGCAGCGCTTTCGGTGCGTTGCCCTGTTGCGCCAGGCCGAACAGCATGCGGCTGTTGCAGTAGACGCAGCTGTTATAGACCGACAGCGCGGCGGTCAGGATTACCACGTTCAGCGCGTTCGCCACCAGCGCGTCGCCAAGCTCATGGAAGATCAGCACAAAGGGGCTGGTATCTGCGGTAACGCGCGTCCATGGCATCAGCGACAGCAGCACCGCGAGCGAGCCGATATAGAAAATCAGAATGCGATAGATAACCTGATTGGTGGCTTTGGGGATGCTCTGCTCTGGATTATCGGCTTCCGCGGCGGTAATGCCGACCAGCTCCAGACCGCCGAAGGAGAACATAATGATCGCCATCATCATCACCAGCCCGCTCAAACCGTGCGGCAGGAAGCCGCCCTGCGCCCAGAGGTTGCTGACGCTGGCCTGCGGGCCGCCGGTGCCGCTGAAGAGCAGCCAGCCGCCGAACAGGATCATGCCGATCACCGCGATCACTTTAACGATAGAGAACCAGAACTCCATCTCGCCATAGACTTTCACGTTGGTGAGGTTAATGGCGTTGATCAGCACAAAGAATACGGCGGCAGTAATCCAGGTGGGAATATCTGGCCACCAGAACTGAACATATTTGCCAACGGCGGTAAGCTCGGCCATGGCCACCAGTACGTAGAGCACCCAGTAGTTCCAGCCAGAGGCGAAGCCGGCGAAGTTACCCCAGTATTTGTAGGCGAAGTGGCTAAAGCTGCCGGCGACCGGCTCCTCGACCACCATCTCTCCCAGCTGACGCATAATCAAAAAGGCGATAAAGCCGGCAATGGCGTAGCCCAGAATAACGCCCGGACCGGCAGCCTGGATCACCGATGCGCTGCCCAGAAACAGGCCGGTTCCCACCGCGCCGCCCAGCGCGATCAGCTGAATATGACGGTTTTTCAGCCCGCGCTTCAGCGTGTCGCCATGCTGTTGTTCCATACGAACCTCGTGTTGTTTTAATTCTTCTGTTGCAGCGCGTGATGGCTGTCAGGAAGTGGTTACAATAACGTACTGATTTATTTACGGTATCAGGCGCCTTCTCTGTAAGCGGATGCTACCCTGGCGACAAGAATAGTGATATGCGATGCGCTTTGCACCTGCTTTCTCTTTTCGTGCTGAGAGTTGACTGAAAAAGCATCGTCGCCATCACACTGCCGCCTGCGCATGTTCTGCCATGAATTGAGGCCAAAGACGAATAAGGTTGTCTTATGGCCAGGGAGGAAATCGCCCTTAACGCCGTGTAAGGTTTGGTAAAAGTAGCGAGATTTAACATCGGCTTCATCGCGCTATTTCTGTTTTTCGGGCGGCAACTTAAGGGCGTGAGGAGGCCGGTATGGCAAGGATTGTGACCGGCGTCATATAGACACAAGGTGAATACTTTGTTACTTTACGGCCAACTTTTTGGAATTGGTATTACCAATTTACTCCGGACGACGGCTTGATAAGAAGGGAAGATGGCTTACAGTAAGATTCGCCAACCCAAGCTCTCAGATGCCATTGAGCAGCAGCTGGAATCGCTGATTATGGAAGGGACGCTGCGTCCTGGTGAGAAGCTGCTGCCTGAGCGCGAACTCGCCAAACAATTTGATGTCTCACGTCCATCCCTTCGCGAAGCCATACAGCGTCTGGAAGCGAAAGGTTTGCTGCTGCGCCGTCAGGGCGGCGGTACTTTCGTCCAGCAGAATCTCTGGCAAAGCCTGAGCGATCCGCTCGTCAGCCTGCTTACTAAGCATCCGGAATCCCAGTTTGATTTACTGGAAACGCGCCATGCGCTGGAAGGGATCGCGGCTTACTACGCGGCGCTGCGCGGCACGGAAGAGGATATCGAGCGTATCCGCCACTGCCACGTGCAGATACAGCAGGCTCAGGAGAGCGGCGATCTCGACGCCGAGGCAAATGCGGTGATGCAGTATCAGATCGCTGTCACAGAAGCTGCCCATAATGTGGTGCTGCTGCATTTGCTGCGTTCGATGGGACCGATGCTGGAACAAAACGTTCGACAGAATTTTGAATTGCTCTACTCGCGCCGGGAAATGCTGGCGAAAGTAAGCGGTCACCGCGCCAGTATTTTCGAGGCGATTGTAGCGCGCGAGCCTGAACAGGCGCGCGAAGCTTCGCATCGTCACCTGGCGTTCATAGAGGAAATCTTGCTGGACAGAAGTCGGGAGCAGACTCGTCGTGAACGCTCCCTGCGTCGTTTACAGCAACGTAAGGAATAACGCGCGGCAAAGAACGCGCGGACATTAACGACGGGCCTGTCTCCTTGTGCTTTGGCGAACCACACAAGCAGAACACATGGAGACAGGCTCCTGACAATTCAACGTATTAGACACAGATAAGGAATACCCCCCATGTCAGAACGTTTACAGAATGACGTGGATCCGATCGAAACTCGTGACTGGCTACAGGCGATCGAATCGGTCATCCGTGAAGAAGGTGTTGAGCGTGCGCAGTATCTGATCGATCAGGTGCTGAGCGCAGCCCGCAAAGGCGGCGTAAAAGTGGCGGCAGGCGGCAACGCCGTCAGTAACTATATCAACTCTATCGCCGTTGAAGACGAGCCGGAGTATCCGGGCAACACGACTCTGGAGCGTCGTATCCGTTCCGCAATTCGCTGGAACGCCATCGTATCGGTGCTGCGTGCCTCGAAAAAAGATCTGGAGCTGGGCGGCCATCTCTCCTCATTCCAGTCTTCCGCGACCATCTATGAAGTGTGCTTTAACCACTTCTTCCGCGCGCGCAGCGATAAAGACGGCGGCGATCTGGTTTACTTCCAGGGTCATATCTCGCCGGGCATCTACTCGCGCGCCTTCCTGGAAGGTCGTCTGACCGAAGAGCAGATGAACAACTTCCGTCAGGAAGTACACGGCAACGGCCTTTCCTCTTATCCGCACCCGAAACTGATGCCGGACTTCTGGCAGTTCCCGACCGTTTCCATGGGTCTGGGTCCGTTGAACGCCATCTATCAGGCGAAGTTCCTGAAATATCTGGAACACCGCGGCCTGAAAGACACCTCTAACCAGACCGTTTATGCCTTCCTCGGCGACGGCGAGATGGATGAGCCAGAATCCAAAGGCGCGATCACCATCGCGACCCGCGAGAAGCTGGACAACCTGGTGTTTATCATCAACTGTAACCTGCAGCGTCTGGACGGCCCGGTTACCGGCAACGGCAAGATCATCAACGAACTGGAAGGCATCTTCGCGGGCGCCGGCTGGAACGTAATCAAAGTGATCTGGGGCGGTCGCTGGGACGAGCTGCTGAAGAAAGACACCAGCGGCAAGCTGATTCAGCTGATGAACGAAACCGTTGACGGCGACTACCAGACCTTTAAATCCCGTGACGGCGCCTATGTGCGCGAACACTTCTTCGGTAAATACCCGGAGACGGCGGAGCTGGTGAAAGACTGGTCAGACGAAGAGATCTTCGCCCTGAACCGCGGCGGTCACGATCCGAAGAAAATCTACGCGGCACTGAAGAAAGCGCAGGAGACCAAAGGTCAGCCGACGCTGATTCTGGCGCATACCATTAAAGGCTATGGTATGGGCGACACCGCGGAAGGTAAAAACATCGCGCACCAGGTGAAGAAGATGAACATGGATGGCGTTCGCTACATCCGCGATCGCTTCAACGTGCCGGTTGCCGACGACAAGATCGAAGAGCTGCCGTACGTCACCTTCGAGAAAGGTTCGGAAGAGTACAACTACCTGCACGGCCAGCGCGAGAAGCTGGGTGGCTACCTGCCAACCCGTCAGGCGCAGTTCACTGAAAAACTGGAAATGCCGAAGCTGGAAGAGTTCAAGGCGCTGCTGGAAGAGCAGAGCAAAGAGATCTCTACCACTATCGCTTTCGTGCGCGCCCTGAACGTGATGCTGAAGAACAAGTCGATCAAAGATCGTCTGGTGCCGATCCTTGCGGACGAAGCCCGTACCTTCGGTATGGAAGGTCTGTTCCGTCAGATTGGTATCTACAGCCCGAACGGCCAGCAGTACACGCCGCAGGACCGCGAGCAGGTTGCTTACTATAAAGAAGACGAGAAAGGCCAGATTCTGCAGGAAGGGATCAACGAGCTGGGCGCAGGTTCATCCTGGCTGGCGGCGGCGACCTCTTACAGCACCAACAACCTGCCGATGATCCCGTTCTACATCTACTACTCTATGTTCGGTTTCCAGCGTATCGGCGACCTGATGTGGCTGGCGGGTGACCAGCAGGCGCGCGGCTTCCTGGTGGGCGGCACGTCCGGTCGTACCACGCTGAACGGCGAAGGTCTGCAGCACGAAGATGGTCACAGCCATATTCAGTCGCTGACTATCCCGAACTGTATCTCTTACGATCCGGCCTACGCCTATGAAGTGGCGGTCATCATGCATGACGGTCTGGTGCGTATGTACGGTGAAGCGCAAGAAAACATTTACTATTACATCACCACGCTGAACGAAAACTACCACATGCCAGCGATGCCGGAAGGCGCTGAAGAGGGTATCCGTAAGGGTATCTACAAGCTGGAAACCGTGGAAGGCAGCAAAGGTAAAGTGCAGCTGCTGGGCTCAGGCTCTATCCTGCGTCACGTACGTGAAGCGGCGCAGATCCTGGCGAAAGATTACGGCATCGGCTCCGACGTCTACAGCGTGACCTCGTTCACTGAACTGGCGCGCGACGGCCAGGACTGCGAGCGCTGGAACATGCTGCATCCGACTGAAGAAGCGCGCGTGCCGTACATCGCTCAGGTGATGAACGACGCGCCGGCGGTGGCATCGACCGACTACATGAAGCTGTTCGCTGAACAGGTTCGCAGCTATGTTCCGGCCAGCGATTACCGCGTGCTGGGCACCGACGGCTTCGGCCGCTCTGACAGCCGCGAAAATCTGCGTCACCACTTCGAAGTGGACGCCTCCTACGTGGTCGTGGCTGCGCTGGGCGAGCTGGCTAAACGTGGCGAAATCGACAAGAAAGTGGTAGCGGACGCGATCGCTAAGTTCGACATCGATGCCGATAAAGTTAACCCGCGTCTGGCTTAAGAGGTAAGAGAGTAATGGCTACTGAAATTAAGGTACCGGATATCGGGTCTGATGAAGTTGAAGTCACCGAAATTCTGGTGAAGGTTGGCGACAAGGTGGAAGCCGAGCAGTCGCTGATCACCGTAGAAGGCGACAAAGCCTCTATGGAAGTTCCCTCGCCGCAGGCGGGCGTGGTGAAAGAGATCAAAATCGCCACCGGCGACAAAGTCGAAACCGGCTCGCTGATTATGATTTTTGACGCAGAGGGTGCAGCGGCAGAAGCTGCGCCTGCGGCGGAAGAGAAGAAGGCCGAAGCCGCTCCGGCGCCGGCGGCCGCCTCTACCGCAGCCAAAGACGTTAACGTGCCAGACATCGGCGGCGACGAAGTTGAAGTCACCGAGATCCTGGTGAAGGTCGGCGACAAAATCGAAGCTGAGCAGTCGCTGATCGTCGTTGAAGGCGATAAAGCCTCAATGGAAGTGCCTGCGCCGTTCGCCGGCACGGTGAAAGAGATCAAAATCGAAACCGGCGCGAAAGTCAGCACCGGCTCGCTGATCATGGTCTTCGAAGCGGAAGGCGCAGCGCCTGCCGCTGCCGCGAAGCCGGAAGTGAAAGAAGCGGCAACCTCGGCACCGGCTGCAGCCGCGGGCGCGAAAGAGGTTAACGTACCGGATATCGGCGGCGACGAAGTGGAAGTCACTGAAGTGCTGGTGAAAGTCGGCGACAAAGTGGAAGCCGAGCAGTCGCTGATTGTGGTTGAAGGTGACAAAGCGTCTATGGAAGTGCCTGCGCCGTTCGCGGGTACCGTCAAAGAGCTGAAAGTTTCCACCGGCGATAAAGTGAGCACCGGCTCGCTGATCATGGTGTTCGAAGTAGAAGGCGCGGCGAAAGCCGAAGCGCCGAAGCAGGAGGCTGCACAGGCTTCGGCTGCGGCAAAAGCTGACGCGCCTGCCGCTGCTGCACCGGCTGCGCCAAAAGCGGACGCGAAGGGCGACTTCGCTGAGAACGACGCCTACGTGCACGCGACGCCGGTTATCCGTCGTCTGGCGCGCGAATTTGGCGTGAACCTGGCGAAGGTAAAAGGCACCGGTCGCAAAGGTCGTATTCTGAAAGAAGACGTTCAGAGCTACGTGAAAGAGGCGGTGAAGCGTGCGGAAGCGGCACCGGCTGCTGCTGCCAGCGGCGGAAGCCTGCCTGGCCTGCTGCCGTGGCCGAAAGTGGACTTCAGCAAGTTTGGTGAAGTGGAAGAAGTGGAACTGGGCCGCATCCAGAAAATCTCTGGCGCGAACCTGAGCCGTAACTGGGTGGTTATCCCACACGTTACCCACTTCGACAAAACCGATATCACCGATCTGGAAGCGTTCCGCAAGCAGCAGAACGCCGAAGCCGAGAAGCGCAAGCTGGACGTGAAGTACACCCCGGTGGTGTTCATCATGAAAGCGGTCGCTGCCGCGCTGGAGCAGATGCCGCGCTTCAACAGCTCGCTGTCAGAAGATGCGCAGCGCCTGACGCTGAAGAAGTACATCAATATCGGCGTGGCGGTTGATACGCCAAACGGCCTGGTGGTTCCGGTCTTTAAAGACGTGAACAAAAAAGGCATCACCGAGCTCTCTCGCGAGCTGATGGCGACGTCGAAGAAAGCGCGCGACGGCAAGCTGACCGCCAGCGATATGCAGGGCGGCTGCTTCACCATCTCCAGCCTTGGCGGCCTCGGTACGACGCACTTCGCACCGATCGTCAACGCGCCGGAAGTGGCTATCCTCGGCGTCTCCAAATCGGCGATGGAGCCGGTCTGGAACGGCAAAGAGTTTGTGCCGCGCCTGATGATGCCGATCTCGTTGTCCTTCGACCACCGCGTGATCGACGGAGCTGATGGTGCGCGTTTCATCACCATCATCGGCAATATGTTGTCTGACATTCGCCGTCTGGTGATGTAAGCACAATCAAGGCCGGCAATCGCCGGCCTTGTTGTAAAAGATTCGTGGCATCGCGGTTTGCAGTTTGTTAACAATTCTGTAAACTCTTGCGGTGATAAATGTCCCGGTGGAGCAAAGGACATCGTGAGCCTGTTTCGTCAGGCGTACCTGGCGCAGTCAGTTGTTGACGCCCAGCGCGCAGAACCCGCAGCGTACTCAAGATACGCAAGGCGTCGCGCACTGCCCGGATGCAAGTGGCCGACCAGCCTGATGAGAAGCGCTCTACGTCTGACCCGCCGGATCACAACTAAGAGGTCATGATGAGTACAGAGATTAAAACCCAGGTCGTGGTACTTGGGGCTGGTCCTGCAGGTTACTCTGCAGCCTTCCGTTGCGCTGATTTAGGTCTGGAAACCGTACTGGTAGAGCGTTACAGCACCCTCGGTGGTGTCTGTCTGAACGTAGGCTGTATCCCGTCAAAAGCGCTGCTGCACGTTGCTAAGGTGATCGAGGAGGCGAAAGCCCTGGAAGAGCACGGCATCGTGTTTGGTCAGCCCTCTACGGACATCAACAAAGTCCGCACCTGGAAAGAGAAAGTCATCAACCAGCTGACCGGCGGTCTTGCTGGCATGGCGAAAGGTCGTAAAGTCAAAGTGGTTAACGGCCTGGGCAAATTCACCGGTGCAAATACTCTGGTTGTGGAAGGAGAAGGCGGCGCGACCACCATCAACTTCGACAACGCTATTATCGCGGCTGGCTCTCGTCCGATTACGCTGCCGTTTATCCCGCACGACGACCCGCGCGTATGGGACTCTACCGATGCGCTGGAGCTGAAAGAAGTGCCAGAGCGTATGCTGGTAATGGGCGGCGGTATCATCGGTCTGGAAATGGGTACCGTTTACCATGCGCTGGGTTCGCAGATTGACGTGGTTGAGATGTTTGACCAGGTTATCCCGGCAGCCGATAAAGATGTGGTGAAAGTATTCACCAAGCGCATCGCTAAGCAGTTCAACCTGATGCTGGAGACCAAAGTCACCGCGGTTGAAGCGAAAGAAGACGGTATCTACGTAACGATGGAAGGCAAGAAAGCTCCAGCTGAACCGCAGCGTTACGACGCGGTGCTGGTGGCGATCGGCCGCGTGCCGAACGGTAAAGGTCTGGACGCTGGCAAAGCGGGCGTGGAAGTGGACGACCGCGGCTTTATCCGCGTCGACAAGCAGATGCGTACCAACGTGCCGCACATCTACGCTATCGGCGATATCGTCGGCCAGCCGATGCTGGCGCATAAAGGCGTGCATGAAGGCCACGTGGCGGCAGAAGTTATCGCCGGCATGAAGCACTACTTCGATCCGAAAGTGATCCCGTCAATTGCCTATACCGAGCCGGAAGTGGCGTGGGTTGGCCTGACTGAGAAAGAAGCGAAAGAGAAGGGCATCAGCTACGAGACGGCGACCTTCCCGTGGGCGGCTTCTGGCCGTGCTATCGCCTCTGACTGCGCTGACGGTATGACCAAGCTGATTTTCGATAAAGAGACGCATCGTGTTATCGGCGGCGCAGTTGTCGGCACCAACGGCGGCGAGCTGCTGGGTGAAATCGGTCTGGCGATCGAGATGGGCTGCGATGCGGAAGATATGGCTCTGACCATTCATGCGCACCCGACGCTGCACGAGTCGGTTGGCCTGGCGGCTGAGATCTTTGAAGGCAGCATTACCGACCTGCCGAACCCGAAAGCGAAGAAGAAGTAAGTTTCTTTTGCTGAGATAAAAAGCTCCCGAAATGGGGGCTTTTTTTTCGCCTTGTGATTACTGGTTCGCTTGGGTAAAGTTTGGGCTGTCAGGCTGGTAGAATTAATAGTGCTGGAAAAGGTATTATAAATCAGTGGCATGGTTTTAGAGTGTTCCCCGCGCGAGCGGGGATAAACCGTGGTTTTCTGGAGTGGCGGATCGATAGTTTGGGTGTTCCCCGCGCGAGCGGGGATAAACCGTTGACACTCGCGATATACTGGGCAACTACTACGTGTTCCCCGCGCGAGCGGGGATAAACCGAACGGTTCCTTTATGGCGTCATTCTTTTTTAAGTGTTCCCCGCGCGAGCGGGGATAAACCGGGGCTCAGGGAAACAAAACAGAACGCGGAAGGGTGTTCCCCGCGCGAGCGGGGATAAACCGCCTGGCGCAAAAATCTGAGGTGAGTCGTCATGGTGTTCCCCGCGCGAGCGGGGATAAACCGACATAACCTGTAGGCGGGATATTAATTGAATTGTGTTCCCCGCGCGAGCGGGGATAAACCGCAAATTGAACCATTTGCGGGAATCCATAGTTAAGTGTTCCCCGCGCGAGCGGGGATAAACCGTCAGCCAGGCAGACTTCACGGCCGATCAGAAAGTGTTCCCCGCGCGAGCGGGGATAAACCGGGGGCCGGTGGAACGGATCTCATCATCATTACGTGTTCCCCGCGCGAGCGGGGATAAACCGTCCCCGAGGACGACGAGGACGGGCTCGTTATTGTGTTCCCCGCGCGAGCGGGGATAAACCGCCCGGATGATGTTTACGAGCTTCTTGCAGCCAGTGTTCCCCGCGCGAGCGGGAATAAACCGCCCGCTCGGCATTCAGGACCAAATACCAGGCCGTGTTCCCCGCGCGAGCGGGGATAAACCGCGCATGCGTGATGCGCTGTTGCACTCACTTAAGTGTTCCCCGCGCGAGCGGGGATAAACCGGGTCGCGTGCTTTAGCCGTGTGGTCGTAATGTGTGTTCCCCGCGCGAGCGGGGATAAACCGTTTTTTGAGATATTTGATAGTTTCGAGTTTGAGTGTTCCCCGCGCGAGCGGGGATAAACCGAAATTCTCAGTCAAAAAATTGAGAACGAGGCGGTGTTCCCCGCGCGAGCGGGGATAAACCGGGCGAGTAACCGACATCTGTTGAGATTCGCATGTGTTCCCCGCGCGAGCGGGGATAAACCGAATTTCCAGAGGATCGGCGCTATTGCGCGCGCGTGTTCCCCGCGCGAGCGGGGATAAACCGCGAATTAAACAGGCTGCGCATTTTCAGATAATGTGTTCCCCGCGCGAGCGAGGATAAACCGGGCGCCGAGACGGCCAGCCACAAAGTCAAATAGTGTTCCCCGCGCGAGCGGGGATAAACCGAGCGCAATCAACCCCCAGACCGGGGCGGAAATGTGTTCCCCGCGCAAGCGGGGATAAACCGGGCGTGGCGGCAATGTATCCGGCGGTGCTGCTGTGTTCCCCGCGCAAGCGGGGATAAACCGACGTGCCTAACGTATATCTCCAGAAACCGCCAGTGTTCCCCGCGCAAGCGGGGATAAACCGGGGTCATGATGTTAGTTCCTGCACCAGTCGGGGTGTTCCCCGCGCAAGCGGGGATAAACCGTTCCGCGTCAGTATCAATCGGCTACTACTACAGTGTTCCCCGCGCAAGCGGGGATAAACCTGGTAGGAACCCTGCTGCTCTCGGTACGCGTGCGTGTTCACCGCGCAAGCGGGGATAAACCTGCACGTAGGCGTCGTTCTCAGCGAAGTCGCCCGTGTTCCCCGCGCAAGCGGGGATAAACCGGCACATGCTCATGGCTTTGTGATGCTGGCTTTGTGTTCCCCGCGCAAGCGGGGATAAACCGCGGTGTCCGTCGAATCAATAAACGCCCGTTGTGTGTTCCCCGCGCAAGCGGGGATAAACCGGCCTTTCTGCCTGGATGACGCCGGATGAGCTCGTTTTCCCCGCGCGAGCAGGGATAAACCGACAACTTGCCTGAGGTCGGTGCGGCCGAACGCGTGTTCCCCGCGCGAGCGGGGATAAACCGCGTTTATGAAAGCGGTAATTGCGGACGCGACGGTGTTCCCCGCGCGAGCGGGGATAAACCGTGGCGCAGCCGCGCGCCGGTATCGTGCTGCCACGTGTTCCCCGCGCGAGCGGGGATAAACCGAAGGGGCAGGGTGACAGATGGTTGCTGGATGAGTGTTCCCCGCGCGAGCGGGGATAAACCGTCTGAAAATCGCTGTACTTTTTGTAAGCAGCAGTGTTCCCCGCGCGAGCGGGGATAAACCGAGTACCTTCCGCGCAAGATGCTTCACGTCACTGTGTTCCCCGCGCGAGCGGGGATAAACCGCAGATACCCTGTAGCAGCGCTTCAATCGCCTGCGTGTTCCCCGCGCGAGCGGGGATAAACCGTTGAAACTTCCATCGTATCAGCCTCTTTACATGTGTTCCCCGCGCTAGCGGGGATAAACTGCAAGAGAGAATACCGTGAGACAGCATTCCGGATATTCCTGCAAGTGCGGGGATAACCTTACCGGAGCCAACAGGCATGAAATATTCTTTTATCTGCAGTTCGGTCCTCTACCAGTGGTGCTCTGACACGAAATTGACAATATAAAAAACTCGAAGGAAAATGAGGTGTTTTTATTTGATTTAAAATCCGTAAAAGAAAAAATTAAATCTCAGACCAAATAAGCCAGCCCTCAACCTATTACAGTATTTTTTTCAGCTTGTTTAATCGCCCTGAAGCATTTTTATAAGGTGAAGCGGTATTAAATTGAATCATACGCCCTCGGGTCCATTTATTATACCAGGGGTGGCCGTAAAGCTCGTCGTTACTGAATTGCTCAATCAATGCTACGATCTGCTGCTTGTTTTCCTTTAGCCGTGTCAATAAGACCTCATACTCCGTGATATCCTCATAGTCGCGATAGAATTTCTGTGCTAAACGCCCCAATTCATTCCATTTATAGCCATCCTCAGGAAAAATGATAGTGTTGCCCTTTGCCTCTTGGTTATGCCAGTGGAGTACAAGCTCTCCCCAGCCAATCAGATAGGAAACCAAATTCGCCACGCTGATCGTAGTCCCTTTAGTGTGCCCTTCTAATAGAGGTTCAAAGGCGAGTTGCGGCGCAATAGATTCTAACTTTCTATTTAATAAACAAAAGTTACTGTTAATGGCTTTAATTAACTCATCTTTTGATTCTGGTACAGCCATATATTACTCCCTGTATAGTTACACAACTATTTCTAACCTGCTATTTCGAGTGATTCAACCGTCTGGTTCACAAAACCTGCTACCTGTTCGAACGGCTTATCGACAAAAAGGATCTGTAGCGGGAAAAACAATGCCCCATGTCTATTGTGAGTTGAGTTTTCCACGCACGGGTGTAGAGCCGGTCTATGGAGTATTCAGTTCTCGGTAGGATGAAACCAATGCAAAAAGTAAATACAGTGGCATTGGATGTAATACTGAAAAGGCTGGAGAGCCAGTTTGGAAAACTATCTTCGATAGGCCGTCCAGGTGTGGAAAAGGTAAAACTTCAGACCAGCCGGTTTGAAGATGACGCCGCTAAAAATATGATGATAGATCGTCTGAAAAGTATTCTAAAAGGTGAGTAAAAAGCTACCGATACTGACAAGGGGCTTTTAGACACTAAATCAGAGAGCTGAACGTTATCGTGCTTTAGGCGAATCAGATGGCGTAGCTCCTTCTGATAAGGGTAGTATCTGGAATAGTCCCCATACTCCCACAGTTGAAGATGATAAGTTAAGCAGCGAACAATCTCATATACCTTTTCTGACATCCATGAGATTCAGTTCTTCCCTGCGTCTATGGGGAACAAGTAGTTTTAAAATCCGTGCACATTAGTAACGCCGGTTCATCCCCACGCCCACGGGGAAAACTATAATGCAATTGAAATATTTAAACGCCACTGCTTCTGAGTTGTCCATTGGGACTGCATGCAGTCTAAACAGAAAAAAACACTTGTGAGCTTTTCATTATTCGAGTCTTTTCTTTGCCGCGCCGTAAACACTACTTCGCTCTCGGATCCCTACGGCTATTACTTCAATCACTAACACACCGTCGAGGACTTTATAAACCAGCCGGTATCCAGCAGCTCTCAGCTTGATTTTGTAGCAGTCACTCATTTCGCGGAGCTTGTTCTTCTCCACCCTGGGATTTTCCTGCAACTTCTTTAGCTTCTTGACGAACATGCCGCGGATGGTCGGGTCCAGCTTCTTCCACTCCTTCAACGCAGTTTCTTTGAACTCAACCCTGTATGTCATGCGTAGTCGTCCAGATCTACCGGAATACTGGCTTCGCCTTCGCGTGCGCGTACGATCTTCGCCAGCTCGATATCTTCCAGCATGTCCATCATGACCTCATACATCGCCGGCGGCACACAGTAGAATGCCGGTTCGTTGCGGTTCAGGATAACAACAGGCTCCCCCTGACCAGCAAGGACGGTAGCCATTGGGTTTTTCTTTAGTTCAGAAATGCTGGCTGTAGTGTTGGCGTGCAGATAGTTAGGCATATGAAACCTCTTAAGAGTGCTTTAAGAAAACCTTTTAACTGGTTTTATTGTAGCTCTGCGTCTGAAAGATTGGAACCTCAACGCTGAATTTGTGCGCGTTATTAATCACAGCCGACCACTGCGCCAGGTTCGGCTACACTGAACTGGAATACCCCAGGCGTTGCGCTGAGTTTAATCAGGAAGCCGCGAGTGCATAAGAGTCGGGAAAAACCAATATCATTTTAATGAAAGCCATTTCTGCTCACAGATGGTAAAAGTTAATGCTTTTTCATAGGGATAGTTTATTCAGGAAGGATCGTCACCTGTTAATCTGTAACACGCTCAGCGCAAGATTATCTACAAAAAGCGGCGATAGCTTATTTAACAGTAATATAAAATATTTGCATGCATTATTATTTTCAGTTTTAGCAGTATATATCGGCTGGTAAGCAGGATTTTTTGCTTTTTATGTAAGGGCGAGCTGGATAATTCTGATGCTGGATAAAAAATAAACTTATGCTGTAGGTATGTAACGTTCAGATGCTGGATCCTCAGGGGCCTTGGTTGAAAACTATCTTGTCCTCTTTCCCGATTAAAAAACATATTTAAAATCAGTGGTTAGTGTTTTGTCTGCCCATTCCGGTGAGGCGGGTCGCGGCCTGTTCAGTTGATATTGATCAAGTATATACGACTTAAGTGCGTGTATAAATTGAGCCCTCATCTACCTATTATTAGTTAAATGATAATCTTATCTCTTCAGGTAAGTTTAGAGTTTTCTGAAGCCTGAATAAGGTGGTGTTGAGAGTTAACTCCGTCTTAGATTGCTTTCGTTCAGGCCGCTCTGATTAATAAATTAATTTCCAATAACATATAGGGAAACTATGGCTCCCGATAACGATGATTTTTACCACTACTGGGGAAAAAGTAGTAAAAATTCCGATGCCGAAAGTGATCCTTATCATCTGTTAGTCTGGCATTCGCTGGATGTCGCGGCATGCGGCTATATCATGGTCAAAGAAAACAAATATGGTTTTGCTGATGTCCTGGCTGAGCTTGGCCTCACCGGTGATGACGCGGCAAACTGGATTGCCTGTCTTTTTGCCTGTCATGATATAGGGAAATTCGCCCGAGCCTTCCAGCAACTGGTCTCCTGGCCCGGTTCGCCTCTGGTTCCGCCTGCCAGCGGAACAACTTATTCTGTCCGAGGCTTTGTTGAATAAATCAGCTTCAGGACGAGTGACTCTGTAGCTGACCGGGTTTTCAGGCAATACGCACGCTTTCTGGCATACCAGCCTTCGTTATTTTATTCAGCGCACGCACCATGCC
>NZ_JAKRNN010000007.1:0-169431 GCF_022346785.1 Pantoea sp. ACRSC
TCGTCGGGTATTACAGCTCGCTAAGGCCGCATGGGTATAACGGTGGGTTACCCCCAAACGAATCGGAAAACCGATACTGGAAAAACTCTAACTCGGTGGCCAGTTTTTGTTGACCACTTCAAAGCAGAAGAACGCCGCTGGTTTTGTCCAACACGTATGGAGAAAACACAGGACACTCAAGACTTCAAAGAGTGGTTAAAAGCAGGGGGTATCAACTTTGTTTACGATCACCTGATGTCACTGGATGTCTCCCCATTACCAAACGTGGCACCTAAGACAGCTACTTTCTACGATATGGTAGAGGCAAGCCGTTCAGTGCTGGATGTTGAGTTGGAGAGCTTCCTGGATAAGCACAAGGTATTTCAAATCGCGGCAGTGTCAGACCTCTTTGGGCGTGATAGCCAAATCGCCAGCCATAAACTTACGGAACACAACTACAAACGTTCCAGACCATTCCAGAAGGTAGTCTCTAAACGATACAAGACCACAACGAATACGTGGTTTTGGCACCATAAAGATCTGCCTTTGGACAGAGTGAGAGAGATTATCGACACCGGAGACGACCCTGGAGACGATGCGGAGACGACCCTGGAGACGACCCTCCAAATCTTCTAAATCCAGTGATACCGAGGGATACACCCCTAGAGACGATGGAGACGACCCTCTATTAAACCCTTTTCTATTCTACTGTGATCATTTCTGGCCCCTGCCAGAGATGGGCATTGCACCGAAGCAAATTTTCCACGCGAAAGTGCCGCTATGCTTAACAACATTTCATCTTCAAAAGTTTTTATTCAAATCGGCGTTTCATACCGCAGCTTGACACACTAGTCATACCACCACCTAGTTTCACTTTCACTAATCACAACCCGTGACTAATGCACGGTATACAGCGGATGCATCAGATCACCGCAGACTTACAGGAGGCCATTTGGCAGCTAACAAACGATACAAACAGAACTTGGATACCTTCATTGCAGATCCCGCAAGAAATGAGCGAATCAGCACCATCAGGAGCGATTTAAACAAGGTAGACAACACGAACACACAGGAACAACAAAAAACGCCTGAGAAGGCAAGAGAGAAGCTAATACCGTGCCCACGTAGGATCGATGGAACGCCATTCATCGAGTATGCACCGGGCTACCTCATCCACCAAGATAACTTTGAGGATTACGTGAGCGGAGCGCTACAGCTCCCTACAGAAGAACGCCAGCAAGTGGATGCAGAGCAAATGAGTATTGATTGGGAGGCACTGGTAGCAGGACGAGACGGCTTGCCCTGGACGCTTGAGGGCTGGCATTTTAAGGCAGTGATTGGAACAACTCTCGATGACCCACGACTGGTGCACCACCCATAACGCAATGCGGCGTTATGCCGCTGCCAATTCCTTCTTGATACGGTAGACGGTTGCAACGCCACATCCCGCAGCATCAGCTACAGCCTGATTGGTCAGGCCACCAGCTTGCAACAGCTTCGCTACCTTCGCGTGTAGCTTCTTATCAATCTGCTTACCCACCATACGACCTTCAGCCTTTGCAGCGGCGATACCTTCAGCCTGACGCTGATTGATCAGCCCACGCTCAAACTCTGCAACAGAGGCCATCATAGTAAGCACCAGACGGCTTGCAGGTGTGTTATCGAATACCATCGCATTATCCAGGAAGGTGACACTGACGCCCTTTTCAATCATTACATCCACCAGCGACAGCACATCCTTTGTATTACGTCCGAGACGGTCAACAGACTTCACTACCACCTGATCACCACTACGCAGCTTGTCTAACATACGCTGAAGCTGAGGGCGTTCTACGTTCTTACCAGACAGCTTGTCTAACATCACTTCATCACAGCCAGCCTCAGATAGTGCCGCCATCTGACGCGCTTCATTCTGCTCCTTACTACTTACACGAGCATAACCAAACTTCATTCTATCTCCCCTTTCAATCTATCTTTTAACCTAGGTTATGATAGCTACTATCATATAAGTTTGTCAAGCGCTAAATGATAGATTATTCTGTTTACTTATTAACCAAACCACCTAGACCAATGCCACTATCTTATAGTCCACACAATGATAGATTGCATAATAATCGATGATCACTTGCTTTGATCGCAATGTGATAATGAAAATTATTCTCCTTCACGATATTTGAACGGCTTGAATCTTGTAAATTGGCGGGGGTATTTGTAGCGGCTTAACGCTTTGCGAGTGCGTTCGGAAGGGGGGCGTCAAAATATTTCGGGTAGGTGCCAGGAATAGAAAAATCCCGCCACAAGCTGAGTCAATCTTGACGAGATTTATTGCTATTGACGAATGGATAAATTCACCGTGTGTGAGTCTGTAGTAACTTTAGCCCTTTAAGTTTAGCTCCAATCTAACCCATCAATCACGTAATGAATCGCTGATAATGGGAAGGAGTGCAAATATCGTTTGGTAACTCCGATCCCTGTCATTTGATGCCCTAATGTAGCTTGTAGGTGAGCAACGTTTTTCACCCAGCCAGCCATTGAAGTTGTGGCTACAGCATGACGCATTGAATGAAGTAATCTTCTTTGTTGGTGGTCATCAAGATAGGGGATACCAAGTTGATCTCTGACATCAGAAAACGTCTTACCTATCTTCGTCATGTTGCTTCCTGAGACATCAGGGAAAAGAACATCATCAGATTGCGCTACAAAGTCCAAGAAGCCCCATTCAATCAGGTGCAAGTGTATTACAACTCTACGGGTAGCATTGTCTGTCTTGCCCTGCCCATTTTCAGCAATAAGAAGGTAGTGACGTTTGCTATCTTCGTCATACTTGATTTGCTGCTTACGTAATGTGGCTATTTCTGCCCTTCTGCACCCCGTGTAAGCTAGCAGCAGCATGATCCATTTTTCCCAGCCCTCCGGCTGAACAATTGCCCAATGAACAAACTTCCTCATCTCAGATGCAGAGTAAGCGCCATAACGTGCTTTAGAGGCTGAGGCGGAGAGACCGTCTGTAGGACTCTTTTCAAGTATTCCCTTGTCATCGGTTAGGAAGGTTTTGAACAGGCTTTTGTAGATCTTCAGATGCTTGTGCATCGCCTCATCACCTACAAGATCAGCCGCTGGAACTTCTTCAAGAGCGATCAATTGCTCCAGTGTCATTGAGCGGTATGGCTGCACTACTCGCTTGGGCAGATTTTCAACCACTTCCATTACTTGCTTGATGTCGTGTTTATTAACTGTAATCACATCCTTCTCCCTACCAAGCACCACAAACAAAACTTCCATAAAGCGCTCATTGGCCTGTGCTATTCCACGACTCCACTTTGTGCCTTTAGCTGCCTTATACATTTCCCAGGCTTCAACTAGTGACAAACCAGATTTAACCTCTTTAGGCTTTACAAATTTCTCAGATTTTGATTTACCACCAGCAAATGAAAGAACACTTTTCAAATCACCTGCTATTGAGGATTTGATTGCATCAATGCGTTTAGTGAAATCTGTCAGTGCAAGAGTTTGATCTTGGACAAATGGAACCAGGGGAATCAGCGAAGCCATTATTGCGCTGGCAACACGAAAGCTGTCAGTGTCGAGGCTACGTTTGAATGATTTACCGTCAGGAAAACGGAATTGAATGTAATACGTATTTAAACGCCGGAATGTATAACGAAGAGATTTATACCCCACAATGTCACCCTCAATTGACCTCAGTAAAAGTTCGAGAGCAATGAGAGATAAGTAACCCGTTGTTTTTAATAAAAACGGGTTACATTTACGTCTTTGACGGTGGCCCTACGCTGGCATTATCCAGATCAGGTGGTACGGGTATTTCTCAGCCTTCACAAAGAAGGGCACCCCGAGTCATAAGTACAAAATAAGTTACTCCCCGGCAGATTAGGGGAAGTGGCTTGCGGATACAAGCTCGCCGCGTGGGGTATTGCGTTTTGCATAACTGGTCTTAAAATGAACATCGCACAATACCCATAGTCAATGGAGGGACTTATGGCAAAAGGCGTTGTACTTTGCAAAGGAGATAAAACAACCTGCGGAGGAAAGATAATCGCGGGGACTGCCCTGGGTATTGCGTTCGGTAAGCCACAGGCCAGAGAAGGTGATCCTGGTGTAGTACCTGGTTCAGGAGGGGGCTACTTAGGCGGAGAATACTTATCACGTAAAGGAGAGGTCCTGGGTGAGTCAATATATGAGGTCATAGGTAAATAATGAAACTTATACCTGCTGTATGCACCTTTTTGTGTATCCTGTTTGGATTAATGTCGATTGGTTATTCTGTGTTAAAAAACAAACAGCATAATAAACTATGTGAAGCTTTTAAGAAAAAGTTTGGCTATTTACCCGCAGGTATAATCCTCGCTCAGGCGGGAGGGGTATTTTTATCAATGCAAAAAGATTTTTATTTTATATTCCCTCTCATTGTTAAAAAAGGAAGTTTCGCAGTCAGAAACATGAACCCTGATCATTATGATTTCATTAAATATCAGCCCAAAGAAATGACTTCATGGTTAAAAGTTAAATTCACACTATTCCTGCTAGCTGCCATATTCTTTTTCGCAACCATCGTAACCTCCTATTTATTTGAATGAACACAACAAGGATTCATGCGTAATTTTTTGATTAGATCTCATTGCAGTGATTTATTGTCAGCTTACAGAAGCTATCCCATAACAAGCTGAGGGTAAGGAAAAAATATGCAGGCAGCATTGAACAGCCCCTTCGCGTTACTTTTGACCTGGGATCTGATTTAGATGCACAATATTTTTCACCTGTCCTGAACTTGTCGAAGAGAGAGACTAAGCCTGCCGTTCCCTTCTCATGGATTATGCTGGTTAAAGACAGTCTCGACAGCGGCCTCTGATAAGCGCGTTAAGAATTTTCCACTGCAGCGCCTCGCCGCCACCAGGCGTCGCGGATGCACAGAGCAGATGCTATTTCCCGACCCTGTATCGGAAACGAAAGTTAAATGGCTGGAAACGAGCGGTACACTATGACACTCATTATTTATTCTGAAAAAATCGACAGGGGCAAAAAACGCTTTACCATAAGCCAGTATCGTACGCCCATCAATTATAAACGTTCACTGCTCCACCGATAATAAAAGAACTGCTCTACACCGCCTTTCAGCTATTCAATTGCTCATTAATGTAAAGCAATTGTATGCAATTAGCTTTCAACGCCAGCTTAGCAGGGATATTAACATGCGTGAAAAAACTTTCCGTATTGCGCTGCTGTTTAATGCCAATAAAGCGTATGACCGGCAGATTATCGAGGGCATTGGTGAATATCTTCACTCATCACATACGCTGTGGGATGTTTTTATTGAGGATGACTTCCGCAGTAACATTGTTAAAATCGGCAACTGGGATGTGGATGGTATTATCTCTGACTGTGATGATGTTGCCGTCGAGCAAGAGCTGACAAAGCTGAGCCTTCCGGTGGTTGGCATCGGCGGCTCCTATTTCTCAAAAAATGATTTCCCCCCGCTGCACTATGTCGCCACCGATAATGAGGGGCTGGTCAGGGTGGCACTGGATCACCTGATGAATAAAGGCATCCATCACTTTGCCCTCTACAGCTTTCCAGCCTGCCGCAACAAGCGCTGGGCAAAAGAGCGTGAACAGGCATTTACGCGCTGTTTACAGCAAAAAAACCGTCAGGGACTTATTTATCGCGGCCACGACATTAATATCGATAACTGGCAGCAAGCGCAGCATCACCTGATTAACTGGGTTGCCTCCCTGCCCGAGGGCACCGGCATTGTCGCCGTCACCGATTCCCGGGCGCGGCATCTGTTACAGGTATGCGAAAATCTGCATATTCCGGTGCCGGAAAAAATCGCCATTATCGGCATTGATAATGAAGAGCTGACTCAGTATTTATCGCGTATCTCGCTCTCCACCGTTGTGCACGGCTCTAAAAAAATGGGATACCGCGCCGCTGAGCTTTTGCATCGCTTACTGAAGCAGAGAGTAATACCGCTACAGCGCATTGTTGTTCCGCCTCATAAGCTGATCGAACGTCGCTCCAGCGACTATCGCTCGATTATGGATCCCTATGTTATCCAGGCTATGCACTATATCCGTAACAACGCCTGCAGAGGCATCAAGGTTGAGCAGGTCATCAGTTTTGTCGGGCTTTCCAGAACCAACCTTGAGATGCGCTTTAAGGAGCATGTCGGGTTAACGATCCACGCCATCATCCATAACGAAAAAATCAATAATGCCCGCAACTTACTGATCAACACCTCACTGTCGCTGAAAGATATTTCACGTATCGCGGGCTACCCCTCGCTGCAGTACTTCTATCTGGTGTTTAAAAAAACCTACAAGGTTACGCCGAAAGAGTACCGCACTAACTATCATATGCATCACGCTGATGAATAATCGCTTGTTTGTTTTGCGTTTAGACGCTGCTTTTAACCGCGCTAAAAAAGCAAAACCCCAGGGATACGAAGTAATATTAGCGATTGTCAGCCCAGGTGAAGCACAGGATTAAAAGGTATATTTAATACCCACACGCGAACGGTACTCTTTTTTGCCGTTATTAGCCCGCCCTAAATCAGAGACATCCACATAAGGCGTCCAGTGCTGGTCATATTTATAGTTGACGTACAGGGTATGCTGCCACATGGTTTTCTTGTTATTGCCAAAGTGGAAGTCATTCTGCTTTTTCAGGAAGACCGGGTTGTAGTTAGCAAAGACCCGGTCATTTATCTGCCAGTTAAGCCATAAATTATATTCGTGTGCGTTGTTTCTCTGCTGCTCATTGTTAAGCGCGACCGATTTAAAGTTATTATGGTAATAACGATACCCGACCATAACGCCAAAAGCGCGCAAAAACTGATAGTTGGCCTTCAGGTAGGGATCGATATGGCTGCCGCTTTTCCCCCAGTTAAATATCACATCGGGTATCACCGCAAATTTATCGGTGATCGGGATAAACCAGGAGGCCTCTACTTCTGAATAGTTATTTTTGAACTCATTCATACGCGAGCCATGGTTAACCGTGTTGTGATAGGCCAGCCAGATCCTGTCATTAATAACGGTTGAAATTTGCAGCTTGGTCTGAAATAACTCACTACCGGTAAGATAAGTTTCCCGGAAGTCGAGTTCAGGAGACGAAAACGTCAGTGCAGACGCAGAGGTTGTGGTAATTAAAGCTGAGACAAGAGTCATCAGTGAAGCTGTTTTTATACGCATCATCATTTCCTTTTATTGTGAGCATCTCCCTGGGTAGAGTGATAATAACGTGAACAGTCGCGCAGGTGATTCATGTTTTTTAACTTCACAATTATCAAATATATCAACTGTGATTGTGCGCATAATTAAAACTGCGCAAATAAATTAACAAGGTGTGCAATATAATAATAAACCGCTCAGCGAGCGGTTTATATGTAGCCTGGCCGACTTTATTTTCCTGCCTTCATTCAGTTAATTGCTGACTTAACGTCTTATTCTTTGTTCACCTCGGCATAACTCTGCATGCGCCAGTTTTCATCGAGAATGCGTACCTCTCCCACCAGAACGATTTGCTGCTGCAGCAAAATATTCTGTGAGGAATTACCAATCATTAACTGAAACGCGCCCGGCTCCACCCGTCGTTTGCCCTGATTGTCAGTGAAATTAAACATATCGACCGGCAGCGTAAAACGCACCTCTGCCGCTTCTCCGGCCCGTAGCCGCAGTTGTTGAAACGCTTTTAGCTCTTTCACCGGCCGTACCAGCGAGGCCTGGAGATCCTGTAAATAGACCTGAACCACTTCCGTCGCATCACGGTTGCCACGGTTGGTGACCCTGAGGGAGAAGGTCACCTCATCGTGCATGGCGAAGGTGGTTTTCGGCAGCATGAGCGCAGAAAAAGCAAAAGTGGAGTAAGTCAGCCCATAGCCAAAGGCGTAGCGTGGAGGAAAATGGAAGGCTACCGGCGTTCCGCTGCTCTTTACTTTATGGTTGTAGAAACAGGGCATGGCGCCGACATTTTGCGGAACCGAGAGCACCAGCTTCCCGCCGGGACTCTGGTTGCCCGTTAAAATATCAGCAATGGCGTAGCCTCCCTCCTGCCCCGGCTGCCACGCCAGCAGATATCCGGCCAGCCTCTTCTCCAGCCCCTGTAAGCTATAGGGACGACCGCTGGTCATCACCACAATGGTTGGCACCCCGGTCTCAACGATCGCCGTCAGTAGCTGTTGCTGTACCCCTGGCAGGTTCAGACTGTCGGTATCGGATCCCTCACCCACCGTGCCGCTTTGAAACAGCCCCGACAGGTCGCCGACAAAGCAGAGCGCATACTGCGCCGCACGCGCTGCCTCCACCGCGCTGGCAATCAGGGATTCATCCTGCGACACCGGCGATGAGGTTGACGCTTTGCCTACGTCGCCGGGGAAGACCGGCGTCCCGGCGGCGCGCTGCGTCAAAATATGGCACCCCTTTTGATAGAGGATCCGGCAGTCGGGCAGCGCCTCGCGCAGCGCCGCCAGCGGTGTCACCACCTGAGCGGTCTTCACCTGCGCATCGCTTAAAATCAGATGGACCGGGAAGCTATAGCCGGAGAGCAGCGCCAGCGGATCGTCCGCCGTTGGGCCGATTACCGCAATCGACCTGAGATGCTGCCGCTGCAGCGGAAGCGTGCCGTCATTCTCCAGTAGGGTGATGGATTCAACCGCTACCTGACGGGCGAGACGCCGCGCCTGCGGCGATTGAAAGTCAGGCTGCGGGCTGGCAATCAGCGGGCGATCGAACAGGCCGGTTCGGAACTTCTCAGTGAGGATCCTGCCGACAATGCTATCAACGGTCGCCTCGTCGATCAGGCCGCGCGCCAGTGCCTCCTTCAGCGACGCCGCGCAGTCATCTTTGGGCAACTCAATATCCAGCCCGGCGTTAAAGGCGCTGGCCGCTGATTCGGCCCGGTCAGCCGTCACCCCGTGGTGCTGATGCAGCAGGCTGATGCCGCCATAATCCGCCACTATCAGGCCGTCAAATCCCCAGCGCTGACGTAGTACCTCGTTGAGCAGGAAGGCATCATTATGACAGGGCTGATTATCAATATCGTGATAGGCGGGCATCACCGACCCGGCATCTGCCAGCTTTACCGCCATCTCAAAGGGCAGCAGAAAAATATCGTTCAGCTCTTTAAAGCCGAGATGGACCGGCGCGTGATTGCGCGCGCCCTCGCTAAAGGAGTGCGCCACATAGTGCTTAAGGGTGGCCAGCAGATCGCGTTTTTCCCCCTGCAGTCCCTGCACATAGGCGACCGCCATCATGCCGACCAGATAGGGATCTTCCCCGAAGGTCTCTTCGGTGCGCCCCCAGCGAATATCGCGCGATACATCCAGTACCGGCGCCAGTCCCTGGCGGCAGCCGATGCTGCGCGCCTCCCTGCCGATACAGGCGGCCATCGACTTGATCAAGTCGGGATTCCAGGTGGCGGCCATATTCAGCGAGGCGGGGAACAGCGTCGCGCCCAGGCACATCAGCCCTGTCAGGCACTCCTCGTGGAACATCGCCGGAATACCAAAGCGCCCAGCGGTGATAATGCGCCGCTGCAGCGCATTGAAACAGGCGATCCCCGCGGCGGCATCGATAATGCCGCTGCCGAAAGGCCGCGTAATTTGCCCTACCCCCAGCGCGATCTTCTCCTCAAAGGAGGCCTTCGCCATGCGGTGGCTAAAGGCATCGCTCGCATCCTGACGCTCACTCACCTCGCCATTTTCGGCAACAACCAGCCACCAGCTGTGCATCTGCGCCAGCTTCTCTTCCAGCGTCATCTGGCTGAGCAGGCTCTGCACACGTGCCGCCACCGGCAGTGATGGGTTCTGATAATTAGCATCCATTAATCACCTCTGTCTGACAGAAAATAAGCTCTCCGCTTATTCAGTTTTCGCTTGCTGACAACAAGGCGGATCGGCGGGTTTATCATCCTGCCAGACCTTCTCATAGCTGACCCCTGTCAGGCTCTCAATGATGGTTCGCGTTTCCGGGGTGACGCTGGATTTATCACCCTTGCTCTCTTTCAGCCGGGCAATCTCATTCAGCAAAACCTGATGCGTATGCCTGTCCAGCCTGAAGCGCGAGGCCACAATCAGGGCGAGCAGCAGGAGCCCGATTGAGCCGAAGCAGACAATCGCGGTAATGGCATCAACCGCCGATTCAGGCTGGATTTTGGCGCCGGTAACAAATCCGTTCATTTCAAGCAGGATGCCCACCACCAGCGCCGTTCCCCCCAGGGTGCTTTTTCTGACAAAGGTCATCATCCCGGCGAAAGTCCCTTCACGCCGCTGTCTGGTCATGATTTCATCAACGTCGGGAATAAAGGGATAGATATTCCATGACAGGTAGACATAGCCGCCTTTAAAGAGCTGATAGATAAAGGCGACAGCATATAAGGCCGGCACCATCCAGACGGGCTGGTAGAAATAGAAGGCGGTAAAGGCCAGCATACAGAGCATAACGATCAGATAGCAGAGCTGCAGCAGCCTGGCAGGTTTAAAGCGGATAAAGCCCCAGGCAAAGGTTGCGGTTCCCCAGCCAAAACAGAAAATTCCCACCGACATCAGATTAGCGGCCAGGGTGGCGCTCTGATGAAGCGCAAAGATGATGTAGAAGGCAAAGACGGAGCTCAGTAAATCCATCGCCGTGAACGACAGGATATACATCAGCAGATGCTGTCTGAAGGCTTTTACTTTCAGGCTGGTAAACATCCCCCTGACAATGTCAGTGAGGATGGTTCGGCAGGATTTGCGCGGCGTTGCGGTCGGGAGTGGCGGCTCCGCCTCGCGTTCCCAGGTGGTGAACCAGGTAATCATCACCATGATCATCGACAGCAGGGTGAATAACGCCCCGTTAATAAAAAAGACCCAGGTTGAGTCATGTCCCAGCCAGTTAAATAACTGTCCGGGAATAAAGGTCGCTAGCGATGTGCCCACGCCCGAGGCGATAATTCTGGCCGCCGACAGTCGGGTTCGTTCCTTATAATCGCTGGTCATTTCAGAGGCAATGGCTTCATAGGGAATAATAATCATAGCCGCCACCACTTCCATCATCAGGTAAGTCGCCAGATAATAGAAGTAGTTCATATTATTCACCCACATCAGGGCATAAACCAGCAGCAGCGGACAGCTCATCAGCAGAAACGATCGCCGACGACCAAATCGCCTGCCGATGCGCGTATTACCGATATTATCAGTGATATATCCCACCAGCGGGCTGATAAAGGTATCCAGTATCCTTGCAATAAAAAGTATCGACCCTGCTTCAATTGGGCTTAATCCACAGTAGGTCACGTAGAAATACATTAACCATGCACCAATGACTGCAAAGGCACCGCCACCAAATATATCCGTGACGCCATATCCTATGTAATTCTTTACTGTTAAAGTACGAGGCTCTTTCATTGTAGGCTCCATGCGGTAAGCGCGGGAACAGTCTCCCGTTACTGTCAGTTTTTTTATTTATAGATTTCCCTGCCTTGATTATCTTCAATGCCTGACTTGCGGTAAAAATAGGTATTAATCCGGTCGCGCCACTCAACGGCATTATTTCGCTGTCTCGCCAGACGTTCGGCAACGTTGTTATATATTTCAGCGGGGAGCAGACTGGCCAGCGTTTCCCAGCGCCGAATATAATCCTCTACCGCTTCGACGCCGGCAAAATGGGTATCATAAATATGCTGAATAACGGTTTTGCCGCTCTTTAGCGGCTGGTCATAGCGCAGGAAGTGGAAGAAAAGAATTAATTCATCAGGGCAGCGCTGGGGATCGTCGTAACAGCGGCCGTTTGCGCTGGCATACTGCGCGACAAAGCCGGTGCCGGTTGCTGAGGTGCGATCGACTCCCAGCCCGTTGCGATCGGCATAGTGGTAGGTTCCCCAGAGATCGTACTCATAGCCATCGACATTCGGGCCGTAGTGGTGATGGGGATTGACCATCCAGCCCACGCCCAGCGGCGCACTGTAGTTCTCATAGGTCTCGCCGCTGGTGAGCAGCAGATAGCTGACGGTGTCGGTCACCTGCGGGTGCATACCAAAGCTAAGCTGGCTCCACTCGCGCGCCAGTTCTTCCGCCTCTCTTGTCGGGTTCCAGAGCAGCGCGCCGTAGCCGTAAAGATTGGCCTGGGCCAGCACATGGCCCGTCCAGCACCTGTCGTCGCCAACGTTAACCACGGCGGTGACGCCGGCAAAAGGCGTGTCGTGCATACGGCCACACACCAGATCCTCAATGGTTGAGGGGCCAGCGGTGAGATGGGTATCAAACGCCAGGATGGTTTTCCACTGCGGCACCAGCCAGAAGAGATCGATCTGCTGGCCGGTATACTCCTGGGTAATTTGCAGCTCCAGCACCTGACTGGTGCGCGGCATGGCCCCCAGCAGCGGAGAAACCGGCTCCCGCACCTGAAAATCCATCGGGCCATTTTTGATTTGCAGAATAACGTTATCGCGGAACTGGCCGTCAAGCGGCGCAAAATGGTCCCAGGCTGCACGGGCGCGGTCGGTTTTGCGGTCGCGCCAGTTTTGCCGACAGTTGTAGACAAAGCAGCGCCAGAAAACCACGCCGCCGTGGGGAGCCAGCGCCTCACCTAACATATTGGCCCCCTCGGCGTGGCTACGGCCGTAGCTAAAGGGGCCGGGACGGTGCTCCGAGTCCGCCTTAACCACCACGCCCCCTAAGTCTGGAATATCCTGATAGAGCGCATCGAAGCAGTCGCGCCACCACCTTTTCACCTGCCGATCCAGCGGATCGGCTGTTTTTAGCCCGCCCAGCTCTATGGGACTGGCATAGTTCACCGACAGATAGACGCGGATACCCCATGCGCGAAACAGATTACAGAGATGAATTAAATCTTGCCTGAATGCCTGGGTAATTAATCGCGTCTCAATCTGATGAACGTTAACATTATTTATCGTCAGTGCATTGATGCCGATACTCGCCAGCAGGCGGGCATAGCGAATAATTTTTTCATCATGCTGAATAAATTTATTGTCGGCAAAAAAGAACGAATGGCCAGCGTAGCCGCGTTCAATGGTGCCATCCATATTATCCCAGTGATTAATCATCCTGATATTTATGGCGGGCGATTCACTGATGCGTAGCCCCGGAGAAAAATCCCGCAGGCGTAGCCGCTTAAGCAGATAAAACCAGCCATACAGCAGCCCACTGTCATCGCCGGCGGCAATAATAATTTGCTGTTCGTTATAGTGCAGCTCAAAGCTGCCAGGGATGGTTTCTTTATCGTGCAGACGGAATATCAGCGCCAGCCCGTCAGGATGAAAAGCGCTAAAGCCGCACATTACTTCGTTTTTAAAATTTAACAGCAGCGCGGATTCAACGCAGGGAAAAGTAATGCTGTTAACCGCTAATCCCCTCTCTGAAAATAATTCGCCAGCCTGCGCCTCATTTACTAACCAGCATAAAGAATCCTGTGCTTTTTCCATTGTCATTTGATTATTCCTCTGGCTTTTCCTTGCTGTGTTATGCGGCATTCACAGACGGCGCAGCAATTACTTTTTTTTAAAGGGGGTTTCTGTTTCTTAACAACTGTGAATCAGATCACTGGCGAGAATGAACAATTATTCCGTCAGGAGCGAAATAAATGATAAATAAGGCAGCGCGCGCCGACACAGGCCGCTGCGCCTCTGCTTACTCTCTGCCTGCGCAAAAGAGACAGTCGCTAACAGGCTGTAAAAGAAATGCAGCTGACCGGCTGTTTCGTATGATCCCGATCAACGCCTGTGCGGGTAAAAACGGGCCTAATGCTGTGGGTCATCCGGGTACCTCTTAATAGGTAGGCGTTATTTGCTGCCACAACCTCTCACTGTTACCGAAAAAAAAGATGAACACGCAACCAGCTTTACTCTGCTCGCACCACCCGACAGATAACCGGTCTCTAAACAGGTTAACGCCTTCACGACGCTCATCGTCCTCCCTGGCAGGATACATAAGGCGACTGCTGGCGCTTATTCCCCACGGCCACCGCTGGCAGGAGATCGCTATTGAACGTCAGTGGGCGGTTGCACCCAACGGCAGATATTATTTCTCGACCTACGTTTCAGCACGCTGCAAGGGGTGCGGTGAGGCGATTCATCGCGTCTACTACCGCGATATCAGCGATCAACAGGCGCGTCGCTGGCTGGGATAACAGCGCTGACCCGGCTGGCTGAGGTTTGAACAGGGTTAACATATAGTTATCATTTTGTTAGCATGATAATTATCCTCTCTCGATCAGACACGCGCTATGCCACCGCTGCTGGAAAGCTTAAGCCATCAAATTTATCTGTCAGGTCCACTCTTTATTCTGATCCTGCTGGGGTATTGCCTGACGCGGCTGGGAAAATGGCCCGCCAGCATCAGCGAAGGCATGAACCGCTTTGTCTTCAACGTCGCCCTGCCCTGTATGCTGTTTCGCGTTATGAGCGACTTCTATAAAAGCCCGCCGGTAGATGTGCGGCTGCTGCTGGCTTTTTTTGGCAGCTGTCTGCTGATCTTTATTCTCGGCCGCCTGCTGGCGGCGCGCCTGTTTAAGCTCGACGGCGTGGCGGGAACGGTTTTTGCGCTCGGCGGCATCTTCTCTAACAACGTGATGCTGGGTATTCCGGTGGCGACGGTGCTGCTTGGCCCGCAGGCGCTGCCGTCAGTGGCGCTGGTGCTGGTGTTCAACAGCCTGATCCTCTGGACGCTGCTGACGCTCTCGGTAGAGTGGGCAAAGCAGGGTAGCTTCTCGCTGAAAGGCATCGGTCATACCTTGCTCAGCGTGGCGAAGAATCCGCTGATTATCGGCATTCTCAGCGGCACCGCCTGGAGTTTTCTGCAGCAGCCGCTGCCGTCGATCGCGGCGGAGCCGCTGCGTATGCTGGCCTCAATAGCCGCGCCGCTCTCGCTGGTTACGCTCGGCATGAGCCTGGCGCACTATCGCGTGCGCGACGGGCTGCGCGAAAGCTACACCATCTGTTTGCTTAAGCTGGTTTTGCAGCCGATGACGGTCTGGGCAATCGCCTGGCTGGTTAAGCTGCCGCCGCTGGAGAGCCGCGTGGTGGTGCTGCTGGGATCGATGGCGGTCGGCATTAACGTCTACCTGATGTCGCAAAAGTTCAACGTGCTGACCGGCCCGGCGGCGGCCAGTATGCTCTTCTCTACGCTGTTTGCGGCGGTAACCACGCCGCTGTGGATGATGCTGATGTCGCTGGCGGGCTATTAAAAAAAAAGGCCCCGAGACAGCAGTCCCGGGGCCGTTGCGTGGCTATCGCAAAAAAATTATTCAGCCGGTTTGGTGCGGATCAGATAATCAAACGCGCTCAGAGAGGCTTTCGCGCCTTCGCCGCTGGCGATAATGATCTGCTTGTACGGCACCGTGGTGCAGTCGCCCGCCGCGAAGACCCCTTTCAGGCTGGTTTCGCATTTAGCATCAATCAGGATCTCGCCCATTTTATTGCGCTCAACCGCGCCTTCCAGCCAGGTGGTGTTTGGCAGCAGACCGATCTGCACGAAGATACCGCTCAGCGCGATATCGTGCGCCGTCTGGTTATTGCGATCGATATAGGCCAGGCCGGTCACCTTGCTGCCGTCGCCTTTCACTTCCGTGGTCTGCGCATTGAGGATCACATCGACGTTTTTCAGGCTGCGCAGCTTGTTCTGCAGCACCTGATCGGCGCGCATTTCGCCCGCGAACTCCAGCAGGGTCACATGCTCAACGATGCCTGCCAGGTCGATAGCCGCTTCAACGCCGGAGTTGCCGCCGCCGATTACCGCGACGCGCTTGCCTTTAAACAGCGGGCCGTCGCAGTGCGGGCAGTAGGTCACGCCTTTGGTGCGATACTGCTCTTCGCCCGGCACGCCCATGTTGCGCCAGCGTGCGCCGGTAGCGATGATAATGCTGCGTGATTTCAGCACCGCGCCTGAAGCGGTTTCAATAGCGTGCAGGCCGCCCTCTTTCGCCGCCGGGATCAGCTTGATGGCGCTCTGGGTGTCGATTACATCAACGTCATAGTCGTCAACGTGGGCGCGCAGTGAGCCAGCCAGCTTCGCGCCTTCGGTTTTCTGCACGGAGATGTAGTTTTCAATATCGACGGTGTCGAGCACCTGGCCGCCGAAACGCTCGCCCATCAGGCCAGTACGGATGCCTTTACGCGCCGAGTAGATCGCCGCCGCCGCGCCTGCCGGGCCGCTGCCGACGATCAGCACTTCATAGGCGTCGCGCTTGTTCAGCTCTTCTGCCGCGCGCTTGTCGGCGTTAGTGTCGACCTTGCCGACGATCTCAGCGAGGCTCATGCGGCCCTGACCGAACTCTTTGCCGTTCAGGTAAACCGCCGGCACGCCCATCACGTTGCGCTCGGTAATTTCATTCTGGAACATGCCGCCGTCAATCGCCGTATGCGAGACGCGCGGATTGATAATCGCCATCAGGTTCAGCGCCTGCACAACGTCAGGGCAGTTGTGGCATGACAGCGAATAGTAAGTTTCGAAATGCAGGTCGCTATCCAGCGACGCAACCTGATCCAGCAGGCTCTGCGTCTCTTTCGACGGATGACCGCCGGTCTGCAGCAGCGCCAGCACCAGAGAGGTAAATTCGTGACCCATCGGCGAACCGGCAAAGCGCGGGCCGCTGTGCGAGCCAGGGTTAGCGATCAGAAAAGAGGGTTTCCGTACCGGACGATCGTTCTCTTCGCGGAAGCTGACTTTTTCAGACAGGCTTGCGATATCCACCAGCAAATCACGAATTTCCGCTGATTTGGCGCCATCGTCCAGGGTGGCGATCAACTCAACAGGCTTGGTTAATTTCTCAAGGTAGGCCTTGAGCTGGGTTTTTAAGTTAGTGTCGAGCATAGTGAGTTCCTGTCAGAAGAAATCGGGTGCCGCAGCACCCGATTAGAGAAAGATCGAAAAGCGGCAGGGAAATTAGATTTTGCCAACCAGGTCCAGAGACGGAGCCAGGGTTGCGTCGCCTTCTTTCCATTTAGCCGGGCAAACTTCGCCTGGGTGAGAAGCAACGTACTGTGCCGCTTTCACTTTACGCAGCAGGTCAGACGCGTCGCGGCCGATACCTTCAGCGGTGATTTCGATCGCCTGGATGATGCCTTCCGGGTCAACGATGAAAGTACCGCGGTCAGCCAGGCCTTCAGCTTCGCGCATGATTTCGAAGTTGCGGGTCAGCGCGCCAGTCGGGTCGCCAATCATGGCGTACTGGATTTTCGCGATGGTTTCAGAAGAACCGTGCCAGGCTTTGTGGGTAAAGTGGGTGTCGGTAGAAACAGAGTAGATATCTACGCCCAGTTTCTGGAATTCTTCATAGTGGTCAGCCACATCACCCAGTTCGGTCGGGCATACGAAGGTGAAGTCAGCCGGATAAAAGAAGAACACACTCCATTTACCTTCAACGTCTTTCTCAGTTACGTCAATGAATTCGCCGTTTTTAAACGCAGTGTTTTTAAACGGTTTGATTTTGGTATTAATGATAGACATCTGAAGTCCTCCGCTAAAAGATGTGATGTACGTTACAAAATTTTCGGGCCAACTTCTAATATGCAGTCGTTATCAATCAGATAAACGAAAGCTATCAAACGCGGCAAGCCGCACCGCTATTGACGCCGCCCCGGCATTCTACACGCAAAGCACCTTGATTTAACGCGGTTTATCTTTTCGTCGTAGACCTGCTAGTTTTGTAGAGACGCTTAATCATAACGAGCCAGCGCCTCTCTCCCGTTTGCGGATATGGCCGGCATGCTGATTGCCGTTAAGGGAGTTTACCGTGCAGATACGTTCTTATACCGAAGCCGATCGTCCATTCCTGCGCACGCTGTTCCTGGCCGCGCGCCGCCATAACTGGCGCTGGCTCGACGACAGCCACTGGCAGCTGGAAGATTTCGACAGCGTGATTCTGGGCGAGACCGTCTGGGTGGCCGAGCTGGATGGCCATCGCGTCGGCTTTGCCGGCGTGCTGGAAAATGACAATTTCCTTCACAGCCTCTATGTCGATCCCGCCTGGCAGGGCCGCGGCGTTGGCAGCGCGCTGCTGGAGAGAGTCCAGGCGCGCTTTACCAGCACCGGCGCGCTAAAGTGCCTGCTGATGAACAAGGCGGCGCAGGCGTTCTATTTAAAGCACGGCTGGAAGATCATCGCGCAGGGCGAGAGCGAGCAGGGAAAATATGTGCTGATGCACTTTCCGCTGGCGTCCTGAGGTGACGCCAGCGGCACAGGATTTTACAGCGCGCGGAAGGCGATATCGCCGGGGATCACTTCCCCCTGCCAGTAGAGGCGCGACGCGACGCGGCCCGCCAGCTGGCGATAGAGCGCGGTAAACTCGCTCTCCGGTCGGCGGATCACCGTCGGCTCGCCGTCGTCCAGATCTTCACGCAGGTTAATATGCAGCGGCAGCTGCGCCAGCAGCTGCGTCTGATAGTCCGCCACCAGCTTTTCCGCGCCGCCGGTGCCGAAGATCGGCTCATGGAAACCGCAGTGGCTGCAGATATGCAGGCTCATATTTTCCACCACGCCCAGCACCGGCACGTTGACCTTCTCAAACATCACCATGCCTTTGCGCGCGTCGATCAGCGCAATATCCTGCGGGGTGGTCACGACAATCGCGCCGGTCACCGGCACGCTCTGCGCCAGCGTCAGCTGGATGTCGCCGGTGCCCGGCGGCATATCAAGCACCAGATAGTCGAGATCGGGCCAGAGGGTTTCGTTGAGCAGCTGCATCAGCGCCTTGCTCGCCATCGGGCCGCGCCACACCATCGCATTATCGTCGGTAACCAGATAGCCGATAGAGTTGGTGGCGAGGCCGTGCGCCATAATCGGCGCCATATGGGTGCCGTCCGGCGAGGTGGGACGCTCATGCTCGGTGCCCAGCATGTTGGGCACCGAGGGGCCGTAGATATCCGCGTCGAGGATGCCGACGCGCGCCCCTTCCGCCGCCAGCGCCAGCGCCATATTGACGGCGGTGCTCGACTTGCCGACGCCGCCCTTGCCGGAGCTGACGGCAATAATGTTTTTCACGCCGTTAACGCCGGGCTGGCCTTTGACGCGCTTCAGGGTGGCGATATCGTGACGCAGCCGCCAGTCGATCGCCTCGCTGCCGGTCAGGCGCAGCAGCTCAGCGCTGGCCTGCGCCTTTAGCTCTTCAAACGCGCTCGCCCAGGCGAACGGCATGCAGAGTTCGATATGCAGCTTGCCGTCCAGCAGCGCCACATGATGCAGCGCTTTCAGCGCGGTAAGATTGCGTTCGAGGGTCGGATGCTGAAAGCCGCTGAGTACGCCCATTACCACGGCGCGCAAGGCTTCAGGTGAATGTGATGTCCGGGATTGTGCTGTCATCCCCACTCCTTGTTATTTTTTCTGTCGCTGGGTTCAGCGGTATCACAACAATGATATCAGATGTCGGCGCGGTAGACGCCAGACCCGCCCTTGTGTTTACGCCCGCCAGGGCATGAGTTACCATCTAAGCCCGTTTTTTCAATCAACAGAAAGCTACGCAAACTATGACTCAAGTCGCTAAAAAAATAATGGTAACGTGCGCCCTGCCGTACGCGAACGGATCAATCCATCTCGGCCACATGCTCGAGCATATCCAGGCAGACATTTGGGTGCGTTACCAGCGAATGCGTGGCAATCAGGTCTATTTCATCTGCGCCGACGACGCGCACGGTACGCCGATCATGCTGAAAGCGCAGCAGTTAGGCATTTCGCCGGAGCAGATGATTGCCGAAATGAGTCAGGAACATCAGGTCGACTTCGCCGGGTTCAACATCAGCTACGACAACTATCACTCGACGCACAGCGATGAGAACCGCGTGCTCTCTGAGCTGATCTACACCCGCCTGAAAGAGAACGGTTTTATTAAGAACCGCACTATTTCGCAGCTTTACGATCCGGAAAAAGGGATGTTCCTGCCGGACCGTTTCGTTAAGGGTACCTGCCCGAAATGCAAATCGCCGGACCAGTATGGCGACAACTGCGAAGTGTGCGGCGCCACCTACAGCCCGACCGAGCTGATCGAGCCGAAGTCGGTGGTATCGGGTGCCACGCCGGAAATGCGCGACTCCGAGCACTTCTTCTTCGATCTGCCGTCGTTCAGCGCCATGCTGCAGGCGTGGACCCGTTCCGGCGCGCTGCAGGAGCAGGTGGCCAATAAAATGCAGGAGTGGTTCGAGTCTGGCCTGCAGCAGTGGGATATCTCCCGCGACGCGCCCTACTTCGGCTTTGAGATCCCCAACGCGCCGGGCAAATATTTTTACGTCTGGCTGGATGCGCCAATCGGCTATATGGGCGCGTTCAAGAACCTGTGCGACAAGCGCGGCGATATCGATTTCGACGAGTTCTGGAAGAAAGACTCCACCACCGAGCTGTATCACTTTATCGGCAA
Organism: Pantoea sp. ACRSC; assembly: GCF_022346785.1. Lineage (NCBI taxonomy): Bacteria > Pseudomonadati > Pseudomonadota > Gammaproteobacteria > Enterobacterales > Erwiniaceae > Pantoea > Pantoea sp. ACRSC. Next base: position 20,334 of record NZ_JAKRNN010000007.1, read on the forward strand.
GGATATCGTCTATTTCCACAGCCTGTTCTGGCCGGCGATGCTGGAAGGCAGCCAGTTCCGCAAGCCCAACAATCTGTTCGTACACGGCTATGTGACGGTAAACGGCGCCAAGATGTCTAAGTCGCGCGGCACCTTTATTAAGGCGAGCACCTGGCTGCAGCATCTGGACGCCGACAGCCTGCGCTACTACTACGCCGCCAAGCTCTCTTCGCGCATCGACGATATCGACCTGAATCTGGAAGATTTCGTGCAGCGCGTCAACGCCGATATCGTCAACAAGGTGGTGAACCTGGCGTCGCGCAACGCTGGCTTCCTGACCAAGCGCTTTAACGGCCAGCTTTCAGCCGAGCTGGCGGATCCGGCGCTCTACCAGACCTTTGTTGAGGCCTCTGACAAGATTGGCGAAGCCTGGGCGAGCCGCGAGTACAGCCGCGCCATTCGCGAAATTATGGCGCTGGCCGATCTGGCTAACCGCTATGTGGATGAGCAGGCGCCGTGGGTAGTGGCGAAAGAAGAAGGCCGCGACGCCGATCTGCAGGCGATCTGCTCGATGGGCATTAACCTGTTCCGCGTGCTGATGACCTGGCTGAAGCCGGTGCTGCCGAGCCTGAGCGAGCGCGCCGAAGCCTTCCTTAATAGCGAGCTGAGCTGGGATGCGATTGCGCAGCCGCTGCTTAACCACCAGGTTGCGCCGTTTAAAGCGCTGTATGGACGTATTGAAATGACCAAAGTTAATGCGCTGATTGAAGCGTCAAAAGAGGACGCGGCTGCCGCCAGTAAACCGGCCACCGGCCCGCTGGCGGATGCGCCGATTGGCGATACCATTACCATCGACGACTTTGCGAAGGTCGATATGCGCGTAGCGCTGATCGAAAACGCCGAGCTGGTAGAGGGTTCCGATAAGCTGCTGCGCCTGCAGCTCGATCTGGGCGGCGAGAAGCGCCAGATTTTCTCTGGTATTCGCGCGGCCTATCCGGATCCGTCGGTGCTGATCGGCAAGATGACCATTATTGTTGCTAACCTTGCGCCGCGTAAGATGCGCTTCGGCGTCTCGGAAGGCATGGTGCTCTCTGCTGGCCCTGGCGGGAAGGATCTGTTTGTGCTCTCCGTTGACAGCGGCGCGCAGCCGGGCATGCCGGTTAAGTAAAGGGCGCAGGCGGGGATTGAGGCGGCCTGGGGTCGCCCTGCTGGCCGCACACTTGGGGTCGCCCTGCTGGCCGCACAATAGTTCAGGAGTGGGTGACCTGGACCGAAGAGCAAAGCGTCACGCGACAGGATGTCGCGTGCCGAGCGCGCAGGGATGCCTTGAGCGACTTTGCGATCGGTCCAGGTCACCCGCGACCGGCACCCTAGTTAAAGCCCAGGGCGACAGCAATGTCGCCCTTTTTTATGCTTTGTCGCGTATGATGTTGTGCAGTAAAAACAGGAGCCTGCTATGTCCACTCTGCTCTCTCTGTGCTGGCGCTACGTGCGCGCCTTCGTCATCATCTATCTCTGCCTCTATGCGGGCAACGCCATCGCCCTGCTGCTGCCGATCACCATTCCCGGCAGTATCCTCGGCATGCTGACGCTGTTCGCGCTGCTGGCGACGCAAATCCTGCCGGTGGACTGGGTAAAGCCAGGCTGCCATCTGCTGATCCGCTATATGGCGCTGCTGTTTGTGCCCATCAGCGTCGGCATCATCAACTACACCGACGTACTGAGCGCGCAGTTCGGTCCCATCGTGGTCTCTGTCGTCATCAGCACCTTCCTGGTGCTGACGATTGTTGGCTGGAGCGCCCATAAAATTCATACGCGCAGCGTGCAGGAGAAGCCGAGTGAGTGACATCTGGTGGTCGCTGCCGCTGAGCGTCGGCGCCTTTATGCTGGCGCGCCGCCTGGCGGCGAAGCTGAAAATCTCGATAATCAATCCGCTGCTGGTGTCGATGGCGATCATTATCCCGCTGCTGCTGGTGCTGCAGATCCCCTACGCGCGCTATTTCGCCGGCAGCCAGATCCTTAACCAGCTGCTGCAGCCGGCGGTGGTGGCGCTGGCGCTGCCGCTCTATGAGCAGATGCATCAAATTCGCGCGCGCTGGAAATCGCTGATCGGCGTCTGCTTTATCGGCAGCCTCACGGCGATGGTCTCCGGCACCGCTATCGCGCTGTGGATGGGCGCGACGCCAGAAATCGCCGCCACTATTCTGCCCAAATCGGTCACCACGCCCATCGCCATGGCGGTCTCCGCCTCGCTGCACGGCATTCCCGCCATCAGCGCTATCTGCGTGCTGATTGCCGGCGTGCTCGGCGCGGTCTTCGGCCATATGGTGCTGAACCTGCTGGGGGTAAAAACCCGCGCGGCGCGCGGGCTGGCGATCGGCAATGCGTCACACGCGCTCGGCACCGCGCGCGCGGCGGAGGTAGATTATCAGGAGGGGGCGTTCAGCTCGCTGGCGCTGGTGCTGTGCGGCATTATCACCTCGCTGCTGGCGCCCTTTATTTTTCCGCTGCTGCTGCACGCTCTTGGGTAAAACTTTGCGATAGATCTCGCAAAGTTGAAACGATGCAAATCTGTTGCATTGTCAGAGCGATACAGATCACATATAACCCCTCTGGCGGCAATGGGCCGCCTGATATTGACGAGGCTATCATGCATCCACGTTTCACCTCCGCCTTCGACGCGCTGCCCGCTGCTCTGCAAAGCGCCCTGCGTCCGGTTCTTGACGATGCGCAGTTTAAGGCGGCGCTGACGCCGGAGCAGGTCGCGTCGCTGATGCAGCAGACCCGGCTGGATGCCGACGCGCTGGCGCTGGCGCTGCTGCCGCTGGCGGCGGCCTGCGCGGTCGCGCCGGTCTCGCGCTTCAACGTCGGCGCCGTGGCGCGCGGCGTCAGCGGTTACTGGTACTTCGGTGCCAATATGGAGTTCGCAGGCGTGGCGCTGCAGCAGACGATCCACGCCGAACAGAGCGCCATCGCGCACGCCTGGCTGCGCGGCGAGCAGCGCCTGGAGGCCGTCACCGTCAACTACACGCCGTGCGGCCACTGCCGCCAGTTTATGAACGAACTCAACAGCGGCACCGAACTGCGCATCAGCCTGCCGGGGCGCGGCGTCAGCACCCTGGCTGACTACCTGCCCGACGCCTTCGGCCCGCGCGATCTGAACATTACTACCCTGCTGCTGGATAGCGTGGATCACGGCTATCAGGCGGACGGCGACGCGCTCGCTCAGGCGGCGGTCGCGGCGGCCAACCAGAGCCATGCGCCCTACAGCGGCTCGCACAGCGGCATTGCGCTGCGCACCGCGAGCGGCGTGACGGTCACCGGACGCTACGCCGAGAACGCCGCCTTTAACCCGAGCCTGCCGCCGCTTCAGGCAGCGCTGATCCTGCTGAATATGCAGGGGGAAGCCTGCGAAAGCATCGAGGCAGCCGCGCTGGCCGAAGTGGAAAACGCTACGCTGGCTCAGTTCGCCGCCACTCAGGCGACCCTGGCCGCGCTGGGGTGCGAGCAGCTGGTCCGCGTGACGCTGCGCAAAGGCTGAGGCACAGAACACGCTTTCCAACACTTACGATATCTTTTATTTACAAAAGCTGTACATCGGCGAGAAATTTCATAGGATCGTGCGCCAGCAACACAAAAAAAGAACGACTGGCGTCTGAGCTTTGCCAGACAACACCGCAACCGGAGCATCAATTCATGGAACATGAGTACGAAAGTAAGCGTCCGCTGTATATCCCCTACGCTGGCCCGATCCTGCTGGAATTTCCCCTGCTGAACAAAGGCAGTGCCTTCTCACTGGAAGAGCGCAACGAATTTAACCTCAACGGCCTGCTACCGGAAGCGGTTGAGAGCATTGAAGAGCAGGCAGAGCGCGCCTGGCGTCAGTTCCAGGACTTTAAAAACAATAACGATAAGCACGTCTACCTGCGCAATATTCAGGACACCAACGAAACCCTTTTCTATCGCCTGCTCGACAACCATCTCGAAGAGATGATGCCGATTATCTATACCCCGACCGTCGGCGCAGCCTGCGAACACTTTTCCGAGATCTACCGTCGCGCGCGCGGCGTCTTTATCTCTTATCCGAACCGCGCCCATATCGAAGATATGCTGCAAAACGCCACCAAGCAGAACGTGAAGGTGATTGTGGTCACCGACGGCGAGCGCATTCTCGGCCTTGGCGATTTGGGCATCGGCGGCATGGGTATTCCTATCGGCAAGCTGTCGCTCTATACCGCCTGCGGCGGCATCTCCCCGGCCTATACGCTGCCGGTGGTGCTGGACGCCGGCACCAACAATCAGCAGCTGCTTAACGATCCGCTCTATATGGGCTGGCGCCACCCGCGCATCACCGGCGAAGAGTACGACGCCTTCGTTAATGACTTTATCCAGGCGGTAAAACGCCGCTGGCCGAACGTGCTGCTGCAGTTTGAAGACTTCGCGCAGAAAAACGCCATGCCGCTGCTGCAGCGCTATCGCGACGAAATCTGCTGCTTTAACGACGATATTCAGGGCACCGCCGCCGTGACCGTCGGCACGCTGATTGCCGCCAGCCGCGCCGCAGGCAGCCGCCTGTGCGAGCAGAAGGTGGTGTTCCTCGGCGCAGGCTCCGCCGGATGCGGCATCGCCGAGCAGATTATCTCGCAGATGAAATCGGAAGGCCTGAGCGACGAAGAGGCGCGCGCCCGCGTGCTGATGGTTGACCGCTTCGGCCTGCTGACCGATAAACTGCCGAACCTGCTCGACTTCCAGAGCAAGCTGGTGCAGAAGAGCGAGAACCTGAAAGAGTGGGATACCGCCAGCGATGCTATCTCGCTGCTGGACGTAGTGCGCAACGCCCGTCCCGATATTCTTATCGGCGTTTCCGGCCAGCCGGGCCTGTTTACCGAAGAGATTATCCGCGAGATGCACAAGCACTGCGCGCGCCCTATCGTTATGCCGCTCTCAAACCCGACGTCGCGCGTGGAAGCAACCCCGGCGGATATTATCGCCTGGACCGACGGCGCGGCGCTGGTCGCGACCGGCAGCCCCTTCTCGCCGGTAAGCTGGAAAGGCAAAGTCTACCCGATCGCCCAGTGCAACAACTCCTATATCTTCCCTGGCATCGGGCTGGGGGTGATCGCCTCCGGCGCGACGCGCGTCACCGACTCAATGCTGATGACGGCAAGCCGCGCGCTGGCCGACTGCTCGCCGCTGGTAAACGAAGGCGAGGGCCCGGTGCTGCCGGAGATCAAAGATATTCAGGGCGTGTCGAAAATCATCGCCATGGAAGTGGGTAAAGCCGCCCAGCTGGCGGGCGTTGCGGTGGTGACGTCGGAAGATGTGCTGTCACAGGCGGTGGCCAATAATTTCTGGCTGCCGCAGTACCGCCACTATCGCCGCACCTCAATCTGACAACCGGTCGCCGGGCCGCTTCAGGCCCGGCAGCCGTGCAAAAATCCATCAGCCAACCGGCGGTGCCTTGCTTCGCAACCGCTCCTCAAGTAGCCTTGATGCACCTCTTTTTCCTGACCCCGAGCGCTCACGCGTATGTTGAAACGCGTTTTTATTGGTCTCTTATTCATCATCTTACTGGTGGTGGCGACCGCGCTCGGCCTGGATCGCTGGATCAGCTGGAAAACCGCCCCCTATATTTATGAAGATGTCGCCTCGCTGCCGCATCGTCAGGTTGGCGTGGTCCTGGGTACCGCGAAGTATTACCGCACCGGCGTCTACAATCAGTACTACCTCTATCGCATTCAGGGCGCGCTGAACGCCTATAACAGCGGCAAGGTTAACTATCTGCTGCTGAGCGGCGACAACGCCATGAGCAGCTATAACGAGCCCATGACCATGCGCCGCGATCTGATCAAAGCCGGCGTCGATCCGCAGGATATCGTGCTGGACTACGCCGGTTTCCGCACCCTCGACTCTATCGTGCGCACGCGCAAAGTGTTTGACACCAACGATTTTATTATTATTACCCAGCGCTTCCACTGCGAGCGCGCGCTGTTTATCGCCCTGCATATGGGGATTCAGGCGCAGTGCTACGCGGTGCCGTCACCGAAAAATATGCTCAGCGTCCGCTTCCGAGAGGTGGGCGCCCGCCTCGGTGCGCTGGCCGATCTCTACGTGATGAAGCGCGAACCGCGCTTTCTGGGTCCGCTGGTGCCGATCCCGGCGGTACATGAGGTGCCGGAAGATGCGCAGAGCTATCCGGCAGTGACGCCGGAGCAGCTGCTGGAAAGCGAGCAGAAAGCGCGCAAATAGAAAGAGCTCCGTGCCGTTTCATTCAGGCGGCTCAAAAGCCTGCCTGGTGGGCGACAGGGGCTGTGGAGCAAAGCGTCCCGCGCCGCTTCTTACACACACAAGGGGCACCCGCAAACAAAAAGAGCGACCCAAAGGTCGCTCTTCTTCAGTAACGTCTCATCCTTACTTCTTACGAGAATATTTCAGCGAGTCCAGCGCCACGGCGAAGATAATGATGCCGCCCTTGATAATGTACTGCCAGTAAGGGTTCACGCCGATATAGGTCAGACCGTAGTTGATCACGGTAAAGATGATCACACCGGTCACCACGCCCGCTACCGTACCCACGCCGCCCGCAAAGGAGACGCCGCCCACCACGCACGCCGCGATGGCGTCCAGCTCATACATAAAGCCGAGGTTGTTGGTGGCGCTGCCGATACGGCCCGCTTCCAGCATACCGCCGAAGGCGTAAAACACGCCAGAAAGCGCATAGATCAGAATCAGGTTTAAGTTGACGTTAACGCCAGATACCTTCGCCGCTTCCGGGTTACCGCCGATAGCAAAGATATTTTTGCCGAAGCGGGTTTTGTTCCACAGAATCCAGACGAAAACGATGGCAACAATCGCGTAGAAGGTAATGTAGGAGAGCTTGAAGTCGCCAAAGCGCAGGAAGCCCTGAGCAAACTTCGAGAAACCGCTGTCAAACCCGGCAATCGGCGACGCGCCGACAAAGTCGTAATAGAGCGAGTTGATGCCGTAGACGATAATCATGGTGCCGAGCGTGGTAATAAACGGCGTCACCTTGAGATAGGCGATAATCAGGCCGTTCAGCAGGCCGATCAGACCGCCAATCACGCACACCACCAGAATCACCACCGGAATCGGCACGGTATCCAGCGTCGGAAACACCTTATTGGCGTTATCCATCGCCTGCAGCAGCGTCGCCGCCACCACCGCCGCCAGACCCACCTGACGACCGGCCGAAAGGTCGGTACCCTGCGTAACGATCAGCCCCGCCACGCCCAGCGCGATAATAATACGCACCGAGGACTGGGTAAGAATATTACTCAGGTTCATCAGGCTTAAAAAGGTTGGATCCTGGAAAATAATAATAGCCAGCAAAACCAGCAGAACGACATAAATGCCGCCCTCTTTCAGCCAGGTTAGCGCATTCTTTTTAGTAGTCGCTTTCATGTTAACAGCCCTTGCTTCATTAAAGGTGTAATGACGCTAAACGCAATATTTCGTTCTGCGTGGTTGTCTTGGTATCTACAATGCCCGCTACCTGGCCGTTGCTCATTACCAGAATACGATCGGTAATGCCCAGCAGCTCCGGCATCTCAGAGGAGATAATAATGATGCCCTTCTCTTTCTTCGCCAGCTCGGCAATCAGCTGGTAGATTTCGAATTTCGCGCCGACGTCAATACCGCGCGTCGGTTCATCAAGCATCAGTATTTCAGGCTGGGTCAGCAGCCAGCGGCCGATAATTACCTTTTGCTGGTTACCGCCCGAAAGCGATCCAATTTGCGTATGGTGACCCGGCGTTTTTACCCGCATGGCGTCAATAACCCACTGGGTATCGCTTTTCATCCGCTTATTGTCGAGCAGCCCGAGCGTGTTTTTATATTTCTTGATATTGGAGATTAACGAGTTAAACCCGATATCGAGAAAGGCATAAATACCGGTCGAGCGGCGCTCTTCCGTGACCAGCGCGAAACCGTGGTTAATGGCTTCGTTGGCGCTGTGGTTATTAATCGCCTTGCCGTGCAGCTTAATGGTGCCGCTCACCTTCTCGCGAATGCCAAACAGCGTTTCGACGATATCGGTACGCTTGGCGCCCACCAGCCCGGCGATGCCGAGGATCTCCCCTTTGCGCAAATCGAACGAGACGTCGCGAATTGACGGCTGACGCAGCGACGTTAAATGACGTACCTCAAGAATGGTTTCGCCCGGCACGTTGGTTTTGTTGGGAAAGCGCTGGTTCAGGGAACGGCCGACCATCATGGCGATGATCTTATCCATATCCAGCCCTTCCAGCGGCTGGGTGGCGATCCACTGGCCGTCGCGCAGAATAGTGATCTCGTCGCACAGCTGGAAAATTTCTTCCATCTTGTGCGAGATATAAACAATGCCGCAGCCGCGATCTTTCAGCTTGCGAATAATGGTGAACAGATGGTTCACCTCTTTTTCCGTCAGCGAAGAGGTCGGCTCATCCATGATGACGATTTTGGCATCATAGGAGAACGCCTTGGCGATTTCGATCATCTGCATCTGCGAAACAGAGAGCGTCGCCACTTTGTCGCGCGGATCGATATCGATATCCAGCTCGTCGAAAATCGCTTTGGTGTCGCGATACATTTTTTCCTGATCGACGAACGGCCCTTTTTGCGGATAGCGACCCAGCCACATATTGTCCATAACGGTGCGCTGTAAAACCAGGTTCAGCTCCTGGTGCACCATCGAAACGCCGTTTTCCAGCGCCTCTTTGGAACTTTTAAAATCAACTTCCTCACCCTGAAACAGGATGCTCCCCGTATCTTTTTTATAAATACCAAACAGGCATTTTAATAATGTCGATTTACCGGCGCCGTTTTCACCCATCAATGCATGAACGGAGTGAGGCCGCACTTTTAAATTTACATTATCTAAGGCTTTAACCCCTGGAAATGATTTCGAGACGTTCGTCATTTCCAGCAGATATTCACGCTGCGCGGTCGGATTATCACTGGCCATAATTTACCTGGCTAAAAAAAGCGTTGGTCACGTGAAAACAGGGCGCGGCTCAGCCGCGCCCGGACAGGATTACTTCTGGAACTGAGAGAGGTTCTCTTTATCGACCGGCACGTAGGGCACGCGGACGATTTTATCGGTGATCTTATAGCTGGTGCCTTCGGTCGCGGCTTTGCCATCCGCCAGGTTTTTCGCCATATCCAGCGTCGCTTTCGCCTGGTTTTCCGCATCGTTCAGCACGGTGCCCGCCAGCGCGCCCGATTTCACCAGCGCCAGGGCTTCCGGCAGCGCATCGACGCCGAATACCGGAATCGAGGTCTTGTTATGCGCTTTCAGCGCTTCGACCGCGCCCATCGCCATGGCGTCGTTGTTGGCGATCACCACTTCGATTTTGTTGGCGTTCGGGCCGGAGAGCCACGCATCCATCTTGTCTTTCGCCTGAGCGGTATCCCACATCGCGGTATCCATCGCCAGCTGCTGGGTCTTGATGCCGTCCTGATTCAGGGTATCGATAACGTATTTGGTACGCGCTTCGGCATCCGGGTGGCCCGGCTCGCCTTTCAGCAGCACGAACTGAATCTGACCATCTTTGTTCAGGTCCCAGTTCGGCGAGGCTTTCCAGTGCTTCTCAATCAGTTTGCCCTGGATAATGCCGGACTCTTTAGAGTCGGTGCCGACATAGTAGGCCTTGTCGTAGCTGGCCAGCACTTTCGCGTTCGGCTCTTTGTTAAAGAACACCACCGGCACATCGTTGCCGCGCGCTTTATCAATCACCACGGCCGCCGCAGCCGGATCCACCAGGTTAATCGCCAGCGCCTTCACGCCTTTCGCCATCAGCACGTCGATCTGATCGTTCTGTTTGGACTGATCGTTCTGCGAGTCATTCATCAGCAGCTGCACGCCGCCGAGGGTTTTGGCCTCTTTCTCGATGTCTTTGCGAACCATCGACATAAAGTTGTCGTCATATTTGTAGATGGTCACGCCGATACGCGTGTCCGCTGCGTGTGCCGTTGCGCCGAACATCATGCTGGCAACCAAAGCTGTGAGCGTGAAAACCTTCTTATTCATGGTATCTCCGGTTTTTTGCAGGGTAGTACTGGCTCAGGCGCGTCAGGCGCGCAGGAGCTTTCGATAAAATAAGATTCGACGAGTCGCAAAGAGGCGAGTGAAATCGCGCTGCCCCGCTGAAACGCCGTCCAGAAATCTGACTTCCTTGTGCGACAACGCATCCTGAAGATGTGATGAACTTTTTCAACGGGTTGCTGAAACCACGCCAGCTGCGGTTATAACGGCGTTACATAATGTTTCAGTCCGGTAAGACGCTGCCATCATAGTGAGCGGCATGTTAATTAACTGTGAATACAATCACAGATTGAAAACGGTTACATGGCGCTATCGCCTGAATTAGTGACCGACTCCACATTTTGCCGCTGCGCCACGGAATGACGACGCACCAGGGTCGGCATAAAGACATGCTGCGCGCTGACGTCCAGCTGGCCCGCCGCGCCGCTCAGCGCCAGCTCAGTGGCAAGTTTCGCCATAGAAACAATGGGATAGCGTACCGTTGTCAGTTGGGGATCGGTGTATCGTGACATCGGGATATCATCGAAGCCGATAATTGAGAAATGCTGCGGCACCTGAATGCCGTTATCTTTCAGGGCGGTAAGCGCACCGGCCGCCATGCCGTCGTTATAGGCGAAAATGGCGCTGAGATGCACATTGCGGCCCAGCAGCTCCACCATCGCCGCCTCGCCGCCCTGCATATCGGGTTCGGCGCAGGCGATCCAGCCCTCCTGCGGCCGAATCCCCTGCTCCGCCAGCGCCTGCTCCCAGCCTTCGCGCCGCTGCCGCACGTCCTCGATGTCGTGGCTGGAGCAGAGATAGCCGATGCGGCTGTGCCCCTGCTGCAGCAGCATACGGGTCGCCATCAGCGCCCCCGCCACATTATCCAGGCTGACGCAGCGATGGGCGAAGCCAGGCACAATGCGGTTAACCATCACCATGCCCGGCACCTGCTGCATAAAAGAGGCAAGCTCGGCGTCTGAAAGCGTTTTCGCGTGTACCACCAGCGCATTGCAGCGCTGACGGATCAGCACCTCAATGGCATGGCGCTCTTTATCTTCCTGATGCCAGGAATTGCTGATCAGCACATGTTTATGCAGGCGCTGCGCCACGGTATCCACCGCTTTCACCAGCGCGCCGAAGAAGGGATCGGAGACGTCCATCACCACCACGCCGATGGTGTCGCTGACCTGCGTCGCCAGCGCCTGCGCGTTGGCGTTAGGCCGATAGCCCAGTGAATCTACCGCCTGCAGCACCGCGTCACGGGTGTCCGCGGTAACGGCGCTGCTGTTATTCAGCACGCGCGAGACGGTCGCCACCGACACGCCAGCCAGACGGGCAACATCACGAATCGTTATCATGCAGCTGTTCCACAGAGGAAAAAAAGGCATCACGCCAGGAAGTAAACCCGGCGCTATTCTGGCAGGCAGGGCGCGGCGACAGCGTGAATCACGTCACACTGATGAAAACGGTTACATACAATTATGCAACCTTTGTGATGAATATCATTATCTGACTCAGAGGCGATGCGGCGTTTTCCCCGCCGCCAGCTGCGTCAGGCGGCGCCACAGCCATTCAAGCGGCCCCTGCGGGAAAAAGCGCAGCCAGATTACCGAGAAGAGAATATTGACCAGCCAGACAGCGGGCACAAAGGCCAGCAGCTGCAAACGGTCGAAGCGCATAAAGAGATCGAAGCGGTAGAACAGCGTGGTACAGATCAGCGTCTGCAGCAGATAGTTGCTCAGCGCCATGCGGCCGACGCACTCTATCGCCGACGTGACGCGCCAGCGCGCCAGCTGCGGCCAGTAGCCGAGGATCAGCGCAGCGTAGCCAAGGCTGATAAACGGGCTGGCGAGATCGCGCGGCACCTGTAAGTAGAAGCCGCTCCAGCGAAACGACCAGTGCAGCATCCACTGCGCCACCACCCCAGACAGGGCGATGGCGTAGCCTGATGCCAGCAGCAGCGCGGCGCAGCGGCGGTAGTGGCGCAGGCTGAACTCGCCGGTCAGCCAGCCGCAGCGCAGCAGCGCGGCACCCATCATCATCAGCCCGGCCAGCTGCCAGCCATACTGCGCCGCCAGCGCCATCAGGCTGGAGGAGAGATGATCGAGACGGTTCTGCACCGCTTCCCAGCCGCCGGCCAGCTTCCAGAAATGTTCATACTCCAGGTCAGCCGCGCCGGGCAGCCAGGAGCGGCTCGGCTCGGGATCGGAGATCGATCCGAAGATCAGCAGCACGCCGCAGCCAACCAGGTAGAGCAGCGCGCCGGTGTGAAACAGGCTGCGCGTTGCGGGCACGTCGCGCAGCGTACGCCAGACGATAAGGCCAATAATGGCGTAATCGAGCAGGATATCCCCTTCCCACATCGCCAGAGCGTGAAACAGGCCAATAAGCGCCAGCAGCGTCAGGCGCGCCGACAGCCAGCGGCCGCCGCGCGGCAGCTGAAGCTGCAGGCCCGCGCCGAACAGCAGCGCGAACAGCGTCAGGAACTTCATCTGCGCCAGCAGGTCGAGCACCGCCCAGGTCCAGACCTCGTCGGTAGCGGGATCGCCGTGCCAGGCGGGATTGAGATAGGCGGCGGAAGGTAAGGCGAAGCCGACGATATTGAGCAACAAAATGCCGAGGATGGCGCAGCCGCGAATAAAATCCAGCATAGGATAACGTTGCATATCGGTCCCTGTTGGCGTGGAACAGCGCCGCCTGAGAACAGGCGGCGCACAGGCATGCAAACGAGTGAGATAACCCGAAGAGCAAAGCACGCCGCGTCAGGGACAAAACGTCAGGAACGTTTTTGAACCATGCCGCAGCGCGCTGGCCCGGTTACGGGCGCACCTCACCGCTGAGGTTGCCTGCGACGCGGGCCGGACAGGCAGGGATGCCCGCTTTTGCGTCTTTGCGATCGGATCATCTCACCCGCGTCGCTGCATAACCAATGGTGTTAAATATGACGCACCGCGCGCAGAAACTCCTGGCGAGTATTCTGGCTCGACTTAAACAGGCCGCCCAGCGAGGTGGTGGTGGTCGCGCTGGTGGCGTCTTTCACTCCGCGCGCTTTCACGCAGTAGTGCACCGCATCAATAGAGACCGCGACGTTGTTAGTGCCAAGCAGCGTCTGCAGCGCCACCAGCACCTGCTGCGTCAGACGTTCCTGCACCTGCGGGCGCTGGGCGAAGAACTGCACGATGCGGTTAATCTTCGACAGGCCAATCACCTTCTCTTTCGGAATATAGGCCACGGTCGCTTTGCCGTCGATAATCACAAAGTGGTGCTCGCAGGTGCTGGTCAGGGTGATATCGCGCACCGTCACCATCTCATCCACTTTCATCTTATTTTCGATGACTGTGATTTTCGGGAAGTTAGCGTAATCCAGGCCGGAAAAGACCTCATCCACATACATTTTGGCGATGCGATGCGGCGTCTCCATCAGGCTGTCATCCTCAAGATCCAGATTCAGCAGCTGCATGACCTCGGTCATATGGCCGGCGATCAGGCGCTTACGGGTTTCGTCATCCATTTCACGCGTCGGCGCGCGTAACGGTGTTTCCAGACCTCGCGCCAGCAGCGCTTCGTGAACCAGGATAGCTTCCTGACTAAGGGTGCTCATCGTACTCATCTCCGCAGGTGTAACGCCCGCCGGAGAGACCGGCGGGTTCAATTCTGAGCGCGTATTGTGAAGCTTTCCGCAGGGGTAATCCAGTAATCAATCCAATCGGTGATGAAAGCTTTTCATTGCGCGCGTCGCCAGACCAGCAGCCCGCCCGCCGCCAGGCCCAGCCCGGCGATCCACAGCGCGGGCGCCAGCTGATGCAGCAGCGCGGTCGAGAGCGACGACAGTACCGGCCCTACCAGCTGCCCGACGGCGTAGCCGGTGGTCAGCAGCCCCGCCATATAGCGCGTATGCTGCGGCGCCAGCTCGCGCGCGTAGGCCAGCGCCAGCTGTATCACGCAGAGAAAGCCGCCGCCCACCAGCAGCGCGCCGATCAGCAGGCCGCTAAAACCCGGCAGCGCCGCGGCCGCCGCCACGCCCAGCGCCTGCGCCCAGAGCACAAAGGCCAGCCGCCGGTTGTTGCTGGCGAGGTGGCGCGTCAGGATCCCCAGCGCGATGCCAACTATCGCCGCGCCGCCGAAGATCGGCCAGACCAGCTGGGCAAAGGCGCCGTCGGGAAAGCGCGCCGCCGCCATCTGCGACAGAAAGGTGGCGGGCAGGATATAGCCGAAGCCCGCCAGGCTATAGCTCAGCACCAGCCGTCGCAGGTCTGGGGTCAGCACCAGCGGATCCGGCGCCCGATCGGGACGGTGCAGATCGCCGACGCGGCGCGGCAAATTGCGCGCGATAGCGGCGATAATCAGCAGCGCCAGCAGGCCGTAGGCGGCCCAGGCCAGCGAGGCGGAAGCCTGCGAGGCGTGCAGCTGCACCGCCAGCAGGCCGCTGATAAAGATGCCCGCCCCCGGCCCGGCGAATACCGCCGCCGACAGGCCGGGACGGCCGTAGTGATGCAGCTGCTCGCTGCTCCAGGCGGCCACCAGCACCAGCGCCACGCCGCTCGCCCAGCCGATCAAAAAGCGCACCGCGCCGTGCAGCCAGGGGCCGGTGACGCAGGCGGAGAGCAGCGTCAGTATCACCGCGCCCCAGACGCCCAGCTGCAAACGCAGCTCGACGCGACGCCGCGCGCGCATCGCATCAAAAGAGCCGCAGAGATAGCCAAGATAGTTGAGCGCCGCCACCAGGCTGGCGCTGGTCAGCGTCAGCTGGCCGTCGTGTATCATTAGCGGCACCTGCGGCGTAAAGGCGAAACGTCCGATGCCCATCACCACCACCAGCGCCAGAAAGGCGCTGAGCGCCACGCGAAAAGCCATTTCCCTACTCCTGCCCTCTTATTATCACTTGCTTATAACATGCCAGCTTATTAAACTCACGAAAACTGAATAATTCGCATCAAGTTGTTTACGAGAAGAGAATATATGGATCTTGTCCAGCTACGCATGTTCTGTTCCGTGGCCGAAACCGGTTCGCTGGCGCGCGCTGCGGAACAACTTCATCGCGTCCCCTCCAACCTCACCACGCGGCTGCGGCAGCTGGAAGAGGAGATGGGCGTCGATCTGTTTATACGCGAGAAACAGCGCATTCGGCTGTCGCCGATGGGCCACAACTTTCTTAATTACGCGCAGCGCATTCTGGCGCTGAGCGACGAGGCGCTGAGCATGGCGCGCGCGGGTGAACCGGCCGGCAACTTCGCGCTCGGCTCGATGGAGAGCACCGCCGCGACGCGTCTGCCTGCCCTGCTGGCGGCCTATCATCAGCGCTTTCCGAAAGTGTCGCTGTCGCTGATCACCAGTACCTCCGGCGAGATTATCGACAAGGTGCGTGAAGGCACGCTGGCCGCCGCGCTGGTCGACGGCCCGGCGCCCTATGACGATCTCAACGGCTGCATCGCCTTCCGCGAAACCCTGACGCTGATCACCAGCCTCGATCATCTGCCGGTCAGGAACGCGCGCGACGTGCAAAACGACACCCTGTTCGCCTTTCGCAACAGCTGCTCCTATCGCGTGAAGCTTGAAGCCTGGTACCGCGACAGCGGCATCGCGCCCGGCAGCGTGATGGAGATCCAGTCCTACCACGCGATGATGGCCTGCGTGGCGGGCGGCGCGGGCGTGGCGATGATCCCTGAATCGGTGCTAAAGCAGATGCCTGAGCGCGCCCGCGTGCAGGCGCATCAGCTGCCGGCCGCCTGGCGCGACACCGCCACCTGGCTGATGTGGCGCCGCGACGCCTTTACCCCCAACGTCGAAGCGCTTAAGTACTTGATTATTGATATGTTTGACGACCGGCCGCAGGATGACCAGCTGCTGCATCCGCTGCAGGTCGCAGAGTAATTGCTGATTACGCGCTATTTTTATTGATATCACGACCTACGGACGCGACCAGACCGGCGCGTCCCCATCTGACCGCAAGAGGGATTGCATGAACATGATTAAAACCCGCGCCGCCGTTGCCTGGGCCGCTGGCGAACCGCTGAAAATCGAAGAAGTGGATCTGATGCCGCCGCAGAAAGGTGAAGTGCTGGTGCGTATCGTCGCCACCGGCGTGTGCCATACCGATGCCTATACCCTGTCGGGCAAAGATCCGGAAGGCGTATTCCCGGCGATCCTCGGCCATGAAGGCGGCGGCGTAGTGGAAGCGGTTGGCGAAGGCGTAACCAGCGTCGAAGTCGGCGATCACGTGATCCCGCTCTACACGCCCGAGTGCGGCAAGTGCAAATTCTGCCTGTCGGGCAAAACCAACCTCTGCCAGGCGATCCGCACCACCCAGGGCAAAGGCCTGATGCCGGACGGCACCACGCGTTTCTTTAAGGACGGCAAGCCGATTTTCCACTACATGGGCACCTCAACCTTCTCCGAGTACACCGTGGTGCCGGAAATCTCGCTGGCGAAAATCAGCAAAGAGGCGCCGCTGGAGGAAGTATGTCTGCTGGGCTGCGGCGTTACCACCGGCATGGGCGCGGTAATGAACACCGCCAAAGTTAAAGAAGGCGATACCGTGGCGATTTTCGGCCTCGGCGGCATCGGCCTGTCGGCGATTATCGGCGCGAAAATGGCAAAAGCGGGACGCATTATCGGTATCGATATCAACACCAGTAAATTTGACCTGGCGCGCAAGCTGGGTGCGACCGACCTGGTGAACCCGAGAGATTATGAGAAACCGATCCAGGAAGTGATCGTTGAGATGACCGACGGCGGCGTGGATTACTCCTTTGAATGCATCGGCAACGTCAACGTCATGCGTTCCGCGCTGGAGTGCTGCCATAAAGGCTGGGGCGAATCGGTGATTATCGGCGTGGCCGGCGCGGGCGAAGAGATCTCAACCCGTCCGTTCCAGCTGGTGACCGGTCGCGTCTGGCGCGGTTCCGCCTTCGGCGGCGTGAAGGGCCGCTCACAGCTGCCGGGTATCGTGCAGGATTATCTGGACGGCAAATTCGCCCTGAACGACTTTATTACCCATACCATGCCGCTGGAGGAGATCAACGAGGCCTTCGATCTGATGCATGAAGGGAAGTCGATCCGTTCGGTGGTGCACTTCAACAAGTAATCGGGAGGCGATATGGCATCCACGCTGGAACTGCTGGAAGAACACAGGATGTTCGGCGGCTGGCAGCAACGCTGGCGACATCAGTCAGCCGCGCTCAACTGCCCGATGACCTTCAGCATTTTTTTGCCCAATCCAAAAGGCGACACGCCGCCGCCCGCGGTGTGGTTTCTGGCAGGCCTGACCTGCACGGATGAGAACTTCAGCACCAAAGCTGGCGCGCAGCGCGTCGCGGCGGAGCTGGGTCTGGTGTTGATTATGCCGGACACCAGCCCGCGCGGCGAGGCGGTCGCCAACGACGACGCCTACGATCTCGGCCAGGGCGCAGGGTTTTACCTTAACGCGACCCAGGCGCCCTGGTCGGCGCACTACCGCATGTTCGACTACCTGAGCCAGGAGCTGCCGGCGCTGATCGCCGATAACTTCAATATCAGCGAGCGGCAGTCGGTTATGGGGCATTCGATGGGCGGCCACGGCGCGCTGATGCTGGCGCTGCGTCTCGGCAACCGCTTTGCGTCGGCGTCGGCCTTTGCGCCCATCGTCAATCCCAGCGAGGTGCCCTGGGGGCAGAAAGCGTTCAGCGCCTATCTGGGCGACGATCGTGCCGCGTGGCGCGAGTATGACAGCTGTGCGCTGATGCGCGAGGTGCAGTCGCGCCTGCCGATCCTGATCGATCAGGGCGACAGCGATCAGTTCCTGGCAGATCAGCTTCAGCCAGAGCGGCTGGATGTGGTGGCAAAAGAGGTGGGATTCCCGCTGACGCTGCGCGTGCAGCCGGGCTATGACCACAGCTACTACTTTATTGCGACTTTCGTCGAGGATCATCTGCGCTTCCATGCGCAGCACTTACTGGTGTAGGTCGTTCAGGGCCGCATCGCGGCCCTGAACCTTTGGCAAGTTGTGCAGCGACAGGTAATGCGCAGACGCGGTTGGCATGACCCGATCGCAAAGACGCAAAAAACGGCATCCCTGCCAGCTCGGCCCGCAGCATTACGCACCTCATCCCTGAGGTGCGCCCGTTGCCGGGCTAACGCGTTGCGTTATTCAAAAACGTTCCCGACGTTTTTGTCTCTGTCGCGGGACGCTTTGCTCTTCGGGCTATGCCAACCACGTTCTCAACGCCGCTGCGCGCGGTTTAAACCAGCTCCGAACCGACCAGCCCGTCAATCATCACCTGCGGCATTCCCTGCGAGCAGTGTTCGATACGCCCTTTCACGCCATATACCTGCGCCAGCGTTTCCGGCGTAATCACCTGCTCCGGCACGCCATCCGCTATCAGCGCACCCTCTTTCAGCATCAGCGCATGGTGCGCATGGCGTAAGGCGATATTGATATCGTGTACCACCACCACGGTAACGATATTGCGCTGGGCGGTTTCGCGGCGCACCAGATCCATTACGTGAAACTGGTAGTTCAGGTCCAGCGCGCTCAGCGGCTCATCCAGCAGCAGCAGCTCCGGGCGGCGGATCAGCGACTGCGCCAGGCCGACCAGCTGTTTCTGTCCGCCTGACAGCTGATCGAGATAGCGCATCGCCAGATGCGAAATGCCGAGCTGCTCCAGCAGATACATCACTTCCGCTTCGCTGGCGGCATTATGCAGGCCGCCGGACGCGCGCTGCGCCACGATAATCGACTCCAGCACGTGCAGATGCACCCCCGCCGGCAGCGTCTGCGGCAGATAGACCACGCGCTGGGCGCGGCGCGCGAACGGCTGCTGCATCAGCTCTTCGTCGTTAAGCCACAGTTCACCCTGCCCTTTGTTCAGCCCGGCCAGCGCGCGCAGCAGCGTCGACTTGCCGCAGCCGTTCGGCCCCAGCAGCACGGTGATCTTGCCGCGCGGCAGAAGCGCCACGCTGAGATCCTCAATCACCTTGCGTTTGGGGTAGCCCGCCGTGAAATGTTTTAACCTCAGCCCCTGACTCATACATTCCCCCGGTGACGCAGAATAATGCTCAGGAAGAAGGGCACGCCCACCAGCGAGGTGACGATACCCACCGGAATAATCACGCCGGGAATGAGGTTCTTTGAGGCGACCGACGCCATTGAGAGCACCAGCGCGCCGGTCAGGGCGCTGGCGGGCAGATAGTAGCGGTGATCTTCGCCGAAGATCATGCGGGCGATATGCGGTGCCACCAGTCCGATAAAGCCGATTGGTCCGACAAAGGCGACCGCCAGCGCGGAAAGAATACTGATGCGCAGCAGCGTTGCCAGGCGCAGGCGACGCACGTCGATGCCGAAGCTCACGGCACGATCTTCGCCGAGACGCAGCGCGGTCAGCTTCCAGCTGCTGAGCAGCGAAAACGGCAGCAGTAGCGCAAAGGCGGCGCTCAGCACGCCAAGCTTTTCCCAGGAGGCGCGCGCCAGGCTACCCATGGTCCAGAATACCAGCCCCTGCAGGGTATCTTCGCTGGCGATAAACTGCATCATTGATACCAGCGCGTTAAAGGTGAAGACCAGCGCGATGCCGAACAGCACCACGCCCGAGGTAGAGACCCGCGTCCAGCGCGTCACGCCGTCGAGCATCAGCGCGGCGAACAGCGCGAACACAAAGGCGTTGGCGGAAATCAGCCACTGATCCGGCACGCCGGGAATGCCGATGCCGAGAATAATCGCCAGCGCCGCGCCGAAAGCCGCCGCTGAAGAGACGCCTAGGGTAAAGGGGCTGGCCAGCGGGTTATTGAGGATGGTTTGCATCTCGGCGCCCGCCAGTCCGAGGCAAAAACCGACCACCACCGCCATCAGCGCGTAGGGTAAACGGATATCCCAGACGATGACGCGCGTGCCGGCGTCAACCGTGGCGGGATGAAGCAGCGATTGCCAGAGGGTCGGCAGCGAAAGGCCGGCCGGGCCAAGGGTAAAGTCCAGTACCAGCGAGGCGATAATTGCCAGCACCAGCACGGCGATCATCAGCATGCGGCGGCGCAATACCTGATGATAGCGGCCCATAGCGCCCTGCGCGGGCAGAGTTGAGTCCGTCATAAAAAGCCTGTGTTAAAGGTTCGGTCGAAAACGCTGCCACAATAGAGCAGATGATAATAATTATCAATTCTTCAACCTAAACAAAACGGCTCCTTAACGAAAAAAGCGCGGCCTGGCCGCGCTTACTGTTATCCCGAAGGTGAGCTTCACTCTTTATGCGTCGGGAATTCCATATCGCTGTACTTCACGAAGCGGGTGCCGCGCGTCAGCTTGTAGCCCATCCAGATCAGCAAAAACAGCGGCAGACCGATATAGGTGGCGGCAACGCCGTACCAGTCGATGCTGTCGTTGAGGAACGCCTGATAGTTCTGGCCCAGCGTGATGATCAGACAGAGCACGAAGGCGAAAATCGGGCCGACCGGGAAAAAGCCCGAGCGGTACGGCAGGTCGTCCAGGCTGTGGCCCTGCCTGATATAGCCGCGACGGAAGCGATAGTGGCTGATGGCGATGCCCAGCCAGGCGATAAAGCCGGTCATGCCCGAGGTATTCAGCAGCCAGAGATAGACTTCCTGATTGCCGAACTTCGAGGTGAGAAAGCAGAGCCCCGCCACCACGGTCGTCGCCAGCAGCGCGTTGCGCGGCACGCCGCCTTTTGACAGCCTGGCGAAAATGCGCGGCGCTTTGCCTTCACTCGCCAGGTTATAGAGCATGCGCGTCGAGGCGTACATACCGGAGTTGCCCGCCGACAGCACCGACGTCAGGATCACCGCGTTCATCACCGCCGCCGCTGAAAGCAGGCCAGCATGCTGGAACACCAGGGTAAAGGGGCTGACGCTGATGTCGGTGACGTCGTTGTGCAGCAGCTGCGGATCGGTATAGGGCAGGATCAGGCTGATAATCAGAATCGCGAAGATATAGAACAGCAGGATACGCCAGAACACCTGGCGCACCGCGCGCGGAATGTTTTTCGCCGGATCTTCCGACTCGCCCGCCGCGATGCCGATCAGCTCGGTGCCCTGGAAAGAGAAGCCGACGATCATCGCCACGCCTATCATCGCCGCGAATCCGCCGGCGAACGGCGCGTCGCCGACCTGCCAGTTATGCCAGCCGGCGTGCTCGCCGCCGCGCAGGATACCGAGGATCATCAGGACGCCAACCACGATAAAGATAATCACGGTCGCCACCTTGATCAGCGAGAACCAGTACTCCGCTTCACCAAAGCCTTTTACTGAAATAAAGTTAAGCAGGAACATCAGGCAGAGGAACAGCGCGCTCCAGATCCAGCCTGGCGTATCGGGAAACCAGTAGTTCATCACCAGCTGCGAGGCAACGAGATCCACGGCGATGGTCACCGCCCAGTTGTACCAGTAGTTCCAGCCGAGGGCGAAACCAAAGCCCTCTTCCACATATTTTGCGCCGTAGGTGGCGAAGGAGCCGGAAACCGGCATAAAGGCGGCCAGCTCGCCGAGGCTGGTCATCAGGAAGTAGACCATCAGGCCAATCAGCGCGTAGGAGAGCAGCGCACCGCCCGGCCCCGCCTGGGAAATGGTGGCGCCGGAGGCAACGAACAGGCCGGTGCCGATCGATCCGCCGATGGCGATCATCGTCAGGTGACGCGCCTTTAACTCGCGTCGTAACGCAGGTTGTTGTGTTGTATTTGTGTCTTTATGCATGTGTAAACACTAGGCTCGCTAAAAATGAGGCGCGATTGTAGCAATTCACCCTGCCCTGTATAGCACTGGTGCCCTGTTATTAGTTACCTTCATAATCGCCGCTGAATTATAAGCAAAAACCTTTTGCAGCTACTCGCGGCAGTAGGAGAGAAAGCGGTCAAGCGCCCGGGAAAGGTGCTTCTGGCGATGATGAATACGGTACAGAGTGCGCGTCAGGCGCGGCAGCGGAATCGTCAGCTCGACCAGGGTGCCCGCCTCCAGCAGATCGGCGATGACGCGCCGCGACAGGCAGCTGATGCCCATATTGTGCCGCACCGCATGCTTGATCGCCTCGGAATTGCCCAGCTCCATGCCGAGCTGAAAAGCGGGCAGGTGCGAGAGCAGCAGATAGTCGACGATTTCGCGCGTGCCGGAGCCGCGCTCGCGCAGGATCCACGGGGCGTTGCCGAGGCTCTCCAGCGTCACCGGCTGGCGCGCAATCTCCGCATCGGGCGCGGCGAACACCACCAGCTCATCCTCCAGCCAGGCATCGCTCACCAGTTCAGTCATATGGCACGGCCCTTCAATCAGGCCGACGTCGACGCGGAAATCCGCCACCGCGTTGATAACATCCTGGCTGTTGCCGACGCTCAGCTCCAGCGGCAGGCCGGGAAAGTCGCGGCGATAGGCGGCGATCATACCCGGCAGCAGATAGTTGCCGATGGTGCTGCTGGCGTAGATACGGATGGCACCGTTGTCCTCTTTAAATAGCTGTTCGATTTCGCCCGCCTGCTCCAGCAGGCCGATGGCGCGCGGATAGAGCAGGCGGCCGTGTTCGTTCAGCACCAGCCGCTTGCCGACCCGGTCGAACAGCTGTACGCCCAGCTGGCCTTCCAGATCCGCCAGCGCAGCGCTTACCGCCGACTGCGAAAGCGCCAGCACCTGCGAGGCCTGCGTGGTCGAGCCGCTTTTCAGCACTTCGGTAAACACTTCTATCTGCCGCAGCGTGATATGCATGGGGTTTCCTTACATTGCGTAGCGCTGAATGAGGTAGTAGAGCACTCCCAGCCAGATCAGCACCATCAGCACCAGGCCAAAGCCGCTGACCACCTTTTTGCCGCGCGCGCGCTGTACTTCAGCGCGCTCCGCGCTGCTGATACGCACGTCGCGCGGCAGCAGGCGCAGCAGGATCAGCACGCCGAGCGGAATGATTATCGCATCGTCCAGCAGGCCGATGATGGGGATGAAGTCGGGGATCAGATCGATGGGGCTGAGCGCATAGGCAACCAGCCCAAATGCCAGCAGCTTGAACCACCAGGGCGTGCGCGGGTCGCGGCAGGCGAACCACAGCGTCAGCACATCTTTTTTAATCAGGGCGGCCCAGCGGCGTAAACGTCCAAATAACATCTTTCGGCCTTATCGTTTTATCTGGTTAATTATAAATATATTATCAATTTCACTTTTAAGCCAGCGCGGCGCATGCTTTGCCTGAACCTAAGGAGCAGATGATGGCAGAGCTAAGTTTTCCCCGACTTCCCGATTTTATTCAACACCGTTTTCCGGGTTTGCTGCTGACCGCCGCCATTGCCGGCGGCGCGGCCTGGCTGGCGCAGCGCCCGCAGGTTGCTGAACTGGGCCTCGGCGCGCTGACGCTGGCGATTATGCTCGGCATTCTGGTCGGCAACACCCTTTACCCTTCCGTGGCCGCTCCGTGCGACGCGGGCGTGCTGCTGGCGAAGCAGAAACTGCTGCGCCTCGGCATTATTCTGTTCGGCTTTCGCATTACGCTGCAGCAGATCGCTGAGGTTGGCCTGAGCGGCGTGCTGATCGATCTGCTGACGCTGAGCTCCACCTTCTTTATTACCTGCCTGCTGGGCATCAGGCTGCTGAAGCTCGACCGCGAAACGGTCTGGCTAATCGGCGCGGGCAGCAGCATCTGCGGCGCGGCGGCGGTGCTCGCCACCGAGCCGGTGGTAAAGGCCTCACCGTCGAAGGTCGCGGTGGCGGTGGCGACCGTGGTGCTGTTCGGCACCCTGGCGATCCTGATCTATCCCCCGCTCTGGCTGCTGGCACAGCGCTATTTCCCGGCGCTGAGCATGGCGCAGTACGGCATCTTTACCGGCTCCACCATCCATGAGGTGGCGCAGGTGGTGGCGGCCGGTCATGCGGTAGGCCCAGAGGCGGAGAACAGCGCGGTGATCGCGAAAATGCTGCGCGTCATGATGCTGGCGCCCTTTCTGCTCTGCCTGAGCGGCTGGCTGCGCCGCGCGCCGCAGCAGCCGGCGCGCCGGGGCATCGCCTTCCCCTGGTTCGCGCTCGGCTTTATCGGCGTGGCGCTGTTTAACTCGCTGCATCTGCTGCCGGCCGCCTGGGTCGCCTCGATTAATCAGGTCGCTAACCTGCTGCTGGCGATGGCGATGGCGGCGCTCGGCCTTACCACGCGCTTCGGCGCGCTGCGTCAGGCAGGCGCAAAACCGCTGCTGCTGGGGCTGATGGTGTTTATCTGGCTGATCGTCGTCGGCGGCGCCATCAATCTGCTGACGCAGCATTTCATGGGTCTGGCGCATCAGGTATGATGCGGGCTTCTTTTTAGTCGGCCTTTTCAGGAGAAGCGGCATGAAATATATCGGCGCCCACGTCAGCGCGGCTGGCGGCGTAGAGCAGGCAGTGATTCGTGCCCATGAACTGGAAGCGACCGCGTTTGCCCTGTTTACCAAAAATCAGCGGCAGTGGAAGGCGGCGCCGCTTTCAGGCGCCACCATCGACGCGTTCAAATCCGCCTGCGAGAAATACCACTTTGGCCCGCATCAGATCCTGCCGCACGACAGCTTTCTGATTAACCTTGGTCATCCAGTCATGGATGCGCTGGAAAAGTCGCGCACCGCCTTTATCGACGAGATGCAGCGCGCCGAGCAGCTGGGCCTGACGCTGCTCAACTTCCATCCGGGCAGCCATCTGAGTCAGATCGAGGAAGAGGCGTGCCTGAAGCGCATCGCCGAGTCGGTCAATATCGCGCTGGATAAAACGTCACAGGTGGTGGCGGTGATTGAGAACACCGCCGGTCAGGGCAGTAACCTTGGCTTCCGCTTTGAACATCTGGCGACGATTATCGAGCACGTTGAGGATAAATCCCGCGTCGGCGTCTGTATTGATACCTGCCATGCCTTTGCCGGCGGCTACGATCTGCGTACCGAAGCGGCGTGCGAAGAGACCTTCGCCGAGTTCGAGCGCATCGTCGGCTTCCAGTATCTGCGCGGCATGCACCTTAACGACGCCAAGAGCGCCTTCGGCAGCCGGGTCGATCGTCACCACAGCCTGGGCGAAGGCAATATCGGCAAAACGGCCTTTAGCTGGCTGATGAAGGATGCGCGCTTTGATGGTATCCCGCTGATTCTGGAGACCATTAATCCGGATATCTGGAAAGATGAGATCGCCTGGCTGAAAGCAGAGCAGAAAAACTAAAAGAGGGAGCCACATGGCTCCCTTATCGTTGTTAATGCTGTGCTCATCGCAGGTGACAGGGCCCGATCGCAAAGACGCAAAAAACGGCATCCCTGCCAGCTCGGCCCGCGACATCCTTGTCGCGGGACGCTTTGCTCTTCGGTCCCTGTCACCTGCTTTATAAACTACTCAGCCGCTGTAGGGAGTCCGCAGACGCCCCGCACCAAGGATCAGGCTTTCGCCAGCTCCTCTTCCGGGCGTTTCAGGATGGCGTAACCCAGGCCCGCCACCGCCGTGCCGACGATAATCGATACCAGGTAGCCCAGCACCGGCGTAATCGCGCCAGGAATAAGCAGTACGAACAGGCCGCCGTGCGGCGCCATCAGCTTCGCGCCGATATACATAGAGATAGCGCCGGTCAGTGCGCCACCGACGATACAGCACGGCAGCACGCGCATCGGGTCGCGCGCCGCAAACGGAATCGCGCCCTCGGAGATAAAGCAGAGACCCAGCACCAGCGCCGCTTTGCCTCCCTCCTGCTGACCTTTATTGAACTTACGGCGCGCCACCAGCGTCGCAACGCCCATCGCCAGCGGTGGCACCATGCCCGCCGCCATAATCGCCGCCATCGGCGCGTAGGTCTGCGAACTCAGCAGGCCGACGCCGAAGGCGTATGCCACTTTATTCACCGGGCCGCCCATATCGGTACACATCATGCCGCCCAGGATTGCGCCCAGCAGCACCGCATTTGCCGTGCCCATATTCGACAGCCAGGCGGTCAGGCCGGTCATAATAGCGGCGACTGGTTTACCCACCACGTAGATCATCAGCAGGCCGGTGATCAGGCTGGCAACCAGCGGGATAATCAAAATAGGCTTCAGCGCTTCCATACTCTGCGGCAGCTTAAGCTTGCCGCTGATCAGCTTCGCCGCATAGCCGGCGATAAAACCGGCGATAATGCCGCCGAGGAAGCCGGCGTTAATGCTGGTGGCGATCATGCCGCCAATCAGGCCCGGCGTCAGGCCCGGACGATCGGCAATTGAGAACGCAATAAAGCCCGCCAGCACCGGCACCATCAGCGCAAAGGCGCTGCCGCCACCGATCTGCATCAGCGCCGCCGCCAGGGTGCCCGGCTCTTTAAAGGCGGTAATGCCGAAGGCGAAGGAGAGCGCAATGCTCAGACCGCCCGCCACCACCATCGGCAGCATATAGGAGACGCCGGTCAACAGGTGACGGTACGCGCCCGCTTTCTCTTTTTTCTCGTCCTGCGGCTCGCCGCTCTGGCCGCCAGCAGCTTTGTAAGGCCGGGCTTCAGCCACCGCCTTATCCAGCTCCTGCGCGGTTTTCTTCAGCGCCAGACCGGTTGAGGTGCGGTACATCGGCTTACCGGCGAACTTCGCCAGGTCAACCTCAATATCCGCCGCCACGATCACCAGATCGGCAGCCGCCACCTCTTCCGGGGTAATCGCATTGCCTGCGCCAACGGAGCCGCGGGTTTCCACTTTCACCCACCAGCCGCGTTTGGTCGCCTCTGCCTGGATCGCCTCGGCAGCCATAAAGGTGTGCGCTACGCCGGTGGGACAGGCGGTAACCGCAACGATACGTTTTTGCGCGCTGGCCTGCGCGGCGGCAGGTGCAGCCTCGACCGCGACTGGCTGCCAGGGTTTCGCTTCCGCTTTCGCCTGCGCGAGGAACTGCTCAGGCGCACGTACCGCCTGCTGTACATCGCCCAGCCAGACAGATTTGCCGTTCAGGGCGGCGTCGTTCGGCAGCGCGTGGCCGAGGACGATCGCCAGCTCCGCTTCCGCCGGATTATCGGTAAGGGTAAAGCCAGCCTGCGCCGCAGCGGCAGCCAGACGCTGTTGCGCCATCCAGGCCGAGGCCTGGCCAGTTGAAGGATCTTTTATCAGCAGCGTTTTCATTATCGCTCTCCTGCTGTCAGTTAACGGGTTGTAAGTCGACGCGCGCCATCATCGCGGCCAACTGGGTACGATCGGTTACGCCAACGTTGCTCTGGCTAACGGCCATCGCCGCCACCGCCGTCGCAAGACGCAGCGTGTGTTCACTGGATTCGCGCATCAGCAGGCCGTAAATCAGGCCGCCGACCATCGAGTCCCCCGCCCCCACGGTGCTGACCACTTCGCACACCGGCGGTCTGGCGATCCATTCGCCTGAGGCGTTGACCCAGAGCGCGCCCTCCGCGCCCAGCGAAATCACGACATGGGCGATGCCCTGCTCGCGCAGCTCATGCGCCGCGCCAATCACATCCTGCAGCGTCGGCAGCTTACGTCCGGCCCAGATCTCCAGCTCGCGACGGTTTGGCTTCACCAGCCAGGGCGCGGCCTTCAGGCCCGCCACCAGCGCTTCGCGGCTGCTGTCGAAAATAATGCAGGGGCAGTGGGTGCGCAGGTCGCTCATCCAGCGGGTAAAGGCTTCCGGCTGCACGCCCGACGGCAGGCTGCCGCTGACGCACACCATGTCGAACTGGCCGAGCCAGGTCAGGGAATCGCTGGTGAAGCGATCCCAGTCCTGCTGGCTTACGTCAAAGCCAGAGAAGTTAAGATCGGTTACGTCGTTGTTCTGCTCGGTGAGCTTGACGTTGATGCGCGTGCGGCCCGGCACCACCTGGAAACGGTTGGCGATGCCCAGCTCGCTGAACAGCTGCTGAAAGCCGTCCTGATTCTCTTTGCCAAGGAAGCCGCCCACCGTAACGTCGATGCCGAGATCTTTCAGCACCTTCGCCACGTTAATGCCTTTGCCGGCCGCATGCAGGCCGGTGGTTTTTACCAGGTTAACCTCGCCGCGCTCGATCTCTGGAACGAAGCCCACCAGGTCGTAGGCGGGGTTTAGCGTAATAGTTGCGACGCGTCTGCTCATGCTACTCCCTCGCCCAGCCCCGAATTAATCGCCTCTTCTATGGCGTTCAGCGCCTGCTGCGCATCTTCGCCGCTGGCGGTAAAGCGCAGGCGATGGCCCTTCTTCACGCCCAGCGCCACCACTTTCATCAGGCTACGGCCGTTGGCTGGCTTGCCGCTGCCGTCGAGGTTAGTGACGGTAATATCGCTGTTAAACTGTTTGATGACGCTGACCAGCGCCGTGCCGGGGCGGGCGTGCAGCCCGTGCTCGTTGCGAATGGTGAACTCTGCGCTCAGCACCTCGGCCTGCTCGTCCACTTCGCTGGTCAGCAGCGCGTAGACGCCCGCCGCGTCCGCCTTCAGCAGGCGATCCGCCTTGCCGTTCAGCAGCAGCGTGCTGAGATAGCTCAGCACCTCCATTGGTCGCTCGTCGACGGCGGATACCGTCACCAGCAGCGCCACTTTTTCGCCCTGATATTCACCCGGCGTGGCGGCGCGGCTGACCGCGACCGCGCTGCGCAGGTTGCCGCGGCTGCTGTCGCTCAGCCAGATGCCCTGTCCCAGACTCAGCGGCGTCGCGGCCACCACGTCGGCGACAAAGCTGGCGTCTACCGCGCCCGCGGCCTGCAGACGGCCGGCATTCAGCGCCTGCAGCGTCATCAGGTCGCTGGCGGCGACGTCTAAGGTAATCAGCGAGGTGTCGAAGCTGAATTCGGCCGCCTGTTTTTCGCCCATCAGCAGCGCGCGCAGATCTTCCGCCGAGGCGGTTTTCAGCTGTTCAGCGACGCTGTCGTCGCTCAGCACGTGCGTCAGCTGACGCAGCAGCGCCAGGTGCTCGTCAGATTTCGCTGCGATACCGATCGCGACAAACGCGGTCTGATCTTCGCCCCAGGCGACGCCCTGCGGAAACTGAAACACCTGCACGCCGGTTTTCTGCACCAGGTCGCGCGTATCGGTGGTGCCGTGCGGGATGGCGATGCCGTTGCCCAGAAAAGTTGAGGTCTGCTGCTCACGCGCCAGCATGCCGTCGACGTAGCCTTCCGCCACGTTGCCCGCTGCGGTCAGTGCCGCCGCGACCTGACGGATCGCCTCTTCTTTATTTTGTGCACTGGCTCCGGTGTGGATGGCCTGCAATTCGAGCTGGAACATATTTCTCCTCGCTTACTGAAATTGAATCGTTTCAGCCTGATGGCCGTTTAAAGCGCGGCGACGCTGCGCAGAGCGCGGGCCTGCCCCGCTGAAACGTTTCAAGGAGTCTGGTACAGCGCACCAGGCCATGCAAGAAAATGCGTAAAATGCGTAGCAGATTTTTGACGTTACGCACACTTCATAACTCGTAGAGTAAGAATATCCTCAGGGCGCTGAACGCCGTGCTGTAACAGCATGTCAGAAGGCCCTGCCTGCGTCAGCAGCGTCAGCGCGATGAGGGTGCGGTGTCCGCTTCCAGCTGTAGCAGATAGACCATAGCGTCATGGCGCG
The DNA here is from genome assembly GCF_022346785.1 of Pantoea sp. ACRSC. NCBI lineage: Bacteria > Pseudomonadati > Pseudomonadota > Gammaproteobacteria > Enterobacterales > Erwiniaceae > Pantoea > Pantoea sp. ACRSC. The sequence continues at coordinate 49,764 of NZ_JAKRNN010000007.1, forward strand.
TGGTGCCGCACATCTCGCGCGACGGCTGTAAACCGGCACAGACGGCGGGCCGCAGCGGCGAGCCGAACAGTTTGCAGCGCAGATCGGCGTCAAGCTGAACGCAAGGGGTATTGGCGGGTTTGCCCTGAGGCATGCCGGGGATCGGCGAGGAGATCGACGGCGCGGTACAGCAGGCGCCGCACTGACTACGGCATTGCATGATGCGCTCCAGCGAGAGTTGAGCCGAGACAATAGCAGCCCCCGCACCCGAACGCCATCTCTGCGTCATCGCGCGCATTTTTTCCGGCGCCATATTGCCTGTTTACCCCGGCGCGAGTAACGTGGCGCGCATCAGAGTTCTTCTTTAAGCGAGAGTTGCAATGCCAAGAGCAAATGAGATCAAAAAAGGGATGGCGGTGAGCTGGAACGGCAAACTGCTGCTGGTTAAGGATATCGATATTCAGAGCCCGAGCGCGCGCGGCGCCGTGACGCTGTATAAAATGCGCTTTACCGATATCCGTACCGGGCTGAAGGTGGAAGAGCGTTTTAAAGGTGATGATATTCTGGACGTCATCCAGCTCAGCCGTCGCAGCGTCACCTTCTCTTATATTGACGGCGACGAATATGTCTTTATGGATGACGAGGACTACACGCCCTACTCGTTCAAGAAAGATCAGATTGAAGAAGAGCTGCTGTTTATTCCCGAAGGCGGCATTCCCGGCATTCAGGTGCTGACGATGGATGGCCAGGTGCTGGCGCTTGAACTGCCGCAGACGGTGGATATGGAGATCGTTGATACCGCTCCAGGCATCAAAGGCGCCTCCGCCAGCGCGCGCACCAAACCCGCCGGCATGAGCACCGGACTGAGCATTCAGGTGCCGGAATACCTGAGCAACGGCGATCGCATCCGTATTCATATCGCTGAACGCCGCTATATGAGCCGCGCTGACTAACCGGCACTGCTTATGTTATAAAGTAACATTATGGCCGCTTTCGCGGCCATTCTCGTTTAAGGAGGCAGCAGCATGACGCGCGTAAATCTTATCACCGGCTTTCTCGGCAGCGGCAAAACCACCCTGCTGCGCCATCTGCTGGCGGGCAAGCCGGCGCAGGAGAACTGGGCGATTCTGGTTAATGAGTTCGGTGAAATCGGTATCGACGGCGCGCTGCTGCGCGACAGCGGTGCGGCGTTAAAGGAGATCCCCGGCGGCTGCATGTGCTGCGTCAACGGCCTGCCGATGCAGGTGGGGCTGAATATGCTGCTGAAGCAGAGCCGGCCGCATCGTCTGCTGATCGAACCCACCGGGCTGGGCCATCCGCGCCAGCTGCTGGAGATGCTGAGCGCACCGGTTTATCAGCCGCATTTGCAGCTTAACGCCACCCTGACGCTGCTCGACGCGCGCCAGCTCGCCGATGCGCGCGTGACGACCAACGAAAACTTTCGCGATCAGCTGGCAGCGGCCGACGTGATTATCGGCAACAAGAGCGACCGCTGGGACGAAAGCGATCGCCAGCGCCTGCAGCAGTGGCAGGAGGCGATGCTTAATGGCCGTCCCTTTATCGAAACCCGCTTCGGCGCGGTAGAGGCGGCGCTGCTCGATCTGCCGCGCACAAACCGTCAAACGCTGCCGCAGCCTGCGCATCATCATGCTCACCGTCAACGCGATAGCGGCCTCGCCGCGCTGCGCCTCGATGGCGGGACGCGCTGGCGTCGGGCGCTCAATGAAGGCCAGGGCTACGTCGCCTGCGGCTGGATCTTTGACGGCGCGACGCTTTTCGACGCCGCCGCGCTGCTGGCGTGGGCGCGTCTTGCGACGGTTGAGCGTATTAAAGGGGTAGTGCGCACGCCGGACGGCACGCTGCGCCTGAACGGTCAGGGCGGCGATGTGCAGGTCGAAACGCTGAGCGCCGACGCGCCCGACAGTCGCATTGAGCTCATCCATTCGCAGCCCGTGGACTGGAATCGTTTGCAGTCCCAGCTGTTGAGGCTTCGTTTAAACTGACCAGGTTAGTTTCTGCCGTTAATTTTTTTTTGAGTGAATACGATGCGCGCAACTCGTTTTGTCACAATTCTGCTGCTCAACGCGCTTGGCGTTGTTCTGTTTCTCTCCTGGTATCTGCCGCCCGATCACGGTTTCTGGGCAGCCATCGATAAAGGGATCTTTTTCAGCTTCAATAACCTGATGGTCGATCACCCCGGCTTCGCTCTGCTGGTGGCGATTACCAACTTCCGCGGCTTCGATCTGGTGTCGCTGCTGGCGATGGGCGCGCTCTATCTCTTCTACTGGCGGCGCGAAACGCCGCCGGGCCGTCGTCGCATGCTGGCCATTGGCATCGCTATGCTGCTCAGCGCGGTGATCGTTAACCAGCTCGGCCACCTGCTGCCGGTGCAGCATAAAAGTCCCACGCTGTTTTTCGACAACGTGCATCGCGTCAGCGAGCTGACCGGTATCCCGGCCAAGGACGCCTCCACCAACAGCTTCCCTGGCGATCATGGCATGATGCTGATGATTTTCGCCTGTTTTATGTGGCGCTATTTCGGCTTCCGCGCCTTTCTCACCGGCGTGGCTATCGTGATCGTGTTCGCCCTGCCGCGCGTCATGGCGGGCGCGCACTGGTTTACCGATATCGCCGTCGGCTCCCTTTCGGTGCTGCTGGTCGCACTGAGCTGGGTGCTGCTGACGCCGCTGAGCGACGCGATTGTCAGCTTCTTTTACCGCAAGCTGCCCGGCAAATATAAGCCTGAATAGCGGCAGGTAATTAAAGCGCAAATGTATTGATAAGCGCGGAGTGAAGAATGGCTATATTCTTATCTCTCCGCGCTTAATAAAATCCCGCCAGTATTATTAGCAAGCTAACCATGTTGCGATATATAGAAAATATTATGATGTTTTCTGCTGACAACAGCCCCTTTCCCCACCCTGTCCAGCGCTAAAGCTCCTAAAAAGCCGCCTACTCCAGGAATTGACCCCATTTGATGTCCTTATTTTAAGGATAATTTTCCAAAATTGCGGATAAAGTAACCACTCTGTTACAGACTGATTTCACATCAAAAAAAGCTATTAGAATTTACGTAAAACCACTCGCCACGGCGTCTGGAATCGGTTAACCTCCAATGCGTTGAGGGTATAGCAGCAGAAAATTCGGCTCCTTTTTATACAAAAACGTGTTCATTAACACATTTTAGTAATTAAGGAATTGTCTTAGCGAGCAGCGCTTATTAATCTCAATCCGTTTTGTCATCTGGCTGGCGACATTCTGTCGTAAGGACATCGAAGGAATATACGAACAATGGTCAAGTCTCAACCAATACTGAGATATATCTGGCGGATTGTGCCTGCAGTGGCGCTGGCAACACTCCTCTCGGCATGCAGCAGTACCGGTCAACACGCAAAAAACGAGAATCATGAAGTTAACAACCAGAATGGTTTTTTACTTCAGGCGTCTCAGGATGAATTCGAAGAGATGGTGCGGAGCGTGGATGTTAAGTCCCGCATCATGGAGCAATACGCCGACTGGAAAGGCGTACGTTACCGCCTCGGCGGCGACACCAAACGCGGCATCGACTGTTCAGCTTTTGTTCAGCGCACTTTTCGCGATCAGTTCGGTTTAGAACTGCCGCGTTCAACCTCTGAACAGCAGGATACCGGCAGCGAAATTTCACGCGGCAAGCTGCGTCCCGGCGATCTGGTGCTGTTCCGCGCCGGTTCTACCGGTCGTCACGTGGGGATTTATCTCGGCAACGATAACTTCGTTCACGCCTCTACCAGCAGTGGCGTGATGATCTCCAGTCTGAACGACAGCTACTGGAAAAAACGCTACCGCGAAGGCCGTCGGGTATTAAGCCGTAATCCCAGCTGATTCCTGACCTTCGATCGTTTCTCAGCCAGAGAAAACAGAACGCTGCTTCGGCAGCGTTTTTTTTCGCCCTTGTTCAGGATAACTGCATAGTAATCCCGGAAAAGTGACTGTTTATCAGAAGAATAACGAGACATTTCCTGCCATCTCGTTATATTCTCATGACCTTCGCCAGAGAGCAGTCGTGCACAGTCAATAATAAAAGATAAGACAAGGGGAAAGCACTTCATGCCATTGTCCAGGGCGCTGATGCGCCAGGCCACCTACCCTCGCCGCATCGCCTGGAGCAGCGCGATTTTCGGTAGCCTGTTCTTTATTCTGTTTACCCTGATTTTGCTGACCTTTATCTGGCATAAGCGGCAGCACCAGCATCAGCAGCTGCTGCATGACAGCCGCAACGCCCTCCAGCAGTCGCTGGATACGCTGGTCACCCATACCCTGAATCCCCTTCTCTCTTTTAGCCGTTTCGACTGTCACGCCATCAGCCAGGAGCTGACCTCGCGCGCCGCCTTTGCCGGCGATCTGCGCGCCATTCTGCTGGTGCGCGAGGGCTACGCCTTTTGCTCCTCGGCGACCGGGGCGTTCCGCCTGCCGCTCAGCGCCATTTCCGACCAGACCGATCTCAGCCGCGATCGCGATCTTCGCCTGCTGAGCGGCACCCCGCTGCAGCCCGGCAAGCCAGTTTTCGCGCTCTGGCTGCGTAATCCGCAAAGCGTGCAGTCCGGCGTGCTCGCCACCATCAACCTTAACCTGACGCCTTATCAGCTGCTGGCCTCTTACCATCCGGAAATCTCCGGCATGGCGCTGGTGGCGCAAAACAGCGCGCTCGCCAGCTGGCGGCCGACCACCATCGCGAAAAGTGACCTGCCGCCGCAGCCGCTGATGCAGCTGGCGCTCGACGGCTATCCGCTAGAGTTTGTTCTCTACGGCGACACGGTGTCGATGCGCGACGTGCATATGATCGTGCTGAGCGGCATTCTGCTGTCGCTGCTGGTCGGCGGCGGCTGCTGGCTGCTGCTGTCAATGAACCAGCGCCCCGGCAAAGAGATCCTGCTGGGCATTAAGCGCGGCGAGTTCCACGTTGAATATCAGCCGCTGATCAGCACCCTTAGCGGACGCGCCTACGGGCTGGAAGCGCTGCTGCGCTGGAACCATCCCAGCGAAGGCATGATCCCGCCAGATATGTTTATCAGCTACGCGGAGTCGCTGAACCTGATCATTCCGCTGACGCGGCATCTGTTCGAGCTGGTGGCGCGCGACGCGCACCGGCTCAATCCCTACGTGCCCGCCGGTACCCATATGAGCCTGAACCTTTCGCCGCTGCATCTGGCGTCGGAGAGTTTTCAGCAGGACGTAAAGCGCTGGATCGCCGCCATGCCGGATAACCACTTTAACTATGTATTTGAAGTGACCGAACGCACCATGGTGCGCGATAAAAATGCCGGCGAGGTTTTCGCCTGGCTGCACCAGAACGATATCCAGATTGCGATAGACGATTTTGGCACCGGCCACAGCGCACTGATCTACCTGGAAAAATACCCTTTCGACTACATCAAGATCGATCGCGGTTTTGTGCAGAGCATCGGCACGCAAACCCTGAACTCGCCGGTGCTGGACGCGGTGCTTCATCTGGCGAAGAAGCTGAATTTGAAAACCGTCGCCGAAGGCGTGGAGACCGGCGAGCAGGCGGCATGGCTGGTCAGGCACGGCGTCAGCCATATGCAGGGCTATCTTTTTAGCCGCCCGCTAAAGCCGGACCGGCTGATTGACTATTACCGCAGCCGCAGCCTGGCAACGCTGGCGGGATAGCCGGGCGCCCCGCCCCGGAAGCTGCTACGCTTCCTGCGAATGACCACGGGAGAACGAGAATTTGATGCTGTTTCGCCTGATATCGCTGCTGCTGTTTATGGCCCTTTGCGCGCCGCTGCGCGCGGAAGTGGTGCAGGAAAGCCGCGCCTTCGCCACGCTGGGCGAGCCGAAATATGCGCCCGGCTTCAGCCACTTCGACTATGCGGATCCCGCCGCGCCAAAAGGCGGCCAGCTTACTCAGGCGGTAACAGGCACGTACGATAACTTTAACCGCTACGCCTCGCGCGGCAATCCCGGCGCGGGCACCGAGACGCTCTACGATCGCTTATTTACCTCCTCCGACGACGAGCCGGGCAGCTACTATCCCCTTATCGCCGAGTCGGCGCGCTATGCCGACAACTTCCGCTGGATGGAGATTCGCCTCAATCCGCGCGCGCGGTTCCACGACGGCACGCCCATCACCGCGCCCGACGTCGCCTTTACCTTCGATAAGTTTATGCGCGAAGGCGTGCCGCAGTTTCGCGTCGTTTATCGCGGCGCGACGGTAAAGGCGCTGGACAACCAGCGGGTGCGCATCGATCTGCCGAAGCCTGACCGGGATTTGATGCTGGGGCTGCTGACGCTGCCGGTGCTGTCGCAGCACTTCTGGCAGGATAAAAAATTCAACGAGCCGCTGAGCGCGCCGCCGCTCTCCAGCGGCCCTTACCGCATCAGCCGCTATAAGCTGGGTCAGTACATCGAGTACAGCCGGGTAAAAAACTACTGGGCGGCGGATCTGCCGGTGAACCGCGGCCGCTTTAACTTCGACACCCTGCGCTACGACTACTACCTTGACGATAACGTGGCCTTTGAAGCCTTTAAGGCGGGCGCCTTCGACCTGCGCGAAGAGGGCTCCGCCAAAAAGTGGGCGACCCAGTATCGCGGCCGTAACTTCGACAATCAGCAGATCATCAAAGAGACCACGCCCAACCAGGCGTCGACCAATACCACCTGGCTGGCCATTAACAATGAAAAGGCGCCGTTCCGCGACCGTCGGGTGCGCCAGGCGCTGACGCTGGCGCTCGACTTTGAGTGGATGAATAAGGCGCTGTTTTACGGCGCCTATAAGCGAGTCACCAGCTATTTTCAGAATACCGAATATGCCGCGCAGGGGCTGCCGGACGCGGCGCAGAGGGCGCTGCTGGCTCCCTTTAAGGATAAGCTGCCGCCCGAAATCTTTACCACGCCCTACGCGCCGCCGCACACCTACGGCAGCGGCTACGATCGGGCGAATCTGCTGAAGGCGCTGGATCTGCTGCGGCAGGCGGGCTGGCAGGTAAAAAATCAGCAGCTGGTTAACGATCAGACCGGCCAGCCGCTGCGCATCGAACTGCTGCTGCGCAGCGGCGCCAGCAACGACTGGGCGCTGCCGCTGCAGCATAATCTGTCGCGGCTCGGCATCAGCCTGACGCTGCGCGTGGTGGACGCGTCCCAGTATCTGCGCCGGCTGCGCGAAGGCGATTACGATATGATCGCCAGAATCTATCAGGCCATGCCGACGCCCGGCTCCGATCTGCAGTTCAGCTGGCAGTCCGACTATATCGACTCATCCTGGAACAGCGCGCGGCTGAAAGATCCGCTGGTCGATCACTTCGTTAAAGCGATTGTGGCGCATCAGGGCGACAAGGCGGCGCTGCTGCCGCTGGGCCAGGCGCTGGATCGCATCCTGCTGTGGAATGCGTATATGATCCCGATGTGGTACAACGCGGAAGATCGTATCGCCTGGTGGAATAAATTCTCCCATCCCGCCATTAAGCCCCTCTACGCCAGCGGGCTGGAAAACTGGTGGTATGACGTGAACAAAGCCGCGCGTTTGCCGGCCGAACGACGCTGAGGAGCCTGAGTTGGCCGCCTATTTCTTGCGCAGACTGCTGTTAATTATCCCCACGCTGTGGGCGATTATTACGCTGAACTTCTTTATCGTGCAGATCGCTCCCGGCGGCCCGGTCGATCAGGCGCTGGCTAACATTCAGTTCGGCCAGACCACCGGTCTGCCAGGCGGCGGCGAGAGCGGCGCACGCGGCGCGCTCAACCGCGCCGGCCCGGGCGACAGCGAGTATCGGGGGGCGCGCGGCCTCGATCCAGAAGTGATTGCCGAAATCAAAAAGCGCTACGGCTTTGACAAGCCGATATGGCAGCGCTACGTGGAGATGCTGTGGAACTATGTGCGCTTCAACTTCGGCGACAGCCTGTTCCGCAGCGCATCGGTACTGCAGCTGATAAAAGAGAGCCTGCCGGTCTCCATCAGCCTTGGGCTATGGAGCACGCTGATTATCTATCTGGTGTCGATTCCGCTGGGCATTAAAAAAGCGGTGCGCAACGGCAGCGCCTTCGACATCTGGAGCAGCACCTTTATTATCATCGGCTACTCGGTGCCTGCCTTCCTGTTCGGTATCATGCTGATCGTGCTGTTCGCTGGCGGCAGCTATCTTGACTGGTTTCCCCTGCGCGGCCTTACCTCGCCGCAGTTTGACTCCCTCTCCTGGTACGGCAAGATCGGCGATTACCTGTGGCACATCAGCCTGCCGGTGCTGGCGACGGTAATTGGCGGTTTCGCCACCCTGACCATGCTGACCAAAAACAGCTTTCTCGATGAGATCCGCAAGCAGTATGTGGTGACGGCGCGCGCCAAAGGGGTGAGCGAGCGGCGCATCCTCTATCACCATGTGTTCCGTAACGCCATGCTGCTGGTGATCGCCAGCTTCCCCGCCACCTTTATCAGCATGTTTTTTACCAGCTCGGTGCTGATCGAGGTGATGTTCTCGCTGAACGGCCTGGGCCTGCTGGGCTATGACGCCACCATCCAGCGCGACTATCCGGTGATGTTCGGCACGCTCTATATTTTTACCCTGATCGGTCTGCTGATGAATATCCTCAGCGACCTGACCTACACGCTGGTCGATCCCCGTATCGATTTCGAGGGCCGCTGATGCGCTTGTCTCCCGTTAATCAGCAGCGCTGGCTGCGTTTCCGCCACAACCGACGCGGCTACTGGTCGCTGTGGATTTTTCTGGTGATTTTCCTGCTGTCGCTCGGTGCCGATCTGCTGGCCAACGACAAGCCGCTGCTGGTGCGCTACCAGCAGCACTGGTACGTGCCGCTGCTGGTGAGCTACAGCGAAAGCGACTTTGGCGGCGCGCTGCCCACCGCGGCGGACTATCAGGATCCCTGGCTGCAAAAAAGGCTGGAGCAGCAGGGCTGGGCGCTGTGGGCGCCGATCCGCTTTAGCGACAGCACCATTAACTTTGCCACCTCGACCCCCTTCCCTTCGCCGCCCTCGGCGCAGAACTGGCTGGGCACCGACGCCAGCGGCGGCGACGTGCTGGCGCGCCTGCTTTACGGCACGCGCATTTCGCTGCTGTTCGGCATCTTGCTGACGCTGTTTTCCAGCGTTATCGGCATTATCGTCGGCGCCGTGCAGGGCTATTTCGGCGGCCGCGTCGATCTGATCGGCCAGCGCGTGATTGAGGTCTGGTCCGGCATGCCCGCGCTGTTTTTGCTGATCCTGCTCTCCAGCGTGATCCAGCCTGACTTCTGGTGGCTGCTGCTGGTGACGGTGATTTTCGGCTGGATGGGGCTGGTGAGCGTGGTGCGCGCCGAGTTTCTGCGCACGCGCAACTTCGACTATATCCGTGCCGCGCGGGCGCTGGGGGTGAGCGACGGACGCATTATGCTGCGGCATATGCTGCCTAATGCGATGGTCGCCACCCTCACCTTTCTGCCCTTTATTCTGTGCGGATCGATTACCACGCTGACCTCGCTCGACTTTCTCGGCTTTGGTCTGCCGGTGGGATCGCCGTCGCTCGGCGAACTGCTGCTGCAGGGCAAAAATAACCTGCAGGCGCCCTGGCTGGGGCTGGCGGGCTTCTTTACGCTGGCGATCCTGCTGTCGCTGCTGATCTTTATTGGCGAAGCGGTACGCGACGCCTTCGATCCGGCCAGAGGGGTCTGATTATGTCGCTGCTTGCTATTCATCATCTTTCCGTCGCCTTTACCCGCGGCGGCGTCACGCGCAATGTGGTAGAGGATGTTTCCCTGAGCGTCGACGCGGGCGAAACCCTGGCGCTGGTGGGCGAGTCGGGCTCGGGCAAGAGCGTGACGGCGCTTGCGACGATGCAGCTGCTGCCCGCGCCGCCGGCGAGCTATCCCACCGGCGAAATTATCTTTAACGGCGAGGATCTGCTGCGCGTCGGCGAGCGGCGGCTGCGCGCGCTGCGCGGCAACCAGATGGCGATGATTTTTCAGGAGCCGATGGTTTCCCTTAACCCGCTGCACACCCTCGAAAAGCAACTTTACGAAGTGCTCTCACTGCATCGCGGTATGCGGCGCGAGGCGGCGCGCGGGGAGATCCTCAGCGCTCTCGATCGGGTCGGCATCCGCAGCGCCGCCGCGCGGCTGAATGACTTTCCTCATCAGCTCTCGGGCGGCGAGCGCCAGCGCGTGATGATCGCCATGGCGCTGCTGACCGAACCCTCGCTGCTGATTGCCGACGAGCCGACCACCGCACTCGACGTCACCGTTCAGGCGCAAATTCTGCGACTGCTGCGCGATCTGCAGCGCGAACGCAATATGGCCATGCTGTTTATTACCCATGATTTAGGCATCGTGCGGCAGCTGGCGGATAAGGTCAGCGTGATGCGTCAGGGCAATATCGTCGAGCAGAGCAGCCGCCGCCTGCTTTTCAGCCAGCCGCAGCATCCCTATACGCGCCAGCTGCTGGCGGCGGAGCCGGAAGGCCGCGCCGTGCCGCTGCGCGACGGCGCGCCGCCGCTGTTGCAGGTGCGCAACCTGCGCGTCGGTTTCCCGGTGCGGCGCGGCCTTTTCAGGCGGCAGGTGGCGGAAAAGGTCGCCGTCAGCAACCTCAGCTTTACGCTGCGGCGCGGCGAGAGTCTGGGGCTGGTGGGCGAATCGGGCTCCGGCAAAAGCACCACCGGCCTGGCGCTGCTGCGGCTAATTGCCGCGCAGGGCGAAATCTGGTTTGACGGCCAGCCGCTGCACGCGCTGTCGCGCCGCGAGCTGTTGCCGCTGCGCCGCCGCATTCAGGTGGTGTTTCAGGATCCCAACTCGTCGCTCAATCCGCGTATGACGGTGCAGCAGATTATCGCCGAGGGGCTGGCGGTGCATCAGCCCGATCTCAGCGCTGCCGAACAGCAGGCGCGCGTTATCGCGGCGATGGAGGAAGTGGGTCTGGACGCGGAGAGCCGTCACCGCTATGCGGCGGAGTTCTCCGGCGGTCAGCGGCAGCGGATCGCCATTGCGCGTGCGCTGGTGCTGGAGCCGCAGCTGCTGGTGCTGGATGAGCCGACCTCATCGCTGGATCGCTCGGTGCAGAAACAGATCCTGACGCTGTTGCGCAGCCTTCAGCAGCAGCGTCAGCTGACCTATCTTTTTATCAGTCACGATCTTCAGGTGGTGCGCTCGCTGTGCCATCAGGTGATGGTGCTGCGCCAGGGCGAAGTGGTGGAGCATGGCGACTGCGAGACGCTGTTCGCCGCGCCTGCCGCAGGCTATACGCGTGAGCTGCTCGCCTCGGCGCAGCTCAGTGACCGTTGAAGGTTTCCGCGATCGCTACGCCCTGGTTTTTCAGGCAGCAGCTGGTGGCGCTTTCGTCGCTGCGCAGGATAAAGAGACAGGGCGAGCCTTCGCATTCGGCCACCCGGCACTCCACCTGAATCGACGCCAGCGCGTCCTGCAGCTGATGCATAATCTCCCAGCCGGGATGTCCGTCGTGGCTAATCAGGCGCAGCGCAATAAGATCCTGCTCATTGGCGACGCCCTCTTCCGCCACGATGGCGCTATGTAGCTCGCTGGCCCAGCGATAGCGCTGCGGCAGGCGGTGCACGATGGAAAGTTGCAGCATAGTTAATTGGTATCCCCAGAGCGATTCACTTCGGTCACGATGAACAACGCTTGCTGTTGCTGCTAAACGGCAGAAACGGACGTCAAGGCCTGCTCTCTCGTTTCCCAATATACGACGTGTGGAAAGATTGTTATTTGCGAGTCGGCTCGCATTTTGGCCTATTAGTACCGCGTTCATCGACAGTTAACAATCAGTTTAGACGCATTTTCGTTACTTTCTTAATCATTAATATTCACAACTAAGAAACATACTGGACTGAATACAGGGGAGCGGAGCGGAAAAAGGGATTTTTACTGCGCACCTCATCCCTGAGGTGCGTCCGTTAGCGGGCCAGGACCGGGTTAGTGTCCGGTCGCGCGAGGACGTGAGGCGTACAAAAAGAAAAGCATCGAACATGTGGCGCACGCCGCGATGGTGCCGACCATCGGCCAGGCGCTGTTAAAGGTGGCGGTCGACAGCAGCGCGCCAACCAGCGCGCCGACGCCAAACCGCAGCGTCCCCGCCAGCGACGACGCGGTGCCCGCCATATGGGGAAACTCATCGAGGATCACCGCCATGGCGTTGGAGGAGACCATCGACACGCAGCCGATAAACATCGCGACGCCCAGCACCATGGGAATAAACCCCATATGCAGCGCGCTCACCGCCAGCAGCCAGATCCCCATGGCAAACTGAATCACCAGCCCGGTGCGAAACATCGCCAGCGGACCAAAGCGGCGCACCGCCCGGCTGTTGATCAGCGTCATCACAAACAGAAACACCACGTTCAGCGCAAAGTAGTAGCCGAAGTTCTGCGGCGAAACGTGGTTCACCTCGATATAGACAAAAGGACCGGCGTTGAGAAAGGTAAACAGCCCGGCAAAGGAGAAGCCGCTCGCCAGCATATAGCTAAAGGCGCGCTTGTGGCGAAACAGCGTAACGAAATTGCCCAGCATGGTGCGCAGGTGAAAACGCTGGCGCTGCTCCGGCCTGAGCGTCTCGCGGATCTGCGTCATCACCATCACGGTAGTGATCAGGGCGGCGATCGAGAGCGTCCAGAAAATCGCGTGCCAGTCCCACGCCAGCAGCAGCCAGCCGCCGATAATCGGCGCCAGCAGCGGCGCGATGGTGGTGATCAGCATGACAAACGACATCATGCGCGAGAAGTCCTCTTTCGAGTAGCTGTCGCGCATCAGGGCGTTAATCACCACGCTGGCCGCCGCTGCGGAAAGGCCGTGCAGAAAGCGCATCAGAATCAGCTGGTCGATGGTCTGCGCCAGCGCGCAGGCCGCCGCCGCGCAGGCGAAGATCAGCGTGCCGAGCACGATCACCGGCTTGCGGCCGTAGCTGTCCGCCAGCGGGCCATATACCAGCTGGCCGATGGCGAATCCCAGGATATAGAGGTTAAGGGTCATCTGCACGCTGCCCGCCGCCACGCCGAATTCGCGGGCGATCTGCGGCATCGCGGGCAGATACATATCGATGGAAAGCGGCATCAGCATCGCCAGCAATCCCAGAATCACCACCAGTCCCGCAGCTGAATTTTTTTCCTTGCGCACGGCCGCTCCGCTATTTCTGCTTTAACTCGTCGGGCAGCCCAACGCTGTTAATTTCATCTTCCGTCAGCGGACGATATTCGCCCGGCTCCAGATCCGCATCCAGCACGATATCGCCGATGCGCTCGCGGTGCAGCCCGACCACGCGGTTGCCAACGGCGGCAAACATGCGCTTCACCTGATGATAGCGCCCTTCGCTAAGGGTCAGCAGCACCTCGGTCGGCGTAATTTCTTCCATTTGCGCCGGCTGGGTAAGCGATTTTTCGCCGTGCAGCTGAATACCCTCGGCGAACTGCTGCGCCACATCCGCGGCGACGGGATGCTCCAGCATCACGCGGTAGGTTTTCTCGCAGTGGTGGCGCGGCGAGGTAATGCGGTGTGACCACTGGCCGTCATCGGTCAGCAGCACCAGCCCGGTGGTGTCGATATCGAGACGGCCCGCGGCGTGCAGCTTCCACGCGGTTGGCTCTTCGATAAAGTAGAGGATAGTCGGGTGATCGGGATCGTCGGTGGAGCAGACATAGCCCTGCGGCTTGTTCAGCATAAAGTAGCGCGGCCCAACCTGCAGATGCAGCGGATTGCCATCATATTCCACCTCATGCTCGGGCTGGATTTTAAAGGCGGTGTCGCGTACCACTTCGCCGTTAACGGTGACTTTTTGCGCCCGGATCTCACGCCCGGCGATAGCCCGGCTGACTTCCAGTTGCTGAGAGATGAATTTGTCGAGTCGCATGAATTCGCTTTGCCTGTTACTGCGGAGGGAAACTGAAACGGGGTTTTACCCGTTGAAAAAGTATGGGAAGTATATCTTGAACCACCGCTGCCGCACAGAGCCGTTCCTGCGTTTCATCCATTTTCATGGCATAATCTCGCTCAGTTTCGCAAAAGTGATCGGCAATGGCTTTTACTCTACGTCCCTATCAGCAAGACGCGGTTAACGCGACCCTTAACCATTTTCGTCAACACGCCGAGCCGGCGGTGATTGTGCTGCCTACCGGCGCCGGCAAAAGCCTGGTGATCGCCGAGCTGGCGCGGCTGGCGCGCGGCCGCGTGCTGGTACTGGCGCACGTTAAAGAGCTGGTGGAGCAGAACCACAGCAAATATCAGGCCTACGGCCTGGAAGCGGATATCTTCGCCGCCGGCCTGCAGCGCAAAGAGAGCCAGCGCAAGGTGGTATTCGGCAGCGTGCAGTCGGTCGCGCGCAATCTGGCGCAGTTCGACAGCGCCTTTTCGCTGGTGATTGTCGACGAGTGCCACCGCATCAGCGATGACGACAACAGCCAGTATCAGCAGATCTTTACCCATCTGCGCCAGCATAACCCGCAGCTGCGCCTGCTGGGCCTGACGGCGACCCCGTTTCGCCTCGGCAAGGGCTGGATCTATCACTTCCACTATCACGGCATGGTGCGCGGCGACGAAAAGGCGCTGTTTCGCGACTGTATCTACGAACTGCCGCTGCGCTATATGATCAAGCACGGCTTTCTGGTGCCGCCGGAGCGGCTCGATATGCCGGTGGTGCAGTATGACTTCAGCCGCCTGACGGCGCAGGCCAACGGGTTGTTCAGCGAGTCGGATCTCAACCGCGAGCTGAAGCAGCAGCAGCGCGTGACGCCGCATATCATCAGCCAGATCCTTGAGTTCGCCGAAGATCGGCGCGGGGTGATGCTATTTGCCTCTACGGTAGAGCACGCGCGCGAGATCCTGACGCTGCTGCCCGCCAACAGCGCGCTGATTTCGGCGGAGACGCCGGCGAAAGAGCGCGATGCGACCATCGCCGCCTTTAAGGCGCAGCAGCTGAAGTTTCTGGTCAATGTCGCGGTGCTGACCACCGGCTTCGATGCGCCCCACGTCGATCTTATCGCTATTTTACGCCCCACCGAATCGGTCAGCCTCTATCAGCAGATCGTCGGCCGCGGGCTGCGCCTGTCGCCGGGCAAAACCGACTGCCTGATCCTCGACTACGCCGGCAACCCGCACGATCTCTTTACGCCGGAAGTGGGCGCGCCGAAAGGGGCCAGCGACAATGAGCCGGTGCAGGTGTTCTGCCCCGCCTGCGGCTTTGCCAACACCTTCTGGGGCAAAACCACCGCAGACGGCATGATTATTGAGCACTTCGGCCGCCGCTGTCAGGGCGTGCTGGAAGATGACGAAGGCCATCGCGAGCAGTGCGATTTTCGCTTCCGGTTTAAAAGCTGTCCCGACTGCGGCGCGGAAAATGATATTGCGGCGCGGCGCTGCCATCAGTGCGACAAAATACTGGTCGATCCTGACGATATGCTGAAGGCGGCGCTGAAGCTCAAGGACGCGCTGGTGCTGCGCTGCGGCGGCATGACGCTGACGCACGGCCGCGACGATAGCGGCGAATGGCTAAAAGCGACCTATTTCGACGAGGACGGCACCAGCGTTGACGAGCGCTTCCGTTTGCGCACGCCCGCGCAGCGCAAGGCGTTTGAGCAGCTCTTTATGCGCCCGCACCAGCGCGCGCCGGGCGTGCCGCTCGGCTGGCAAACCGCGGCCGACGTGGTGGCGCTGCAGCCGCTGCTGCGCCATCCCGATTTCGTGGTAGCGCGCGCTAAAGGGCAATTCTGGCAGGTGCGCGAGAAGCTTTTCGACTATCAGGGCCGCTTTCGTCGCGCCAATGAGCTGCGCTAAGCGGCGGAATCATTTGCCCGCCTCGCCCATTACCGCTATACTGCCGCCCGCTTTTGCATTCGCAATCGCCTTTGAACAACCTGCCTGCTGCTGGGTCGCCTGTAGCAGGAATTATTGAAGAGACATAACCATGTTGACCATCAACGCAGAAGTACGTAAAGAGCAGGGTAAGGGTGCGAGCCGCCGCCTGCGCACAGCGAACAAATTCCCGGCCATCATCTATGGTGGCAGCGAAGCCGCTGTTTCTATCGAACTGGATCACGACGCCGTGATGAACATGCAGGCTAAACCTGGGTTCTACACCGACGTGCTGACTCTGGTTGTCGACGGTAAAGAAACCAACGTGAAAGTGCAGGCCGTTCAGCGTCACCCGTTCAAGCCAAAACTGCACCACATCGACTTCGTACGCGCGTAATCGCCTGCGAATCGACATAAAAAACGCCGCTTATGCGGCGTTTTTTTTTGGCTGGCTGACGCCTACTTGCCGCTGGTGCGGCGCTGCAGCTGATCGCGCAGGTTCGGCGGCGTGCCTTTGATGGTTAAGGTATCGGTGGCCGGATCCCAGAAAACGCGCTCGCCCAGCAGCCCGGCGTCAAAATTGAGCGTCAGACCGCCGCCGCTGCCGGCAAATTTAGTCAGCTGGCGCAGCGTGCTGCGATCCGCCGGAAAATGCTCTTCCAGCTCGTAGCCCTGCTCCTGAGTAAAGGCCTGAAAGGATTTTTCGCCGAGCGGCGGCAGCTCTTTCGACAGCTCCTCCAGCGCGATCTCCTCGCCCGCCTGCAGCTGTTCGTTGCAGTAGCTGTAAACCTGCTGGCGATAGTTCTGCCGCTCGCTTTTATCCAGATCCGACTCGGCGCAGTAGTCATCTACCGCCTGCAGCAGACCGCGGTTTTGCGCTTTGGTATCCAGGCCAACGCTGGCGCCGAGGAAGTCCATAAAGAAATCGGCGACTTTGCGCCCTACCCGTCCGCGCAGGAAGGTCAGATAGCGGGTCGATTCCGGCGTCAGCTCCCATTCGGTCAGGTCGATGCGCGCCACGATATCGGCATGGTTGATGTCGAGATAGTGCGTGCTGCTGATGTCGAGCTGCTCGTTGACGCGCATGCTGCGCTGGCTGTTAAGCACCGCTATCAGCAGATACTCCACCGCCAGATAGCGGTAGTGAACAAAGAGCACCACCCCGCCTTCGGCGAAAGGATATTTAGCCAGTTCGTCGCGCAGGCGGCCGGTCGCCGCGCGGCTGAACGCCAGGAAGTCGTCATTGCCTTTGCGGCAGTTGCGCAGCGCCTCCGCCAGTTCGCTCTCCGGGTTAAACAGGCCGTAGGCTTTATTTTTTGCGCTGTAGACGCGGTGCAGCTCTTCTACCATCGCTTCCACGGTGGCGTTGGCGGGCAGCAGCGTATCGCGCAGCACCAGCTCAAGCTGATTCTCGTCGCGCTTGATCAGCTGATGCAGGGCAATCTGGTCGATATCCAGACTCATGGTAGACTCTCCTTTAAGTTCAGGCGCGTATTCAAACACCGCCCGCATCGGCTTTCAACTCCATGCTTTAGCCGATCGATGCGCTTTCGATAAAATTGCGGTAAAAACCCTGTTGTTACGGTACTATATCGCCTTTTGAAACGAGATTAGTCGACGATATGCCACAATCATCCCGTTACAGCGACGAACGCGTGGAAAAACTCCTCGCGCAACTGGCCCAGGTGCTGCAGAAAGACAATGCGCCGACCGACCTTTCCCTGATGGTGCTGGGGAATATGGTGACCAACGTGATCAACAGCGACGTTGCCCCGGCGCAGCGCCGTTCTCTGGCACGTTCTTTCGCGGAAGCCCTGCAGGCCTCCGTGCGCGACGACAACGCCCATTAATCGCCTATTTGATCGCATAATATGGTAACCAACCGGCAGCGCTACCGCGAAAAAGTGTCCCAGATGATCAGTTGGGGGCACTGGTTTGCTCTGTTTAATATTTTATTCGCGTTGATTTTAGGCAGCCGCTATCTGGTGGTTGCCGACTGGCCCGCGTCGCTCGCCGGGCGCATTTACGCCTTTAGCAGCTGGATCGGCCACTTCAGCTTTATTGTGTTCGCCGTCTATCTGCTGGCGATATTTCCGCTGACCTTTGTGGTGATGTCGCAGCGGCTGCTGCGCGTCCTGTCGGCGATTATCGCCACCGTCGGGCTGACGCTGATTATGGTAGACAGCGCGGTGTTCAACCGCTTCCACCTGCACCTTAATCCGGTGGTGTGGGAGCTGGTGATCAACCCCGACCAGAGCGAGATGGCGCGCGACTGGCAGCTGATGTTTATCAGCGTGCCGCTGATTTTCCTCGTGGAGATGCTCTTCGCCACCTGGAGCTGGCAAAAGCTGCGCAGCCTGAACCGGCGATCGTTCGGTAAGCCGCTGGCGGCGCTGTTTATCAGCGCCTTTTTTGCCAGCCATCTGCTCTATATCTGGGCCGATGCTAACTTCTATCGCCCAATCACCATGCAGCGCGCCAACCTGCCGCTCTCCTATCCAATGACCGCGCGACGCTTCCTCGAGCGCCACGGTCTGCTGGACGCGCAGGCTTACCAGCAGCGCCTGATCCAGCAAGGCGATCCGGAAGCGGTTTCGGTGCAGTATCCGCTCAGCGATATCGCCTTCCGCGACGGCGGCACGCGCAATAATTTGCTGGTGATCACCGTGAAGACGCTGAACGCAGGCGATATGGCGCAAGCGCTGCCGCAGCTTAATCAGTTCGCCAGCGATAATGTGCGCTTTACCCAGCACTTCAGCGCTGGCGACCTGCCGGAGAAAGGGCTGTTTGGCCTGTTCTACGGCATTTCCGCCAGCTATATGGATGGGGTGCTGGCGGCGCGTATGCCGTCGGCGCTGCTCGGCGCGCTCAGTTCGCAGGGCTACCAGTTCGGGCTTTTCTCATCGGAAGGCTTCAACCAGCCGCTCTATCGCCAGGCGCTGCTGACGGACTACACGCTGCCCACCACCGACAGCCAGCCTAACGCCAGCACCGTCACCCAGTGGCAGAACTGGCTGAACGGCCAGAAAGGCGACGGCAATCCCTGGTTCTCCTGGCTGGCGCTGGACGGCGTCGATCTGAGCGGCACCACGGTGAAAACCCGCCAGCGTAGCTACCTGCGCCAGGCTGCATCGATTGACGAGCAAATTCACCATGTGCTCGCCACCCTACAGCAGCGCGATCTGCTGAAAAATACCGTGGTGGTGATCACCGCGCAGCAGGGCGTGGCGCTGAATGGCAACCTCGACAGCGTGGGCAACCGCGCGACCCTGCAGGTTCCGCTGGTCATCCACTGGCCGGACACCCCTGCGCAGACCATCGATCGTCTTACCAATCATCAGGATGTGATGGCGACGCTGATGCTGCGCCTGCTGCACGTGCGCACCAACCCGGTGAACTATTCGCAGGGAGAAGATCTCTTCGCCGCCCAGCGTCGCCACGACTGGGTCGCCAGCAGCGAAGAGAATCGCCTGGTGGTAACGACGCCGCGGGTGACGCTGGTGCTTAACAATAACGGCAGCTATCGCGCTTACGACGCGCAGGGCAACGCCCTGAAAGATCATAAGCCGCAGCTGGCGTTACTGCTGCAGGTGCTGACGGAAGAGAAGCGTTTTATCGCTAACTGATTAATTATGAGGCAGTTAGACGGCCGCTGCTTGCATTCCGCCAGAGAAACAGTAGACTAAGCCCCACTGTTCGGCACGTAGCGCAGCCTGGTAGCGCACTGTCATGGGGTGTCAGGGGTCGGAGGTTCAAATCCTCTCGTGCCGACCAAAATTCCCAACTAAAGCAGCCTGTTAAGGCTGCTTTTTTTATGCCTGCCAGCCGTGGCGCCCCGCTCGCGCAACATCCTTTTTCACGCTCCGCATTAATAGCCGAAAACCCACCAGCGCCCTGAAAACCGGCCTAATGTCGCCCGTCGCCGCTTTTATCAGTGCGCTGCTGAACCCCGCCCGCTTCGCCACAGGATGAAAAAGGGGTCTATACTGACCTGTGTGTGGGTAAAAAGAGGAGAGTTTATGCATTACATTGAAAAAGACGATCCAAACAATGCGCCGGAGTCAGGCGACAAACGTCCTGAACCGGATCAGAAGTAGTGACCCACAAAGGCCGCCGCGTGCGGCCTTTTTACTGGCCGCAGCCCACCGGGCAAGCCGATCTCTCCCCGTCAGGTGCGACAGCGTCTCCTCTTCCAGCTTTCAACTTTTTGCAGTCGACTCTGATCTTTCTCACAAATTCCACAGACCGCTGCGCTTTTTAACCTTACTGAAACAAAAATGTCATAAAAGATCATTAATCTTAATGACTCTGAATATCGGATGGATATTACTATGGTTATCAAAGCGAAGAGCCTGCAGGATGCGGAAGAACTGCTTCACTCAGGCGTCAGCAAAGTGGAACTGGCTTACAATATCGGCAGCGACGATTTTTTTCGCCTGGCATCACGCTGGTGCGAGCGCGGCGCGCGTATCACCAGAGGTCACCATCACTTCGTTGTTTCCGTAAAGGGCTTTGCCATTCCGCCTAACGACTAAGCGGTTGCTCCAGCCATGGCGGGCTGCTTTAATGCCCTTTTGTGCGCCGCCGTGGACCCTGATGAATTCTCAGAACATTTCTCTGCCGCCTCCCGAAGGCGGCTTCATTCGCTGTGCGCATCTGCGAGGTGGCAATACCCTGCTGGCGCAGGCGCGCTTCGACCTTGATCGCTATGACGACAGTTTAGGCGTGCGCTGGAATCTGCCTTTTCCGCCCGCGCTGCAGCAGGCGGTAAAGAAGCGCCGCGCCGAATATCTGGCCAGCCGCTGGCTGGCGCGCGAGGTGATGGGCCAGATGGGCATCGCCGGTTTCCTGCTGCAAAACCACAGCGATCGCTCTCCCCGCTGGCCAGACGGCCTTCAGGCGTCGCTGTCGCACACCGACGGCGCAGTGGCGCTGGCGGCAACGCGCCAGCCGCGCTGCGTTGGCGTCGATATCGAAAGCGTGATGAGCCTGCGCACGGCTGAGGAGACCGCCGCGCTGCTGATGAGCAGCGATGAAAAAGCGCAGCTGCGCGCGCTCAGGCTGCCCTTTTCGCTGGCCGCGACGCTGCTCTTCTCGCTTAAGGAGAGCCTGTACAAGGCGCTTTGGCCGCAGCTGCATCAGCCGATGGATTTCCATCAGGCGAGCCTGCTGGAGGCGGATATCGCCGCAGGCAGAGCCGTGCTCGCATTGAACCAGACATTTAGCACCACCTTTGCCGCCGGTACGCGGCTGGAGGCGGAATTTCAGCTAGAGGCGGATCGGGTGCTGACGCTGCTGACCCATCCCGTGGCAGGCAATAAAAAACCGGCTGAGCAAAGGGGCTGAGCCGGTACAAACACAAGACGACAGAAAATATTCCAGGGAGGCAAAAACCGCTGTTTTTGCCGGGGTCAGCTTACCGCCTGCCGTGGGCGCTATGCCACTAACCCTTTCCGCTAAGCTTTCTCATCCTGCTGATAAAGCGCATCGGTGCGCTGCACCGCATCCAGCGTCGCCATCTCGCGCTCGCGTCCGGTCAGCTCGCTGAGTTTGCCTTCGCGCATCTCCAGCAGGCGATCGGCATGCATAAAGTAGTGGTCGTCATGGCTGATGGCGAACACGGTTTTGCCTGACGCCTGCAGCCAGGGCAGCAGCTCGCGATAGAAGACGCGCCGGAAATGGGGATCCTGATCCGCCGCCCACTCATCCAGCAGCAGCACGTCGCGCTCTTCCGCCGCCGCCAGCAGCAGCGCTACCCGCTTGCTCTGCCCTTTCGACAGCTGCAGGTTAAGGATTTTATTGCCTTCGATTTTCAGCTTGTCCTGCATTTTCAGGCGCTCAAGCCAGGCCTGCACCAGTTTAGGACTGGCGGGCGCGCCCTCGCGCCCAATCAGCCGATCGAACAGATGCACGTCGGTAAACACCGCGGAGAAGTGCTTACGCCAGCGATCGCGATCCTCCGCGCCGATAGGCTTGCCATCCAGCAGCAGCGTGCCGCTGAGCGGTTGATAGAGCCCGGTCAGCAGCATCGCCAGCGTCGACTTGCCGCTGCCGTTGCCGCCGATCAGAAATATCAGCTCGCCGCGCCGCAGCGTCAGGTTAATCGGCCCGACTTCAAAGCCGTTTTGTCCGTAGTGGAAGCGGACATCGCGCAGTTCCAGCGTGCGCCACGCCGCCAGCGGCGGCAGCGTATGGAAGCCCTCCTGATAGGGCGCCAGATCGAAGGCGTTCAGCTTGCGAAACGCCACCTGGGCGCTGAGCAGCGTCGGCAGCGCGCCGACCGCCGACAGCAGCGGCGTACGCAGGAACAGCAGCGTCAGCGAGAAGGTGGCCGCCACCGCGGTATTGGCCCAGCCCAGGCTGTTGGCCATGAAAAACACCATGCCAATAGCGCCGAGCGTCATAATATTCGACCAGTTTACCGCGCTGAGATGGTAGGTATCGGCGCGCACGATATGGTGACGGTAGGCGTTCGCATCTTCCTGATAAACGGTTTCGTAGATCAGCTGGGCGCGCTCGCGGTTGAGATGCAGCTCTTTACGCCCTTCCGTCACCGTCTGAAAATCGCGATAAAGGTCATCTTCGACCTCGCGCAGTTTCGCCATATGACGATAAACGCGCGACACCAGCAGCCAGCCGCCCACCAGCGTGACCGCCATCCACAGGCTGGAGACCATCAGCATTTTCGGCGAGAGCCAGGCGAGATAAAGCGCGCAGCCCAGGGTGATAATAATGCCCTGTATCAGCTCCGGCAGACGCACGAAGGCGATGGTGATCGCGCGGATATCGCTGGTCAGCCCGGCGAGCAGCTGCGCGTTGCCGATCTGCTCCAGCCGCTCGACGCGGGTATCCAGAATACGCTTGATAAATTCGCCGCGCAGACGCCAGACAAACTGGTGTCCCAGCAGCGTCAGCGCCAGCTGGGCGGCGAGCGTTACCGCCATCAGCAGCACCAGCTGTAGCAAAAAGCCAGGCAGCACCGAGAAAGAGGTATTGATGGCCGAGATCATTTCGCTGTTGATATAGGCGATCATGGCGATGCCGAGCGCGGCGCTGAGCAGCGTCAGCAGGATCACGCCAATGAAAGGCCAGCGAAACTGGCGAAAAACAACCTTAAGCAACGCCATAAAAAAGTCCAGCAGTCAGGAAAGCAGCCAGCAGTTTAAAGCGATGCGGAATGATAGCAATAGTTATTCGCAATCGCGCCGCGCTCAGAAGGCGCGGCGAAAGGTCAGGTTGTAGCGGAACGCCCCGGTCAGCGGGTGAACGCCGGGCTTGAGCGGTAATATGCCGTGATAGCGCAGGCGCGACGGCCCGCCCCACACCACGACGTCGCCATGCTCCAGCAGCACGCGCTGGGTGGCGTCACCGCGCGCGAAGCCGCCGAACTGAAACACCGCCGGCAGCCCCAGCGACACCGAGACGATGGGATGGCGCAGATCGCGCTCATCTTTGTCCTGATGCAGCGTCAGCTTGGCGCCTGGCTCGTAGCGGTTGATCAGACAGGCGTCGGGATTGAACTGCGGGAAGCCCGCCTCGCGCGCGCAGTCAAGCGCCAGCTGGCGAAACAGCGGCGGCATCGGCGGCCACTTGCGGCCGTTCTCCGCGTCCTGCTCGGTGTACTGATAGCCGCGCGAGTCGCTCGACCAGCCGAAGTCGCCGCAGTTGGTCATCGCCACCGACATGCGGTGGCCGCCCGGCGTAATGCGATGGTGGAATGGATTCTGCTGCGCCACCGCCAGCAGCGCCTCCATCAGCGCCGGCGCCGAATCGCGCGCGCGGCGACGCAGGATCACCGCCCCTTCTGCCAGCGGCTCCTGCCACGGCGCGTCTTCACTAAACAGATCAAGCATGATTTCCCCTTGCGCCGCTACTTGCCGTCGATAAGAAAGGCTTTGAACTGCGGCGACATCCAGCTGACGAATTTATCGCCCTCTTTACTAATAAGATAGACCGCCAGCTGCTGCTGCAGCGCCAGCGCTTTCGCCTTTTCGCTGCCCAGCACCATCAGGCCGGTGTCCCAGCCGTCTGCTTCCAGCGCCGTGGTGGCGATCACCGTGGCGGAGACCAGCTTATGCTCGATGGGACGGCCGGTCGCCGGATCGATGACGTGCGAAATGCGTTTGCCGTCCAGTTCATAATAGTTGCGATAGCTGCCGGATGTGCTGATGCCGTGCCCCTGCAGGTCAACGCGCGCCTGTACCGCGTTCTCGCTGTCGGTGGGTTTCTGGATCGCCACGCGCCAGCCCTGGCCCTGCGCATTCTCTCCGCGGCTCAATACCGCCCCGCCGACCGAAACCAGATAGTTGGCGATTCCTTCGCGCTCCATCAGGCGCGCCAGGTGATCGGTGGCGTAGCCTTCGCCCATGGTGGAGAGATCGACATAGAGCCCCGGCAGATCTTTCTGCAGCCACTGCCCTTCCACCGTCTGTACCACGCGCAGGTGCTGGAGCCCGGTTTGCGCCTTCGCCGCAGCGATCTCCGCCTCCGTCGGGCGGTGCGCTGGCTGTTTCGCCGGGCCGAAGCCCCAGAGATTCACCAGCGGCCCCACGGTGATGTCCATCGCGCCGCCGGTTTTGGCGCCGATACGCAGCGCTTCGGTAACGATATCGGCCATATCGGCGCTAATCGGCTGCGGCGCATCGCCCTGATAGCGGTTAAAGCGCGACAGCACGGAATCCTCTTTCCAGGTCGACAGCGTCCGATCGTCCGCGTCAAGCTGTCGCTGGATCGCCTGCTGTAGCGCCGCTTTGCGCGCCGCGTCGACGCCCGCCAGCGAAACCCGCCACACCGTGCCCATGGTTTTGCCTTCCAGCACCATCCCCTGCTGCGAACTTTTGCTGTCGCAGGCGCTCAGGGCGCCGAGCGCCGCTGTCATTAGCAGAATATTCCAGTATCGCATTCTTCTCTCATCTGTAACGCTATATTCCAGCCTGAAACAAAGCATAAGTCGTTAGTAAAGTAGTCAAAAGCGGCTTGTAAACCCGCCCTGCCTGACCCAGGCTCTGGCAGGCTACCGGCTGATAACAGGAGGCCCCATGATCTATCTGATTCTCGCGTTCGCAGGCGGACTATTTATTTTCAGTATTGTTAAGCTGCTGCAACAGCGGCGCCAAAAACGGCTCGCCTGGGGCGCGGCGCGTCAGCGTTGAGCAGCAGTGCACCAAAATGCTGCGGCAGTGTAGCAAACCAGGCGGGAAATCCGTGGCTGTGAGAGCGATCGAACTGGCATGAATGCTGCACGGTTTAGACCGGGTTTATTTCCGGGAGGTGCAGCATGCGTAAATCATCGTCTACGTTTGGCCAGTGGCAGCAGTGGCTGAGTTTTTCCGCGTTTACCCTGGCGGGGGTGGGATTTGAAGGCAGCGCCCCGCCGTCGCCAAAGGCGAAGCCCGCGGCAAGCCGCAGGCGGACGCTGCAGTCGTAATTACATACCCAGTTCACTCAGCCCCGGATGATCGTCCGGGCGTCTGCCGAGTGGCCAGTGAAAGCGTCGTTCGCTGGCCGCTATCGGCAGGTCGTTAATGCAGGCGAACCGCTCAATCATCAGGCCGTCAGCGCCGAAGCGCCAGTTCTCATTGCCGTAACTGCGGAACCAGTTGCCGCTGTCATCATGCCATTCATAGGCAAAGCGCACCGCCAGGCGGTCGTTGTGCCACGCCCATAGCTCTTTGATTAACCGATAATCCAGCTCTCTGGCCCACTTGCGGCTGAGAAACGCCACCACTGCGTCACGGCCCTGCACGCTTTCGCTGCGGTTGCGCCAGCGCGTGTCGGGAGTGTAAACCAGCGACACCCGCTGCGGATCGCGGCTGTTCCAGGCATCTTCCGCCAGACGGGCTTTTTCGGTGGCGCTCTGTTGGTTAAAGGGAGGAAGCAGCATAGTGATCTCCTGAGTAGGTAGACAGGATTGTCTACTTGCAATACTCTGCTGCATGTAGACAATTCTGTCTACTAAAAAAATTCAGAGGTCTGACTATGCTCGCTCCGCTTGTTTTTGATGCTGGCGCTTCCGCCCGCGACCGTATCCTGACCGCAGCGCAGCAACTCTTCTACCAGCAGGGCATCCGCGCCACCGGCGTCGATCGCGTGATCGCGGAGGCGGGCGTGACCAAAGTGACCTTCTACCGCCACTTCCCGGCGAAAAATCAGCTGATCGCGGCGGCGCTGGAGCAGCGCCACCAGCGCTGGATGCAGGGGTTTCAGCAGGCGCTGGCGCAAAATACGCCGCTGCGGGACGCCCTGCCGGCCGCGCTGAAAAGCTGGTTTAGCGAAGCGGACTTTCGCGGCTGCGCCTTTATTAACGCCAGCGCGGAGCTGGGCGAGAGCCTGCCTGAAGTGGGCGCGCTGATTCGGCGCCATAAGCAAGAGATGGCGGACGCCATAGCCCTCAGGCTGGCGCAGGCGGAACGCGGCAAAACCGGACAGATTATGTTACTGGCGGAAGGCGCCATCGTGCGGGCGCAGCGGGGAGAAGAGGCGGAAGCGGTAACGGCGGATCTGGCTGCCGCGCTGGCGGCGATTCTGCAAACGGGAGCGTAGCCCGCAGGCTACGCTCCTTAGCGGTTTAGAACTGATAAACCAGACCCAGCGCCACGGTATCGTCGGTGTTGATGCCGGCCGCGTCGGTGAAGTCGTTGTCGTCCATCAGGTTGATCTGGTAATCAACGTAGGTGGACATGTTTTTGTTGAAGTAGTAGGTCGCGCCCACATCAACATACTTTTTCAGGTTCTGTTTGCCCCAGTTCTGAATGTCGGTGCCGCGTGAGGTCACGAACGCCAGAGAGGGACGCAGGCCGAAGTCGAACTGATACTGCGCCACCAGCTCCCAGTTATCCGCCTTGTCGGCGAAACCGTAGATAGCGTCATCCGTCGAACCGAAGCGGGTCGCGTTGTAGGAACGGCTGTACATCGCCGCCAGGTAGATATTGTTGGCGTCATATTTCAGACCGCCGGTGTAGACTTCCGCCTTGTCGCCGCGGCCCAGGATGCCCGGCGCTGCGCCGTTCTGGTTGTTGGTGCGGTCAGACTGGAACATGGCGGCACCGATGCCCAGGCCAGAGCCGAGATCGTAAGTGGTGCTCAGGCCCCAGCCGTCGCCGTTCTCGCCCAGCACGTCGCGCCCTGTGGTTTCACGGCTCGGGTTGTCGTTTTTGCCCTGATACTGAACGGCGAAGTTCAAGCCGTCCACCAGGCCAAAGAAATTAGAGTTGCGGTAGGTCGCCAGGCCATTGCTGCGCTGGAACATAAAGTTGTCCGCGCCATAGGTGTCGCCGCCAAATTCCGGCAGCACGTCGGTCCATGCGCCGATGTCGTATGCTACGCCGTAGTTACGGCCGTAGTCGAATGAGCCCGCATCGCCGAACTTGATACCCGCGAAGCCAACGCGCGTGTAGCTTTTCGCGGTGCCTTCGCTTTCCGCCGTGTTCAGTGCCGCCTGATATTCCCACTGGCCGTAACCGGTTAGCTGGTCGGAAATCTGGGTTTCGCCTTTGAAACCGAAACGCAGGTAAGACTGATCGCCGTCATTACCGTCGTTATCTGAGAAATAGTGCAGACCGTCGACTTTGCCGAACAGGTCTAATTTGTTGCCGTCTTTGTTGTAGATTTCCGCTGCGCTTGCAGAACCCGCTGCGACCAGCAGCGCAGGGATCATCAGGGAGAGAACGCGACGTTTCATTTTATTGCCCTCTGTTATATGCCTTATTTTTGCCACTGCGAGCTGAACGCTTAAAAATTCAGCCGGCACGCCATTGTTATTTTATAAAGGGCAATAAGCCATCACGAAAATGCTACGAAATTTCCAAATCTGTTTCATAATGCGAAATAGTTATTTCCAGGTGTAAATTTTGCGGAACTAATAACCAGCACATATCGATAAAAATTATCGCACAAAATATCAAACCAATTTTAACACCATTAATTTCAAACAGTTATGATTGATTTTATCTGAGCACTGAATGACAAAACATATGCGTCATCTGAGAATACAATAGATCCCGCTATCATCATTTATTTCATTATTACCTTCATTCACCCCGAATGAGATGTTTACCCTAATTCCCGCCGGACTGTTAAGTCCGGCATTTTTTTGCCCAAAACCTGCCCCTTGCGCTCCCCGATAGTAAAGTTAATTAACGCGCTGAAAATAACATCACCGCTTATGGGCATTTATTGCTAATAACCGCACGCGTTGTTAATTAATTCGCTGAATATTGTCCGTGTTAATTTATCACCGTAATAAAGTTTTATCATACCTCTGCGCCTGCCTTATTCATTTTCGTTGCGCCGCCCGGCAGGATATATAGCCAACAGGCGCACAGAATATCATCGACTTAATGCCGCAGAGAGCAAGCGCCGGGTCAGGCCAGCGATGTTTCAGGCGGGTTAACCGCGTAGCGCGCCGGCCTGCAAAGCAGCATGAAGGCTATCAGCCTGTCGCGAGAGGCCAGGAAAGTTCTGGAAAAGTTTAGCGTCAGGCTAAAAGTCGTTAAAATGGCGGCTTTCACGCCGGCTTATCGCCGCCCTGCCCTTTCGGGTAGCGCATGCGGCTGCGGCTTTGATGCTACACTTCGTCGCTTTGACACTCACGAATATGACTATGACCGCACTGGACGCTGCACCACCCAGGAAACTTCACAACCGTGTCAGTCTGGGGACACGCCTCGTTTTTCTTATTGCCGGTCTTGGCATGTCCACCTGGGCGCCGCTGGTGCCGTTCGCCAGCCAGCGGCTGGCGCTGAGCGGCGCATCGCTGGGTGCGCTGCTGCTCTGCCTGGGCATGGGTTCGCTGGCGGCGATGCCGGTTACCGGCGCGCTGGTAGGCCGCTTCGGCTGCCGTCGCGTTATCTTCGGCTCGACGCTGGTAACGCTGGCGACGCTGCCGCTGCTGGCGACGCTGGCGACCACAGGAAGCATGGCTGCGACGCTGATAATTTTCGGTGCCGGGCTGGGCATGCTCGACGTGGCGATGAACGTGCAGGCGGTCGAGGTAGAAAAAGCGGCCAGCAAGCCGATGATGTCCGGTTTCCACGGCTTCTTTAGCCTCGGCGGCATTCTGGGCGCGGGCGCAGTCAGCCTGCTGCTCAGCGTCGGCCTGTCGCCGCTGGCGTCGGTGGCGCTGGTACTGCTTCTGATGGCGCTGCTGCTGGCGGCGAGTCTGCCAACGCTGATGCGCGAGCGCCTGCATCAGCCCGATCAGCCCTGGCTGGTGATGCCGCGCGGCTTTGTCGCCTTTCTCGGTCTGCTCTGCTTTATTCTGTTTCTCGCCGAAGGGGCGGTGCTCGACTGGGGCGCGCTGCTGCTGCTGCAGAGCCCTGAGATGTCGACCGCGCACGCCGGGCTTGGCTATGCGGTCTTTTCGGTGGCGATGACCATCGGCCGTCTGACCGGCGATCGGATCATTGACCGTTTCGGCCGTTTCCCGGTGATGCTGACGGGCGCGCTGACCGCGTCGGCTGGTCTGGCGCTGGCGGTTTACCTGCCCTGGCCGCAGATGGCGCTGCTCGCTTTTCTGCTGGTGGGCTTCGGTTTATCCAATACGGTGCCGATGTTATTCAATGCTGTCGGGAATCAACGGGATATGCCCTCGAATCTGGGGATTTCCGCCATGACAATGCTGGGATATGCGGGTATTCTCTCAGGTCCGGCCTTAATCGGATTTATTTCTCAATGGCTGAGCCTCAGCGGTGCCTTTCTGCTTATCGCGCTGCTGCTGCTGGCTGTGGCCGCCAGTGCCCGACTGGTTGCGCGATGATTTCAGGTGCCTGACACGCTATGTTGCCCTTTAAGTTTCCAGTGACATCCGGCAATGTCACCCGCTTTTTTGTGATTTTCAATCTGGTGCTGCTGCTGGCGCTGGGCTTTATGGTTCACAACTCGGTCAACACCTGGCTGACCGAGAAACGCTATGCCATGGCCGATCTGGCGCGCGCGACGCAAAAGCGTATCGACGCCTATCGCTTCGCCACCTGGCAAATTTATGAAAATCTCGCCACCAGCGCGGCGGGAAGCTCGCCGAACAGCAGCCTGCAGGAGACGCGGCTGCGTCCTGACGTCTACTATCTGGAAAAAACCCGGCGCAAAACCGAAGCGCTGATCTTTGGCTCGCACGACAGCAGCACGCTCGATATGACCATGCGCATGTCGAGCTACCTGGATACCCTGTGGGGCGCGGAAAATCCGACCTGGTCGATGTATTTTCTCAACGGTCAGGACAACAGCCTGATTATGATCTCCACGCTGCCGCTGAAGGATATGGCGACGCGCTATAAAGAGAGCGCCATCAGTTCGCTGGTGGATGGCCGTCGCGCCGAAATGCTGCAGCAGGCCAATGCGCTGGACGAGCGGGAAAGCTTCTCGCCGCTGCGCCACTTCGCCTTTCAGAACGACCACTACTTTACGCTGCGCACCACCTTTAATCAGCCGGGCCATCTGGCAACGGTGGTCGCCTTCGATCTGCCGATCAACGACCTGACGCCGCAGAACATGCCGATCGAAAACTTCCAGCTGCGTCAGGACGCTGCGCTGCCTGCTGCTAACGATCAGACAGAGGGCGAAAGCACGCAGATCGCGATGGTCAATCCTGACCTGGAGATTGCCGCCACCCTGCCGAGCACGCCGCTGCAGCTGGTCTATCGCGTGCCGATCACCAGCCTGATGATCGATACGCTGCATAATTTGCTCTGGCCGCTGCTGGTTAACCTGCTGCTGTTTCTGCTCTCCTTTACCGGAATGACGCTGCTGCGCCAGCAGTCGCTGCGCCCGAGCGAGAACCAGAGCGCGGAGCTTGACTCGCTGCGCGTGCTGAATGAAGAGATTGTCGCCAGCCTGCCGGTCGGCCTGCTGGTGTATGACTTCGCCAGCAACCGCACCATTCTCAGCAATAAGATTGCAGAACATCTTTTGCCGCACCTTAACCTGCAAAAAATTATTAATATGTCCGACCAGCATCAGGGCGTGCTGCAGGCGACCATCAACAATGAAGTGTATGAGATCCGCCACGCGCGCAGCGTGCTGTCGCCCCATACCCAGCTGTTTTTGATGCGCGATCAGGATCGCGAGCTGCTGGTGAATAAAAAGCTGCAGAAAGCGCAGCAGGTGCTGGATCGCAACCATCAGATGCGTCAGCAGCTGCTGCAAAATCTGGGTCACGCCCTTAACCGTCCGCTGGAGAAGGTGGTGGCGCAGCTGGTGCAGCTAAGCCAGCGCGACGAAGATGAAACCGTGCTCGACCTGCTGGACGAAAGTCAGGGCCTGGCGCGGCTGGTGGACGATATCGTGCTGCTTAACCGCCTTGAGGCGCACGACTGGTCGCCAGACGCCAGCGTTTTCAACCTGCAGGAGCTGCTGGACGAGATCGCCCTGGAAAGCCTGCCGCTGATGCGCCGCAAGGGGCTGTCGCTGGTGGTGAACAACCTGCAGCCTAATGACGAGCAGCGCTTTGGCGACCGCCGCGCGCTGCGTAAGGTGCTCGCCACGCTGATGCACTATGCGCTGACCACCACGCGCTGGGGCAAGATCTCCCTGACGGTAAGCGCCGACGAGGCGCGGCCGGAGCGTCTGCTGATTGAGCTGGTGGATACCGGCGCGGGTCTGACCGTCGATGAGCTGGCCAACGCCGACTTCCCGTTCCTCGGCGAAACCAGCCAGGATCGCTACGGTCAGGCCTCCGGCATGGCCTTTTTCCTCTGCAAGCAGCTCTGCAAGCAGATGGGCGGCAGCCTGGAGATTATCGCCAAAGCCGATATCGGCACGCGCTACAGCATTCAGCTTCCGCTGGCGGTAGAGCCGCGGCCGGAAGAGGAAGAGGAGAAGCTGCTGGACGGCGTGACGGCGCTTATGGAGATCGAGGTAGAGGATGTCTATAAAATCGTCTGCCGCCATCTGGAGAACTGGGGCGCACGCTGCCTGTCGCCCGAAGAGCGGCTGTCAGGCCAGGAACATGACGTGCTGGTGACCGACGACCCCAACAAGCTAAGCGGCTGGGCGCTGCTGCTGGCGGAGGATGAGCTGGGTCACCACGCGCTTAACGATCGGCAATACCGGGTCAACTTCAATCTCAGCAACGCGCTACAGGATGCGCTGCTGGCACTGATTGAACAACAGCTGGCCCATGATTCCATGGATGAGATTACAGAAGACGAGGAACTGACCCCGCTGCTCAGCGGCGGCTACTTCCAGCTGTTTACCGAGACAGTACCGCCTGATGTAAAGAGACTGTATACTGAGTCGGCGGAAAAGGACTACGCCATGCTTGCTCAGACAGCGCATCGCCTGAAAGGCGTGTTTGCCATGCTTAACCTGACGCCAGGCAAACAGCTTTGTGAAGAGTTGGAACTGCACATCAAAGCATGTGACGATTCAAACATTACAAATACCACCAGTGACATCGACGCTTACGTCAATGAACTGCTGCAGCAAGGTAACCAATAAGATGAATAACTTAAATGTAATTATTGCCGATGACCATCCAATTGTTCTTTTCGGTATCCGAAAATCTCTGGAACAAATTGAGTGGGTCAACGTTGTAGGTGAGTTCGAAGACTCAACAGCACTGATTAACAGCCTGTCAAAGCTTGACGCCAACGTCCTGATCACCGATCTCTCCATGCCCGGCGAGAAATATGGCGACGGCATCACGCTGATCAAATATATCAAACGTCACTATCCGGACCTGTCGATTATTGTTCTCACCATGAACAACAACCCGGCAATCCTGAGCGCCGTGCTGGATCTCGATATCGAAGGTATCGTGCTGAAACAGGGCGCGCCGACCGATCTGCCAAAAGCACTGGCCGCGCTGCAAAAAGGCAAGAAGTACACGCCGGAAAGCGTAGCGAAGCTGCTGGAGAAGATCAGCGCCGGCGGCTATGGCGACAAACGCCTGTCGCCGAAAGAGAGCGAAGTGCTGCGCCTGTTCGCTGAAGGCTTCCTGGTGACGGAGATCGCCAAGAAACTGAACCGCAGCATCAAAACCATCAGCAGCCAGAAGAAATCGGCGATGATGAAGCTGGGCGTAGATAACGATATCGCCCTGCTGAACTACCTCTCCTCCGTCAGCGCAACCCAGATCGACAAAGACTAACGCGTTGTACAGACGGCGCTCAGGCGCCGTCTGGTTTTCTGCCTCAGCATACTGACCTCTCCCTACCCTTCCCGCGCTTTTCTCACCCGCTCCGCGTAGACCGCCAGCGTAGTTTTCAGCACGTCCAGCGTAACCGGCTTCGACAGGCAGTTATCCATGCCGGCTTCCATACAGCGCTGCTTCTCTTCCGCCAGCGCGTTGGCGGTGACGCCGATGACCGGGAAAACGTGGCCGAGCCGGCGCAGCCGCTGCGTCAGCCGGTAGCCATCCATATTCGGCATATTAACGTCGCTCAGCACAATGTCGATTTCGCTGCGGCTGATAACGTTGAGCGCGTCGACGCCGTCCTGGGCGGTTTTAACCTGATAGCCCAGGGTGCCGAGCTGCTCCGACAGCAGCATGCGGTTAATAGGATGATCGTCAACAATCAGGATCATAATGTCATCGTTGCCGATGACCTCTTCCGCTGGCGCAGAGAGCGCGAGGTTGGTCGCCGTGTCGCTCTGAATGGCGATGCGGTAGATGCGCGCCAGCAGGCTCGGCAGCTCGTGCGGCGTCGCCGTGCTGTGCAGCCAGCGTCCCGGCGCGATTTCGCGCGGCATATCGATATGGGCGCCGCTAAAGATAATTACCGCGCGCAGCGTCGTCTCCCCTTCCGGCTCATAGTCGGTGATCAGCACGTCGTCGCTGCCGCCTTTGCCGTTATAGGGCAGGATGGCGATGCCCTGCTGCTGCAGGTCGCGCTCGATAAAGCTGGCGAGATAGTCGTTGCGCATATCGATCCACAGGGTTTTTTCGTGCAGCCCGTCGAGCAGCGGCACCGCAGGATGCTGGCCGTTATAGATCGGAATACGCACGATAAACTGGCTGCCCATGCCAGGCTCGGAGTCCACTTCGATATCGCCGTCCATCATATTGGTCAGCTTTTCGCAGATGGCCAGGCCCAGGCCGGTGCCCTGGAAGTTGCGCTGCACGCCGTTGCCCACCTGGAAGAAAGGATCGAACAGCCGCGTAACCTCTTTGCCGGGAATGCCGACGCCGGTATCGCGAATGCGGAACGCCAGATAGCCCTCTTTCACATAGGCGTGCAGGATAATGCAGCCGGTATGGGTGAATTTGATGGCATTGTTAAGCAGGTTGGAGATCACCTGCTGCAGCCGCAGCGGATCGCCATCCAGCGCCAGCGGCACGTCATGCTCGATAAAGCAGTAGAGCGTCAGCCGCTTTTTCATCACCAGCGAGAGGTAGTTGCCGGCGATATGGCTAAGGACTTCGCGCGGCGAGAAGGGACGCGGCTCAATCTTCAGCTGCTCCGACTCAATCTTGGAGAAGTCGAGAATGTCGCTGATGATCTTCAGCAGCAGGCTCGATGAGTTATTCATCGCCGTCACCAGCGAATCGACCTCTTTTGGCAGCTGCTTGGTCTGCAGCAGATCGAGGTTGCCGATAATGCCGTAGAGCGGCGTGCGCAGCTCGTGGCTGACGGTGGCGAGGAACATCGACTTCGACTGGCTCGCCTGCTCCGCCGCCTGCGCCATCTCCTGCAGCGACTGCTCCATGCGCACGCGCGCGGAGACGTCCACCAGCACGCAGATCGCCACGTTTTCGTTGCGGTAGCGCGAGTGAACGAAGCTGATCTGCAGGTTGGTGTTGCTGCCGGTCAGCACGTCAACAAAGTTAACCTGCTGGGTACCGATAATTTCATTGAGCCGCTGGCGATCTTCCTGCGTCAGCAGCGTCAGATAGTTGTGCGCCAGCTCGTTGCTGAGGATATTGGTGCCGTCGCGGGTGCGCAGAATGCAGATGCCCACCGGCGCCGAGGCGACGATTTTGCGGTTGAACTGCTCATGCTCCTCCAGCCGGTGCGCATTCTCTTCAGCCGGCAGGAACATCCGGCGCTCAAACAGCCAGGCCAGGGTGAAGAGCACAATCGCGCTGAGCAGGTTGAGCAGCAGCGCGTTGATAATCATCAGTTTGAGCTGATCGACCAGCACCCGGGTCGACACCGACCACACCACGTTTAAATCAGAGGGCGGTAAGGGCTTTTTCAGCACCAGCTGGCGATAGCCGTCGAGGTAGCCAAACCAGCTGGGGTCGTCCGACAGATCGTTAAGCGAGAAGCCGACGCCGCCGCGGCGCGACGTCAGCAGCGGACGGTAATTCTCATCGACGATGGTGGCCACCACCGGCAGGCTGCCGGGCTGAATAAACTCGTCCAGCCGGATATTTTGCTCGACGCCCAGCAGCGCCTGCAGCTTATTGGCGACATAAACCGGCACCATCATATAAAAGGTGCCGACGCCGGGCTGCGCGCTGGCGTTGACCCAGTAGATGGGATTGCGGCGCTCTTCGTCGTTGCCGTTGCGGTAGCGTAACACCCGCTCGCGCAGCATCTTGAGGCTGCGTTCGCGATCCACATTGCCGCTGCCGATGGTGAAGTCCGCCAGACACTGGCTTTCGCCGCCGATAAAAAAGACGCGGTTCAGCTCGTAGGTAGAGGCGAAGTTGCTTTTCCAGTAGTTGATGTAGTAGCTGAGGGAGTCGAGCGAGTTGCGCCAGGTGTTGCTCATTGAGGAGCAGTCGCCGTCGGAGAAGAGCGGCGTAAACTGCGGCAGCGTCGACTTGCCCGGCAGCACGCCGTTGATCATATCGAGGCCGCTGCTGGCGCTGGTCAGGCGGTTTTCAGTGATGTACTTCAGCTCGCGCATCACGTCGGCGGAGTGACGCACATACCATTCTGCCTGGCCGTAGTTGCTGGCGAACTCTTGCCGCACGCTGGTCTCTTTTTCATGCAGCACGCTGATGATAAAGAACGTGGTCAGCACCGCGCCCAGCGTCCAGAGCAGCAGCGCCAGCGCACGGAACAGGTAGCGCGAGATGCGCAGCGTGGTTCGGAAAGAGACCAGATATTTCAAGGGAAACTCACTACGGCAAGGTTAATAACGGGCTGGCTTCAGAATGCTCATTACACTAGCTTTATCAGGGAAGAAAAGCCAGTCGGCATCTGCGTTTAAGGTGCTGCGCCACAAAAAGCAACGGCAGGTCGGGTCGCCCTTTCCTGCCGTAAAATTCAGTGCCGCCTTCCCTGGCGGCGTAAGCGCGAAGCGTTACTCTTCTTCGTCCGCTTCCGGCGCGTCGTCGTCAGTTTCCGCTTCCGGCGCGATATCGTCCTCGCCTTCCGCTACGCTGCCGTCGATGGCGTCGAGCTCTTCCTCTTCCACCGGTTCAGCTACGCGCTGCAGACCCACAACGTTCTCATCTTCCGCGGTGCGGATCAGGATAACGCCCTGGGTGTTACGGCCGACGATGCTGACCTCAGAGACGCGGGTACGCACCAGGGTGCCGGCATCGGTGATCATCATAATCTGATCGCTGTCGACCACCTGCACCGCGCCAATCACCGGACCGTTACGTTCGGTGACCTTGATGGAGATAACGCCCTGGGTGGCGCGCGAACGGGTCGGGTACTCGCTAATCGCGGTACGCTTGCCGTAGCCGTTTTGCGTCACGGTAAGAATGGCGCCCTCTTCGCGCGGCACAATCAGCGAGACCACGCGATCCCCTTCCGCCAGCTTGATGCCGCGCACGCCCGAGGCGGTACGGCCCATGGCGCGAACGGCGCTCTCTGCGAAGCGCACAACTTTACCGCCGGCAGAAAAGAGCATCGCCTCGTCGTTGCCG
The DNA here is from genome assembly GCF_022346785.1 of Pantoea sp. ACRSC. NCBI lineage: Bacteria > Pseudomonadati > Pseudomonadota > Gammaproteobacteria > Enterobacterales > Erwiniaceae > Pantoea > Pantoea sp. ACRSC. The sequence goes on from NZ_JAKRNN010000007.1 coordinate 86,281, forward strand.
TTGGTCAGCGCCACGCCGATCAGCTCGTCATCTTCGCGCAGGTTAACCGCGATGATGCCCGCGCTGCGCGGACGACTGAACTCCTGCAGCGCCGTTTTCTTCACGGTGCCGCTGGCGGTCGCCATAAAGATGTTGAAGCCTTCGGTATATTCGCGCACCGGCAGGATCGCGGTGATGCGTTCGTCAGGCTGCAGCGGCAGCAGGTTGACGATCGGACGACCGCGCGCCCCGCGGCTCGCTTCCGGCAGCTGGTAGACCTTCATCCAGTAGAGACGGCCACGGCTGGAGAAGCAGAGGATGGTGTCGTGGGTGTTGGCCACCAGCAGACGATCGATGAAGTCCTCATCTTTCGTGCGCGCGGCCGACTTGCCTTTGCCACCGCGACGCTGCGCTTCATAGTCAGAGAGCGGCTGATATTTCACATAGCCCTGATGCGACAGCGTGACCACCACATCCTGCTGGTTGATCAGATCTTCAATGTTGATGTCAGCGCTGTTGGCGGTGATCTCGGTGCGGCGTTCGTCACCGAACTGGTCGCGCATGGCGATCAGCTCTTCACGGATCACTTCCATCAGACGTTCAGCGTTCATCAGGATATTAAGCAGCTCGGCGATCTGCTCCAGCAGCTCTTTGTACTCGTCGAGCAGTTTTTCATGCTCAAGTCCGGTGAGCTTCTGCAGACGTAAGTCGAGGATCGCCTGCGCCTGCTGTTCGGTCAGGTAGTAGCGACCGTCGCGGATGCCGAACTCGTCGTCCAGCCACTCCGGACGCGCGGCGTCATCGCCCGCGCGCTCCAGCATGGCGGCAACGTTGCCCAGATCCCACGCCTGCGCGATCAGGCCCGCTTTCGCTTCGGCCGGGTTCGGCGCACGGCGGATCAGCTCGATAATCGGATCGATGTTGGCCAGCGCGATCGCCAGACCTTCAAGGATATGCGCACGGTCGCGCGCTTTACGCAGTTCGAAAATCGTGCGGCGCGTCACTACTTCGCGACGATGACGGACAAAGGCTTCAAGGATCTCCTTCAGCGTCATGATCTTCGGCTGGCCCTGATGCAGCGCCACCATGTTGATACCGAACGAGACCTGCAGCTGCGTCAGCGAGTAGAGGTTGTTGAGCACCACTTCGCCGACCGCATCGCGCTTCACTTCGATCACGATGCGCATGCCGTCTTTATCCGACTCGTCGCGCAGCGCGCTGATGCCTTCAACGCGCTTCTCTTTCACCAGCTCAGCAATTTTCTCAATCAGGCGCGCTTTGTTCACCTGATAGGGAATTTCATGCACCACGATGGTTTCACGGCCGGTTTTCGCATCGGTTTCCACTTCGCCGCGCGCGCGGATATAGATCTTGCCGCGCCCGGTGCGATACGCCTCTTCAATGCCGCGACGGCCGTTGATGATGGCGGCGGTCGGGAAATCGGGCCCAGGAATGTGCTCCATCAATCCTTCGACGCTGATATCTTCGTCGTCGATATAGGCGAGGCAGCCGTTGATCACTTCCGTGAGGTTGTGCGGCGGAATATTGGTCGCCATCCCTACCGCGATGCCGGAGGAGCCGTTCACCAGCAGGTTAGGGATTTTGGTCGGCAGCACTTCAGGGATCTGCTCGGTGCCGTCATAGTTCGGCACGAAGTCGACGGTCTCTTTTTCCAGGTCTGCCAGTAGATCGTGTGCGATACGCGACATGCGCACTTCGGTATAACGCATCGCCGCGGCGGAGTCGCCGTCGACGGAACCGAAGTTGCCCTGTCCGTCCACCAGCATGTAACGCAGGGAGAAAGGCTGAGCCATGCGGACGATGGTGTCGTAAACGGCGGAATCCCCGTGCGGGTGATATTTACCGATAACGTCACCGACCACACGGGCGGATTTCTTATAGGGTTTGTTCCAGTCGTTACCCAGTTCGCTCATCGCGTAGAGCACGCGGCGGTGGACCGGCTTCAGGCCGTCACGAACATCGGGTAAGGCTCGGCCAACGATGACCGACATGGCGTAATCGAGATAGGAGCTTTTTAACTCTTCTTCGATATTGACCGGTGTTATTTCTCTTGCAAGGTCGCTCATGGAGCCGCATTCCCTCTACATATGCCCGGATTTTAAAGGTGCGAAAGTATATCACACACCAGCCCGCTGGTGAACGTTAACCACCGTTTTCACGCGCTTTTCGTCGCGCCGGAAAGGTGCCCCCGAAAGCAATAAGCGTTTATACTCAGTCAACATTTTTTCTGGAGTAATGATTCAATGAATGCACAACCGCAGGAAACGCAGCCCAACGTCGATGCGCAGGAAATCGCTAAGTTTGAGGCGGTAGCCTCGCGCTGGTGGGATCTGGAGGGCGAATTCAAGCCTCTGCACCGCATCAACCCGCTGCGACTGGGCTTTATCGCGCAGCACAGCAACGGTCTGTTCGGCAAAAAAGTGCTGGACGTCGGCTGCGGCGGGGGCATCCTGGCGGAAAGCATGGCGCGCGAAGGCGCAGAGGTCACCGGTCTCGATATGGGTGCCGAGCCGCTGCAGGTGGCGCGCCTGCACGCGCTGGAACAGGGGGTGACGCTCGACTACGTGCAGCAGACGGTGGAAGATCACGCCGAGGCGTTTGCCGGCCAGTATGACGTGGTGACCTGTATGGAGATGCTGGAGCACGTCCCCGATCCGCGTTCAGTGGTACACGCCTGCGCGCGTCTGGTGAAGCCAGGCGGCGAAGTGTTCTTCTCAACTATCAACCGCAACCCGAAAGCCTGGCTGATGGCGGTGTTCGGCGCGGAATATGTGCTGCGCATGGTGCCGCGCGGCACCCACGACGTGAAGAAGTTTATCCGCCCTTCTGAACTGCTGGGCTGGGTCGACGAAACCCCGCTGCGCGAGCAGCATATTACCGGCCTGCACTACAACCCGCTGACCAACAAGTTTCGCCTCGGCCGCGGCGTCGACGTGAACTATATGGTGCACACCCGCCACGTTAAAAAGTAACCCGCCGGCGCGCAAGGCGATTGCGCGCCTGCTCTCTCCCCGTCACGCTTTTTCACTCTCTGCCGCTTCGTCGCTAGACGGTTGTCGGGAAAAAACACAGCGATGTGCGAAAAATCAGCGGTCGATCAAAATCTCGAATTTTTTACTCTGGCAGTTGACACGCCATCGGGCCTTATAAGTCGCGGGGTTAAGAAATTTCCCACAAAACGCAAGCCCCATAGCCATCATTTTTCTGTCTTGTTATCTGGCCACAGGTCACTAGAATAACCTCCATATTGTTACTCATTCTCTTCCAACCCCCAACATATAGTGTTTATCCACAGAATTATTCACATTGAATAACCCTGTGAATAAACAGGGGACTCTTTTTCACTTACGGATGGTATAACGCGACATGAATCAAAGTCTGCTCGTTACTAAACGCGATGGCCGCCAGGAACGCATTGATCTCGATAAAATTCACCGGGTACTCGACTGGGCCGCTGAAGGGCTGAATAACGTCTCTGTCTCCCAGGTTGAACTGCGCTCCCATATCCAGTTCTACGATGGCATCAGAACCTCTGACATTCATGAAACCATCATCAAGGCCGCAGCAGACCTGATCTCACGCGACGCGCCGGACTATCAATATCTGGCTGCCCGCCTGGCGATCTTCCACCTGCGTAAAAAAGCGTACGGTCAGTTCGAGCCGCCGAAGCTGTACGATCAGGTCGTGCGCATGGTGGAGATGGGTAAATATGACCCTCACCTGCTGCAAGACTACACGGTTGAAGAGTTTGAGCAGATGGACGGCTTTATCGACCACTGGCGCGATATGAACTTCTCCTACGCGGCGGTCAAGCAGCTGGAAGGCAAATATCTGGCGCAGAACCGCGTCACCGGCGATATCTATGAGAGCGCGCAGTTCCTCTATATCCTGGTCGCTGCCTGCCTCTTCTCCGGCTACCCGCGCGACACGCGTATGGACTATATCAAACGCTTCTACGACGCGATTTCGACCTTTAAAATTTCGCTGCCGACGCCGATCATGTCCGGCGTGCGCACCCCGACGCGCCAGTTCAGCTCCTGCGTGCTGATCGAGTGCGGCGACAGCCTCGACTCCATCAACGCCACCTCCAGCGCCATCGTGAAGTATGTTTCCCAGCGTGCCGGTATCGGCATCAACGCCGGCCGCATTCGCGCGCTGGGCAGCCCGATCCGCGGCGGTGAAGCGTTCCATACCGGCTGTATTCCGTTCTACAAGCACTTCCAGACCGCGGTGAAATCCTGCTCGCAGGGCGGCGTTCGCGGCGGCGCGGCGACGCTGTTCTACCCGATGTGGCATCTGGAAGTGGAAAGCCTGCTGGTGCTGAAAAACAACCGCGGCGTTGAAGGCAACCGCGTGCGTCACATGGACTACGGCGTGCAGATCAACAAGCTGATGTATCAGCGTCTGCTGAAGGGCGAAGAGATTACCCTGTTCAGCCCGTCCGACGTGCCTGGCCTCTACGACGCGTTCTTCGCCGATCAGGAAGAGTTTGAGCGCCTCTACACCAAATATGAGCAGGACAGCAGCATCCGCAAGCAGCGGGTGAAAGCGGTCGATCTCTTCTCGCTGATGATGCAGGAGCGCGCCTCTACCGGCCGTATCTACATTCAGAACGTCGACCACTGCAACACCCACAGCCCGTTCGACGCCAGCATCGCGCCGGTGCGCCAGTCTAACCTCTGCCTGGAGATTGCGCTGCCGACCAAACCGCTGGAAGACGTCAACGACGAGAACGGCGAAATCGCCCTCTGTACGCTGTCGGCGTTCAACCTCGGCGCCATCGACAGCCTGGACGATCTGGAAGAGCTGGCGACCCTGGCGGTACGCGCGCTCGACGCCCTGCTCGACTATCAGGACTACCCGATTCCGGCCGCCAAACGCGGCGCGATGGGTCGTCGTACCCTGGGCATCGGCGTCATTAACTTCGCTTATTACCTGGCGAAGAACGGCGTGCGCTACTCCGACGGCAGCGCCAACAACCTGACGCACAAAACCTTCGAAGCGATTCAGTACTACCTGCTGAAAGCCTCGAACGAGCTGGCGAAAGAGCAAGGCGCCTGCCCGTGGTTCAACGAAACCACCTATTCGCAGGGCATTATGCCGATCGATACCTATAAAAAGGATCTCGACAGCATCTGCAACGAGCCGCTGCACCTGGACTGGGACAGCCTGCGTGAGTCGATCAAAACCCACGGCCTGCGCAACTCAACGCTCTCTGCGCTGATGCCGTCTGAGACCTCGTCGCAGATCTCCAACGCCACCAACGGCATTGAGCCGCCGCGCGGCCATATCAGCATCAAAGCCTCGAAAGATGGCATTCTGCGCCAGGTGGTGCCGGAGTATGAGCGTCTGAAAGATCAGTACGAGCTGCTGTGGGAAATGCCGTCCAACGACGGTTATCTGCAGCTGGTCGGCGTCATGCAGAAGTTTATCGATCAGGCGATCTCGTCAAACACCAACTACGATCCGTCGCGCTTCGCCAACGGCAAGGTGCCGATGAAGCAGCTGCTGAAAGATCTGCTGACCGCGTATAAGTTCGGCGTGAAAACGCTCTACTATCAAAACACCCGCGACGGTGCGGAAGACGCGCAGGACGATCTGGCGCCGTCTATCCAGGATGACGGTTGCGAAAGCGGCGCCTGTAAGATTTAAGGTTGGGCGGGAGCGCGTCTCCCGCCTGCGTTATTTCACGGGGCCGCGCTGCGCCCCGTCTACATTTGGACAGTTTGTATGGCTTACACTACGTTCTCACAGAATAAAAACGATCAGCTAAAAGAGCCGATGTTCTTTGGTCAGTCCGTCAACGTGGCGCGCTTCGACCAGCAGAAATATGACATTTTCGAAAAGCTGATTGAAAAACAGCTCTCCTTTTTCTGGCGCCCGGAAGAGGTTGACGTCTCGCGCGACCGCATCGACTATCAGGCGCTGCCGGAGCATGAGAAGCACATCTTTATCAGCAACCTGAAATACCAGACCCTGCTCGACTCCATTCAGGGCCGCAGCCCGAACGTCGCGCTACTGCCGCTGATTTCGATCCCCGAGCTGGAAACCTGGGTCGAGACCTGGGCGTTTTCCGAGACTATCCACTCGCGCTCTTACACCCATATCATCCGCAATATCGTCAACGACCCGTCGCTGGTGTTCGATGATATCGTCACCAACGAGCAGATCCTCGCGCGCGCGCAGGATATCTCTAAGTACTACGACGATCTGATCGAGATGACCAACTACTGGCATCTGCTGGGCGAAGGCACTCATCAGGTTAACGGCAAAAGCGTGACCGTGAACCTGCGCGCCCTGAAAAAGCAGCTCTATATCTGCCTGATGAGCGTTAACGCGCTGGAAGCGATTCGCTTCTACGTCAGCTTCGCCTGCTCTTTCGCCTTCGCCGAGCGCGAGCTGATGGAAGGAAACGCGAAAATCATTCGTCTGATTGCGCGCGACGAGGCGCTGCACCTGACCGGCACCCAGCATATGCTGAACCTGATGCGCACCGGTGAAGACGATCCAGAGATGAAAGAGATCGCCGCCGAGTGCCGCGACGAATGTTTTGAGCTGTTCAAGAAGGCGGCCGAGCAGGAGAAAGAGTGGGCGGAATATCTGTTCAGCGGCGGTTCGATGATCGGCCTGAACAAAGACATTCTCTGCCAGTACATTGAGTACATCACCAATATCCGTATGCAGGCCGTGGGTCTGGATCTGCCGTTCCAGACGCGCTCTAACCCGATTCCGTGGATCAACTCCTGGCTGGTGTCGGACAACGTGCAGGTTGCGCCGCAGGAAGTGGAAGTAAGCTCCTATCTGGTGGGTCAGATCGACTCGGAAGTGGGCGAAGACGACTTTAACGACTTCCAGCTGTAACCATGAGCCGTGCCGTTGTTATCCTGCGCAGCTCCGGCCAGCGGCTGGAGTGCGCAGAGCATCACCCTAACCTGCTGACGACGCTGGAAGCGCACAACCTGTGCGTGGAGTTTCAGTGTCGGGAAGGCTACTGCGGCTCCTGCCGCACGCGCCTGCTGAAAGGTGAAGTTCACTATGCCGAAACGCCGCTGGCGTTTGTGCAGCAGGGTGAGATTCTGCCCTGCTGCTGTCTGGCGAAAGGTGAGATTGAAATCGAGCTGTAGCTGGCTTCTTTACTCTCACAGACCACGCAATAGTCAAAACGCGGAAGGCAGGAAGCGAAGAGCAAAGCGTCCCGCGCCAGGGATGGCGCGGGCCGAGCTGGCATGGATGCCGCTTTTTGCGTCTTTGCGATCGCTTCCTGCCTTCCGCGTGGGCTCACGAAGCGACAGACGCCTCCGCTACCCTGTTTTACAGCTTCACCGACTCCAGCACATCAATCCAGCCGTGGCCGGTGCTGACCTCGCTGCCGTGCAGCCAGCGGCGCAGCATATTCATCGCCATCATCGCCACCACCTTCTGCCGCGTCTCCAGATTGTGACGCCCGTGGGTAAACTTCACCCGCTGTCCCCAGCTCGCTTCCGGCGTATGCAGCGCCAGCGACACTTCGCCCTCTTCCAGCGCGCCGGTCGACAGCGCCAGCACCGTGCCCTGGTGCGCCGCCAGCGCCCGCGTGCGCTGTACCTGCTGCTCCAGCCCCTCTGCGTGCGCCGGGAGGATCTCCGCCGCGCTCAGCGGCACCTCAGCCGCCGCCAGCTGCCAGTGCAGCAAGCCCGCGGTGTACTGCTCGCTAAGCGCCAGACGGAAGCCGCGATCCTTTAGCTCTCGCGCCAGCAGCGCCGGTAACCCCTCGGTGCCCTCAAAAATGGTGCACTCCGCCAGCAGCAGGCGCACCTGCTGCCAGACCTGCTCCATCGCCACGCGCTGGCTGGCCGGGCCGGTAAGCTTGATCTCGATAATCGGCATTGATGAGCGATAGCCCATCACTACCCCTTCCGGCAGCGCCAGCGGCTCCAGCTCGGCGGCAATATCGCTCTCGCCGCGGCCGAAGGTAGTAAGACGCAAACAGAGCGGCGGTTCAGGCAGGTCGAACTGCTGTTTAAGGCGCGGCAGAATCTGCTGCTCTGCCATCACCTTGAATTCAGAGGGGACGCCGGGCGTAAAGAAGATCCAGCAGCGATTCAGCCGCAGCGCAAAGCCGCAGGCGGTGCCAACCGGATTATCCAGCATCTCGGCATTGGCGGGGATCTCCGCCTGCTTGCGGTTGCTCGGCGCCATTACGCGGCCGCGGCTGGCGAACCACGCCTCGATATTGTCCAGCCACGCCTGATGCAGCACCAGCTCGACGCCGCTGGCTTTTGCCGCCGCCAGCGCGCTGAGATCGTCGCTGGTCGGCCCGAGGCCGCCGTTAACGATCAGCACATCCGCTATCTGACTGCGCGCCTGCAGTGTCTCCACCAGCGACGACAGGGAGTCGCCAACCGTGGTGCGGCTGGTCATCGGCAGACCGTGCTGAAACAGCAAATCCGCCAGCCAGGCGGCGTTGGTATCGACGATTTGGCCGTGCAGCACCTCATCCCCGGTAGACAGCATCTCGACTCTTATCACGTGTTCATCTCCTTTTGTCCGTCGATCTACTGTAGGAAGCGCGCTGGGTAAACTCAACTCAATAGTGCGCTTTTCGCGTCAGCGGGCAGTCAGCATGGGGAGAAGAACGAAGCGGGGGTAACGCAAAGAGGGAGAAAACAAACGGCGGGAGAGCCCCGCCGTTTTCAGTGGCGACCGATTAGCGACGCGCCAGCAGCAGACCGAGCACCAGACCGGCGGCTGCGCCGATACCGATACCCTGCCAGGGCTTCTCATGCACGTAATCATCGGCGCGGTAAGCGACATTTTTTGCGCGATAGTAGTAGCTGTCGGAGGCCTGGCTGACGCGTGCTTTTACATCTTCCAGCGCCTGCTCCGCTTTGGTTTTCAGCTCGATATATTTCTGATCGGTCGGATCGCCTGACGACTTCAACACCTCTTCCAGCGTCTCGGTCAGCAGCGCCAAATCATCATCCAGATTGGTGTCAAAAGCTTCTGTCTCTTTTACCATCATTTCCTCCGTGTCATTTACAAAGCAGTCTTTTAACTATAGCGGTTAAATCGCCGTTTGCAGGATGGTTTATCCAGGATTCCCCTGAGTTTCCTCTGGCGTGACCTGAGACGAAATTCCTCGGCCTTCTTGATTAATCTGATAAATTTAAGGCGGACTGAATTTTTCACCTGGCCGACTGTCGTACTCTGCTGTTATCTGCGCTTTTTCATCACCTGCGCGCAGAGCAGGACAGTCACAACACACTCGAACGCTAAGGAATAATTTCTGGCATGAATCGAAGAATGTTTATGAAAGCGTCAATGGCCTTCTCCGCCGTCAGCGGCATGACCGGCCTGTCCACGCTGTTTGCGCAATCCGCCTGGGCAGAAGATGGCATTGCAGACGGTGCCGCCGTGCGCTTCGATTTCGATGTACTGAAAAAGAAAGCCGCCGCGCTGGCGAAACAGCCCTGGGGCGGCGCGCCAGGCGCGCTGCCGGAGACGCTGGCAACGCTGACGCCGCAGGCGTACAACGAAATTCAGTACGACGCCGGTCACTCGCTGTGGAACAACATCCCCGATCGTCAGCTCGACGTACAGTTTTTCCACGTCGGCATGGGCTTTAAGCGCCGCATCCGCATGTTCTCCGTCGACGCCGACAGCCGCGAGGCGCGTGAGATTCACTTCCGTCCTGAACTGTTTAACTACAATAACGCGAAGGTGGATACCCAGCAGCTGGTGGGCAAAAACGATCTCGGCTTTGCCGGCTTCCGCGCCTTTAAAAAACCAGAGCTGGCGCGCCGCGATATCGTCTCTTTCCTTGGGGCGAGCTACTTCCGCGCCGTGGACGATACCTATCAGTATGGCCTCTCCGCGCGTGGCGTGGCGGTCAACACCTTCAGCAACGGCGGCGAAGAGTTTCCTGACTTCACCGCATTCTGGTTCGAAACGCCGAAAGCGGACGACACCACCTTTGTTGCCTACGCCCTGCTGGATGGTGCCAGCCTCACCGGTGCCTATAAGTTCACCATCCACTGCGAGGCGAGCCGCGTGGTAATGGAGGTGGAAAACCATCTCTACGCGCGCAAAGATATCCGCCAGCTCGGCATCGCGCCGATGACCAGCATGTTCAGCTGCGGCACCAACGAGCGCCGCATGTGCAACACCTATCATCCGCAGATTCACGACTCCGATCGCCTGGCGATGTGGAGCGGCAGCGGCGAGTGGATCGCGCGTCCGCTGAATAACCCGCAGAAGCTGCAGTTCAACGCCTATCAGGATGAGAACCCGCGCGGCTTTGGCCTGCTGCAGCTCAACCACGATTTTAAAGACTATCAGGATGTTATCGGCTGGTATGACAAACGTCCCAGCCTGTGGGTCGAGCCGGTTGGCAAATGGGGCAAAGGCGCCATCAATCTGATGGAGATCCCGACCACCGGCGAAACGCTGGATAATATCGTCTGCTTCTGGCAGCCGGCCGAGCCGGTGAAGGCGGGCAGCGAATTCAGCTTCTCCTACAAGCTTTACTGGAGCGGGCTGCCGCCGGTGCGCAGCGGTCTGGCGCGCGTCGACGCTACCCGTACCGGTATTGGCGGCTTCCCGGAAGGCTGGGCGCCGGGCGAGCACTTCCCTGAGAAGTGGTGCCGTCGTTTCGCCATCGATTTCGTCGGCGGCGATTTGAAAGCGGCCGCGCCGAAGGGCATCGAACCGGTAATTACCCTCTCATCCGGCACCTTTAAACAGGTGGAGATCCTCTTCGTCGAGCCGATGAACGGCTATCGCATCCTGTTCGACTGGTATCCAGACAGCGACGCCACCACGCCGGTGGAGATGCGTCTCTTCCTGCGCACCAAAGATGAAACCCTGAGCGAAACCTGGCTCTATCAGTATTTCCCGCCGCCGGCGGATCAGCGTAAATATGTAGACGACCGTCAGATGACGGTGGGCTAAAAAGAGAAACGGCGAGCATCTGGCTCGCCGTTTTTATTTGCGCATCTCAATATGCGGAATAGCGTCTTCCAGATAGATCTCGCCGACCGCCTGAAAGCCGAGACGCCCATAGAAACCCTGCAGGTGCGCCTGCGCCGAAAGATAAATCTCGCGTGACGGCCAGTGCTGCTCGCAGCTGCGCAGCGCCTGCTCCATCAGCCGGTTGCCGAGATTCAGGCCGCGCGCGCTGGCGGAAACAATCACGCGTCCGATCGCTACCGGCGCGGCCTCATCCGCAGGCGTCAGAATACGCGCGTAAGCCACCAGCTCCTCGCCGCGCATCCCCAGAATATGACGGTTATCCGCCACCAGATCCTGACCGTCAACGTCCAGATAGGGACAGGTCTGCTCAACGATAAAGACTTCGCAGCGCAGCGCCAGCAGCGCATAAAGCTGCTGCGCGCTCAGTTCGCTGTGATGCCGATCCTGCCAGCGGATATCCATAGGCTCTCCTGAAGACAAAAAAAATCAGGCCCGAGGGCCTGATTTCACAAGGGTAAACGCAGTTTACATCAGCGGCTGCGCCATCTGCACCAGCGAGATCAGCGGCTGCGGGTAAACGCCGAGCAGCAGAACCAGGATCGCCGAAATCAGCACCACTACCCCGCCTGCGGTCAGCGCCCAGTTAGCCGGCGTGTCGCGCGTATGCAGCTCTGGCGGACTGAGGTAGAGGCTGACGGTCACGCGCAGATAGTAGTAGAGGCCGATGGCGCTGCCGACCACTACCGCCGCGGTGAGCCACCACAGCTGAGCATTCACACCCGACGCAATCACGTAGAACTTACCGATAAAGCCAAGCGTGGCCGGAATACCCGCCAGCGACAGCATCATAATCGTCATCACCGCCGACAGTACCGGACGATGCCAGAACAGGCCGCGATAGGAGTAGAGCGAGTCGGCGTCCGGACCGCGGTACGGGCTGGACATCAGGCTCACCACGCCAAACGCGCCCAGGCTGCTGAACAGGTAGCCCGCCAGGTAAACCCCTGCGGTCTCCAGCGAGAGCTGATGGGTTTTCACCGCAATCAGCGCCACCAGCAGATAGCCAAGATGGGCGATAGAGGAGTAGCCGAGCAGACGTTTGATGTTGCTCTGCGAAATCGCCATCAGGTTGCCGAACAGAATCGACACGAAAGCGATCAGCCCCAGCACGGTGCGCACGGCCTCGCTGTCGGTCAGCGGCGCGTACATAAACAGACGCATGATGACGCCGAAGATGGCGATCTTGCTGGCGGTGGCGAGGAAGGTCGACACCGGCGCAGGAGCGCCCTGATAAACGTCAGGCGTCCAGAGGTGGAACGGCACCAGCGACAGCTTAAAGCCAAGGCCGATAATCATCATGCCGAGACCAACCAGCAGCAGCGGCTGCTGGATCACGGCGTCGTTCAGGCTCTCACCCAGCTTCACAAAGCTCAGACTGCCGGAGTCGGCATAGATCAGCGCGATACCGAACAGCAGGAAAGAGGAGGCAGCCGCTGACAGAATGGTATATTTCAGCGCCGCTTCCAGCGAGCGTTTCTGGCGGAAGGCGTAGCCGATCATACCGAACAGCGGCAGCGACAGCAGCTCGACGCCGATAAACAGCGACGCCAGATGATTAGCGCTCGCCAGCACGATACCGCCCAGCGTGGCGATCAGCACCAGCAGATAGAACTCATCCTTGTTGTCCGGGAAACCGGCCAGCCAGGGATAGGCAAAGGTGCAGGTCGCCAGACTCGCCAGGATCACCAGCGCGGTGTAGAACACGGCGTAAGGATCGATCCGCAGCAGCGGCGTTACGTCCATCGCCCCCGCCTGCGCCACAAACCAGAGCGAAACCAGCGCCAGGTTCAGTCCGATAACCGTCAGCGTGGCGTTAACAAAGTGGTTGCGTCGCCAGGCAATGGACAGCATCACAACCACCACCGTCAATCCGACGATCAACAGCGGCAGCAACGCGATCAATTGTTGAAATGTTATTGTCATGGCGAATTACGGCCTTGTAGTTGGAATTGAAGCGGTAAACCACTGCTGAATATTGCTCATGGCGGCATGGGAAGTATCCAGAATCGGCTGCGGGTAAACGCCCAGCAGCACCAGCAGAACCACCAGCACCATAATCATCGTAAATTCACGCGGCGACATGCCCGGCAGCGGATCTTTCGACTTCGCTTCGCCGTAGTAGGCGCGCTGCATCATGATCAGCGAATAGACCGAGGCGAACACCAGGCCAAAGGTAGCGATGACGATAATCACCGGCACCACCTGGAAACTGCCCGTCAGGATCATAAATTCGCCGGCGAAGTTACCGGTGCCCGGCATCCCCAGGTTCGCCACCGCAAAGAAGAGAGACAGGCCCGGAATCCACTTAATGCGCGACCAGAGGCCGCCCATCTGACGCATATCACGCGTGTGCAGACGCTCATAGAGCTGACCGCACAGAATAAAGAGCGCGGCGGCAGAGAGGCCGTGCGCAATCATCTGCACCACCGCACCCTGGAAGGCGAGCTGGCTGCCGGTGTAGATGGCGATCAGCACGAAGCCCATATGCGAAATTGAGGTGTAGGCGATCAGGCGTTTGATATCGGTCTGCGAGAAGGCCATCCAGGCGCCGTAGAAGATACCGATAATGCCCAGCCACATAGCGACTGGCGCGAACTCCGCCGAGGCGTTAGGGAACAGCGGCAGGCTGAAGCGCAGCAGGCCGTAGGCGGCAGTTTTCAGCAGGATGCCGGCGAGGTCGACCGAACCCGCGGTCGGCGCCTGGCTGTGCGCATCCGGCAGCCAGCCGTGCAGCGGCACCACCGGCATTTTGACCGCGAAGGCGATAAAGAAGCCCAGCATCAGCAGATATTCCACCGTATGCGACATCGGCGTCTTCAGCAGCTGTTCGTAGTTAAACGTCCAGACGCCGGTGGCGTTGTAGTGCACAAACACCAGCGCCAGAATCGCAATCAGCATCACCAGACCAGAGGCCTGGGTGTAGATAAAGAACTTGGTGGCGGCGGTGATACGGGTTTTACCGTCAGATGCCTTATGTCCCCAGAGCGCGATGAGGAAGTACATCGGCACCAGCATCATCTCCCAGAAGAAGAAGAACAGGAACATATCGATCGCCAGGAAGACGCCGATAACGCCGCCCAGAATCCACATCAGATTAAGGTGGAAAAAGCCCTGATACTTCTCGATTTCGTTCCAGGAGCAGAGCACCGCCATCAGGCCGAGCAGGCCGGTCAGCACCACCATCAGCAGCGACAGGCCATCCAGCGCCAGATGGAAATTGATGCCGAAACGCGGGATCCAGGCGGCGGAGAACTCCGACTGCCACTGCGGCATACCCGCGGCCTGCGTCAGTGAATAGCCGCCCTGCAGCCAGAGCTGCAGCGAAATCGCCAGCGTCAGGCCCATGGTGATCAGGGCTATCCAGCGCGGCGTTTTCGCGCCGAGGCGCTCAGCCAGCCAGCAGAGCAAGCCGCCGACGAATGGAATGATTATTAGCCAAGGTAGTAGCACTGAAGTCTTTCCCTTTTTTCTGCCTGTCTTCGGGCTATCCTGCTGGTCAGCTTTGCCCCCGGCCCGGCTTGCAACCCTTACGTACCTGAGTACCATCCGGTTGCTGCGCTGGCGGTAGCGAAACTGACTGCGCCGATAACGCCCTCATAATGGGCAATTTTTAACATTCTTGACCTGGGGCGACTCGCCGAGCCGCCCCGCTCATCAACCTTAAACCACCAGCATCAGCGCCAGCACCACCACGGCGCCGATGCTCATTGAGGCGACATACCAGCGCAGATAGCCGTTTTCGCTGACCACCAGGCCTTTATTGCCGATACGCGACACCAGCGCAGGCAGATTCATCAACGCATTCAGCGGGTCGCGCTGCAGCAGCCAGGCGATACCGAGATAGGGTTTGACGAACACTTTGTCATAGAGCCAGTCGAAGCCCCATGCGGCGAACCACCAGGTGCCGAAGAAGCGGCCCGGGGCGCTGCTGGCGACGCGGCTCACCAGCTGGCGTTTGCCCAGCCAGAGCGCGGCGGCGATCAGAATGCCCACTACGGCGACCACGCCGGAGGCGATCTCCAGTCCGACCTTGCCCGCTTCGCCGGTTTCGCTGTGCGGCAGCACGCCCGCCAGCGGCGGCGTAATCAGCGCGCCAACAAAGGTCGACAGCACCAGCAGCACAATCAGCGGCAGATGATGAGTAATGCCTTTACCCGCATGGGCGTGAATCTGCTCTTTACCGTGGAACACGATAAAGATCATGCGGAAGGTATAGATCGAGGTCAGGAAGGCGCCCACCAGGCCCGCCACCATCAGGTTGATGTGGCCGTTCGCCAGCGCGCCAAACAGAATCTCATCTTTACTGTAGAAGCCTGCCGTAATCAGCGGCAGCGCAGCCAGCGCGGCGCCGCCCACCAGGAAGCAGACATAGACCAGCGGAATGCTTTTACGCAGGCCGCCCATTTTAAAGATGTTCTGCTCGTGATGGCAGGCGAGGATCACCGAACCAGAGGAGAGGAACAGCAGCGCTTTAAAGAACGCGTGCGTCATCAGGTGGAAAATCGCTGCGTCCCACGCCTGTACGCCGAGCGCCAGGAACATATAGCCGATCTGGCTCATGGTCGAGTAGGCGAGCACGCGCTTGATATCGGTCTGTACCAGCGCGGCGAAGCCCGCCAGCACCAGCGTAACCGCGCCGACGATACCCACCAGATGCAGCACATCCGGCGTCAGCAGGAACAGGCCATGGGTGCGGGCGATCAGATAGACGCCTGCCGTTACCATGGTCGCGGCGTGGATCAGCGCCGATACCGGCGTCGGACCGGCCATCGCGTCCGCCAGCCATGTTTGCAGCGGCAGCTGCGCCGATTTACCTACCGCGCCGCCCAGCAGCATCAGCGTCGCCCACTGCAGCATATGGTTGTCCGCCGCAAAGTGCTGCGGCGCCAGTTCCATCATCTCGCGGAAGTTGAGCGTGCCCAGTTCGTTGTAGAGGATAAACAGCGCAAAGGCGAGAAAGACGTCACCGACGCGGGTGATGATAAAGGCCTTCATCGCCGCCTTGCCGTTTTCCGGATTGCTGTAGTAGAAGCCGATCAGCAGATAGGAGCAGAGCCCTACCCCTTCCCAGCCCAGATACATCAGCATCAGGTTGTCGGCCAGCACCAGCACCACCATGCTCGCGATGAACAGGTTGGTGTAGGCGAAGAAGCGGGAATAGCCCTCTTCACCACGCATATACCAGGAGGCGAACATATGGATCAGGAAGCCGACGCCGGTCACCACCGACAGCATGGTAAGAGAGAGGCCGTCCAGCGTCAGATTGACTTTAATGTCGAAGTTGCCGACCTGCATCCAGGTCCAGAGCGCCTGGCTAAAGGGCTGCTGGCCGTTGGCGAAAAAGTCGATGCCGACATAAAGCGTCACCAGCGCCGCCAGGCCCACCGAGCCCATACCGATTGCGGCCGACAGGTTCTCCGACCAGCGACCACGCGAAAACGCCAACAGCAGGAAGCCGATTAGCGGAAACAGGATTGTTAAGTAGAGAAGATTCATCCGCGCATCTCGCTCACAGTATCAATGTTCAGCGTCTGACGACGACGATAGAGCTGGAGCAGCAGCGCCAGGCCAATGCTGGCTTCCGCCGCCGCCAGGCTGATCGCCAGGATATACATCACCTGCCCATCCGCCTGTCCCCAGTAGCTGCCTGCTACCACCAGCGCCAGCGCGGCCGCGTTGATCATAATCTCAAGGCCGATCAGCATAAACAGCAGGTTGCGGCGCATCACCAGTGATGTCAGTCCAAGGACAAACAGCACGGCGGCAAGAATTAAGCCGTGTTGTAACGGGATCATGCGTGCTCCTCCTTATTGGCGTCACGGTTGCTCAGCACTTCGCCCTGACGCTCTTCGCGTCCGACGTGGAACGCGACCACCAGCCCTGCCAGCAGCAGCATTGAGGCGAGCTCAACCGCCAGAACATAAGGACCGAACAGGCTGATGCCTACCGCTTTGGCGTCGATAACCGTGCCGTCGATGCCCTGATCGTTGGCGGTCAGAATGGCGTAAACCATAACCACCAGCAGCAGCAGAGAGACGATGCCCGGACCAATCCAAAGCGACGGCTGCAGCCAGTCGCGCTCCTGCTTCACCGTGGCGTTGCCCATGTTAAGCATCATCACGACGAAGACGAACAGCACCATAATGGCGCCGGCGTAAACAATGATCTCCAGCGCGCCGGCGAAATAGGCGCCGAGCGAAAAGAAGACGCCCGCGACGGAGAGCAGCGACACGATCAGGTACAGCAGCGCATGTACCGGATTGGTGTGGGTAATGACGCGCAGCGTCGTCAGCACCGCCACCAGTCCGCAAAGATAAAACGCAATTTCCATGCCGGGCTCCTTAAGGTAACAAGCCTTTAACGTCGATGGGTTTGGCTTCGTTTTCGGCGTCGCCCTTCTCTTTCCCTTCGATCGCCATACCTGCCATGCGGTAGAAGTTGTACTCGTGGTATTTGCCCGTACCGGAGATCAGCAGATCCTCTTTTTCATACACCAGATCCTGGCGTTTGAATTCGCCCAGCTCGAAGTCGGGCGTCAGCTGGATCGCGGTGGTCGGGCAGGCCTCTTCGCACATCCCGCAGAAGATGCAGCGCGAGAAGTTGATGCGGAAGAACTCCGGGTACCAGCGGCCATCTTTGGTCTCTGCTTTCTGCAGCGAGATGCAGCTGACCGGACAGGCCACCGCGCAGAGGTTACAGGCGACGCAGCGCTCTTCGCCGTCGGGATCGCGCGTCAGCACGATGCGTCCGCGGTAGCGCGGCGGCAAATAGACCGGCTCTTCCGGGTACATCTGAGTTTCGCGTTTGGCGAAGGCATGCATGCCAATCATCCAGATACTGCGCACTGTCGTGCCGAAGCCAACGACAATATCTTTTAAAGTCATCTCAACACCTCTTACTGCGCGTTGTACAGAATCACTGCGGCGGTCGCCAGCAGGTTCAACAGCGTCAACGGCAGACAGACTTTCCAGCCGAACGACAGCACCTGGTCATAGCGTGGACGCGGGAGCGCAGCACGAATCAGGATAAACATCACCATAAAGAACGCCGTTTTCAGGGCGAACCAGATGAAAGGCGGCAGGAACGGCCCCTGCCAGCCACCGAAGAACAGCGTCACAATCAGCGCCGAGACGGTGGTGATAGCCACATACTCGCCGACGAAGAACAGGCCGAACTTCATACCGGCATATTCGATGTGATAGCCGTCCGCCAGCTCCTGCTCCGCTTCCGGCTGATCGAATGGATGACGGTGACACACCGCTACGCCTGCGATACAGAAGGTCAGGAAGCCGAAGAACTGCGGGATGATGTTCCACAGATGCGTCTGGCTCTCAACGATCGCGGTCATATTGAACGAGCCCGCCTGTGCCACCACGCCCATCAGCGACAGGCCGAGAAAGACTTCGTAGCTCAGCGTCTGCGCGGAAGCGCGCATCGCGCCCAGCAGCGAGTATTTGTTGTTACTCGACCAGCCGGCGAACAGCACCGCATAGACAGCCAGACCCGCCATCATCAGGAAGAAGAGCAGCCCGATGTTAAGGTCGGTCACCATCCAGCTCGGCGACACCGGCACGATGGCGAACGCCAGCAGCAGGGAAACGAAGGCAATGACCGGCGCCAGGGTAAAGATAAAGCGGTCGGTAAAGGGCGGAACCCAGTCCTCTTTAAAGAACATTTTGATCATGTCCGCTGCCAGCTGGAGCGAACCGCCCCAGCCTACGCGGTTCGGCCCGTAGCGGTTCTGCCACAGCCCGAGCAGGCGACGTTCGGCGAAGCTCATAAAGGCGCCGCACGCCACCACGACCAGCAGAATGACAATCGCTTTGACCACGGTCAGAATGATGTCGATAACGTCCGGTGTTAACCAGCTCATTGCGCCGCCTCCTGCAGTTTGTCAATGTGCGCGCCCGCCAGGAACGGCGGCACGCCCGGCATACCCAGCGGCAGGCCAATCTGGCCCGGCTGCAGCGCGCTGGAGATGCGCACCGGCAGACGCAGGGTCTCGCCCGAACAGCTGAACTCCACCGCCGCGCCTTCTTTTACGCCCAGCTTCGCCGCGTCCTGCTGGTTGATGACCAGCATCGGCTGCGGCATGCGCTTCTGGAATACCGGGGAACGCTGAGACATCTCCTCGCTGCCAAACAGCTGGTAGCAAGGCGCTACGCGCCAGCGAGCGCCGCTGATAAACGCGGCTGGGACCTCGGTGAACCACGGCAGCGACGCGTCGCCCGCCTCAAACAGACGCACGCCGGGATCGCCGTTGCGCAGCTTGCCGCCCACTTCAGCCTGGAACTTGTTCCACGCCTGCGGGGAGTTCCAGCCTGGCGCCCAGGCGAACGGAATTTGCGAACGCGGCGCGCTCGGCTGGTTGTTCCCTTCCATGGAGAAGGCGAACATCGTGTCCCGATCCTGCGGCTGACGCGGCTCGTGCACGCTGATATTGGCGCGCGCGGCGGTGCGTCCGCTGGAGCGAATCGGCGAACGCGCCAGTTTTTGTCCACGGATACGGAAGCTGGCGTCCGGCGCCGCCTCTTTAATGCCTTTCAGCTGCGGCAGCTTCGCTACCACGGCGTCGATAACGTGATCGAGCTGCGTCCAGTCGGGATGACGGCTCTCCAGCGTGCTGTGCAGCGAGTGCAGCCAGCGCCAGCTCTCCAGCATCACGATGCTGTTGTCGTAGTAGGCGGGATCGTAAACCTGGAAGAAGCGCTGCGCGCGACCTTCATGGTTAATCGAGGTGCCGTCACTTTCGGCAAAGCTGGCGGTAGAGAGCACAAGGCCCGCTTTCTCCAGCGTGGCGGTGCGCTGATGATCGACCACAATCACATTGGTGGCGTTAGCCAGCGCCGCATCCACCAGCGCCTTCGGCGCGTGACGGTAGAGATCGTTCTCCAGCACCACCACCGTATCCGCTTCGCCGCTTCGCAGCTGTTCCAGCGCGCTGTCGAGGGTGTTGCCGCCCATCAGTCCCAAGCCCATGCTGTTGGCCGCACTGGCCAGCAGCGTGATGCCGACGTCCGCGCCGCGCGCTTTCAGCGCTTTCGCCACGTTGGCCGCCGCTTCGATCATCGCCGTGCTGCCCGAGTGAGTGCCGGAAATAATCAGCGGTTTTTTCGCACCGGCGAGCGCCTGCACCACCACGTCCAGCTTGCCGTTCAGGCTGCTGTCAAAATCGCTGACCGCTGGCGCACTTTCATCCAGCGCGCTGGCGATAGCGAAGCCGAGACGCGCCTGATCTTCCACCGGGGCGCGATAGCTCCACGCGGCGATATCGTCGAGTCGCGTCTCATCGACGTGGGTGACGAACAGCGGATGTTTGGCGTGCTGACCGATATTCATAATTGCAGCGATCTGCCAGTCGGCGACTTTCTGCGCCGCGGCCATATCGCGCGCTTTGCCTTTTACCGCCTGTCGCACCGAGAGCGCCACGCGCGCGCCGACCTGGGTCAGATCTTCGCCCAGCACCAGCACCGCGTCGTAGCTTTCCATTTCACGCAGCGACGGCGTATAGATGCCGCTTTCGCGCAGCACTTTCAGCATCAGCTCCAGGCGCGCCTGTTCTCCCGCCGGCATGCCGGTAGAGAAGTTTTCCGCGCCAACCAGCTCGCGCAGCGCAAAGTTGCTCTCAACGCTGGCGCGCGGAGAGCCGATGCCGATCGCGCGCTTCGCCTGACGCAGAACGTCAGCCGCCGCGTTAACCGCCTGCTCTGCATTCAGCTGCACCCAGTCGTTGCCGCGCAGCAGCGCTGGGTGACGTGGGCGATCCTGACGGTTGACGTAGCCGTAGCCGAAACGACCGCGGTCGCAGAGGAAGTAGTGGTTAACCGTGCCGTTGTAGCGGTTTTCGATACGACGCAGTTCGCCGTAGCGCTCGCCCGGGCTGGTGTTACAGCCGACGCTGCACTGCTGACAGATGCTCGGCGCGAACTGCATATCCCATTTACGGTTGTAGCGTTCAGAGTGGGTTTTATCGGTGAAGACGCCGGTCGGGCAGATCTCCACCAGATTGCCGGAGAATTCGCTCTCCAGCGTGCCCTCTTCCGGACGGCCGAAGTAGACGTTGTCGTGCGCGCCGTAGACGCCCAGATCTTTACCGTCGGCATAATCTTTGTAGTAACGCACGCAGCGGTAGCAGGCGATACAGCGGTTCATTTCATGAGAGATGAACGGGCCGAGATCCTGATTCTGGTGGGTGCGTTTAGTAAAGCGGTAGCGGCGGAAGCTATGACCGGTCATTACCGTCATATCCTGCAGGTGACAGTTGCCGCCCTCTTCGCACACCGGGCAGTCGTGCGGGTGGTTGGTCATCAGCCACTCCACCACGCTTTCGCGAAACTCTTTCGCTTCGCTGTCGTCAATGGAGATAAAGGTGCCGTCGGAGGCCGGCGTCATGCAGGACATGACGAGACGGCCGCGGGTATCCTCGGCGTTCTGAAATTGCTTCACCGCGCACTGGCGGCAAGCCCCAACGCTTCCCAGCGCCGGATGCCAGCAAAAATAAGGAATATCAAGGCCCAGAGAGAGACACGCCTGCAGCAGGTTGTCCGCCCCGTTCACATCATATTCTTTACCGTCTACATGGATTGTAGCCATAGTGAACATGCTTCCGTAAGGCTCGTCAGAGACGAGCGTTAATCATATTCTCGCCCCGGTCAGGGGGCTGCGGCGCAGAGCCGGTTCCGTGTGCTGCGGCGAATTACCAGCGTGCTTTCAGCAGGTTAGGCTGAATACCGCTAATCGCGCGCGTATTGCCAAACACCTGCGGTGCCATGCCGGCTTCAAACTCTTCACGGAAATATTTAATCGCGCTCTGCAGCGGTTCCACCGCGCCAGGCGCGTGGGCGCAAAAGGTTTTACCTGGGCCGAGCTGGCGGCAAAGCTGCAGCAGGGTTTCGATATCACCCGGCTGACCTTTGCCCTGCTCCAGCGCGCGCAGGATCTTCACGCTCCACGGCAGGCCGTCGCGGCACGGCGTACACCAGCCGCAGGATTCGCGTGCGAAGAACTCTTCAAGGTTACGCACCAGCGACACCATATTGATCTCGTGATCCACCGCCATTGCCAGCGCCGTGCCGAGACGGCTGCCCGCTTTGCCAATGCTGGCAAATTCCATCGGCAGATCGAGATGCTGCTCGGTGAGGAAGTCGGTGCCCGCGCCGCCCGGCTGCCAGGCTTTAAAGCGCAGACCGTCGCGCATCCCGCCAGCGTAATCTTCCAGAATCTCGCGTGCGGTGATGCCGAACGGCAGTTCCCACACCCCTGGGTTTTTCACGCGGCCAGAGAAGCCCATCATTTTGGTGCCGGCATCTTCGCTTTTCGACAGGCCTTTGTACCACTCGACGCCGTTCGCCAGGATCGCCGGAACGTTCGAGAGCGTCTCTACGTTGTTAACGCAGGTCGGCTTGCCCCACGCGCCCGCGCTCGCCGGGAATGGCGGCTTGGAGCGCGGATTGGCGCGACGCCCTTCCAGCGAGTTGATCAGCGCCGTCTCTTCGCCGCAGATATAGCGGCCAGCGCCGGTGTGGACAATCAGCTCAAAGTCAAAGCCGGTACCGAGAATGTTCTTGCCGAGAAAGCCCGCTTCGGTCGCTTCTGCGATGGCGCGACGCAGGTTGACCGCCGCCTCGATATATTCGCCGCGCAGGAAGATATAGCCGCGATAGGCTTTCAGGGCGAAGGCGCTGATCAGCATGCCTTCCACCAGCTGGTGCGGCATCTGCTCCATCAGCAGGCGGTCTTTATAGGTGCCCGGCTCCATTTCATCGGCGTTACACAGCAGGTAACGGATGTTCATGGACTCATCTTTCGGCATCAGGCTCCACTTAAGACCGGTGGAGAAGCCCGCGCCGCCGCGCCCTTTCAGGCCGGAATCTTTAACTGCCGCAACAATCTCGTCCGGTGCCATGCCTTTCAGCGCTTTTTCCGCGCCGGCATAGCCGTTTTTGCTGCGGTACTCTTCGAACCATACCGGCTGCTTGTCATCGCGCATGCGCCAGGTCAGCGGGTGCGTTTCCGCAGTACGAATGATCTGTTTGATGGTCATTGATACTGCTCCAGTAGCGAGGCGATGCCTTCCGGCGTCAGATGAACGTGGGTATCTTCATCCACCATCATGGTCGGGCCTTTGTCGCAGTTGCCCAGGCAGCAGGTGGGCAGCAGCGTAAAGCGACCGTCCGCCGTGGTCTGGCCAGGCTTGATGTTGAGATTCTGCTCCAGCGCCGCCTGAATGCCCTGATAGCCGGTGATGTGGCACACGACGCTGTCGCAATAGCGGATAACGTGACGGCCAACCGGCTGGCGGAAAATCTGGCTGTAGAAGGTGGCGACCCCTTCAACGTCGCTGGCCGGAATGCCCAGCACCTCGGCGATGGCGTTGATGGCACCGTCTGGCACCCAGCCGCGCTGCTTCTGCACGATCTTCAGCGCTTCAATTGACGCCGCGCGCGCATCTTCATAGTGGTGTTTCTCGTGCTCGATGGCGTGATGCTCTTCCGCGCTCAGCACGAAGACCTCAGTTGGGTCGATCGTATGAATGGCAATTTTTTGATCGTGCATAATTAGCGGTCCACGTCTGACATAACAAAATCGATACTACCGAGGTAAACGATCAGGTCGGATACCAGGCTGCCGCGGATCACCGACGGGATCTGCTGCAGGTGCGGGAAGCTCGGCGTACGCACGCGGGTGCGGTAGCTCATGGTGCTGCCGTCGCTGGTCAGGTAGTAGCTGTTGATTCCTTTGGTCGCCTCAATCATCTGGAAGGATTCATTGGCCGGCATCACCGGACCCCATGAAACCTGCAGGAAGTGCGTGATCAGCGTTTCGATATGCTGCAGCGTACGCTCTTTCGGCGGCGGCGTAGTCAGCGGGTGATCCGCTTTAAACGGCCCTTCCGGCATATTGTTCAGGCACTGCTCAAGAATGCGCAGCGACTGCCACATCTCTTCCATCTTCAGCTGTACGCGGGTATAGGCGTCGCTGATGCCGGCGCCAACCGGGATCTCAAAATCGAAGTTTTCATAACCTGAGTACGGACGCCATTTACGCACGTCGAAGTCCAGCCCGGTGGCGCGCAGCGCGGCGCCGGTGGTGCCCCAGGCCAGCGCCTCGTCCATGTTATAGGCGGCGACGCCTTTGGAACGGCCCACCAGCACGCTGTTGCGCAGCGCGGCCTTGTCATACTCTTTCAGACGCTTCGGCATCCAGTCGAGGAAGTCGCGCAGCAGGCGCTCCCAGCCCTTCGGCAGATCGTGCGCCACGCCGCCGATGCGGAACCAGGCCGGGTGCATACGGAAGCCGGTAATGGCTTCGACCACGTCATAAATCTTCTGGCGATCGGTAAAGGCAAAGAACACCGGCGTCATCGCGCCGACGTCCTGAATAAAGGTTGAGATATAGAGCAGATGGCTGTTGATGCGGAACAGCTCGGAGAGCATAACGCGGATTACGTTGACGCGATCCGGCACCACAATGCCAGCCAGCTTTTCTACCGCCAGCACGTAAGGCATCTCGTTAACGCAGCCGCCGAGATACTCCACGCGGTCGGTATAGGGGATGTAGCTGTGCCACGACTGGCGCTCGCCCATCTTCTCTGCGCCGCGGTGGTGATAGCCGATATCCGGCACGCAGTCGACAATCTCTTCGCCATCCAGCTGCAGGATGATACGGAAAGCACCGTGCGCCGACGGGTGGTTCGGGCCCAGGTTGAGGAACATAAAGTCCTCGCTGTTGGTGCTGCGCTTCATGCCCCAGTCTTCGGGTTTGAACGTCAGCGCCTCCATCTCCAGGTCTTCTTTCTGCTTGGTCAGCGTAAAGGGATCGAACTCTGTCGCGCGCGCCGGGTAATCTTTACGCAGCGGATGGCCTTCCCAGGTCTGCGGCATCATGATGCGCGTCAGGTGCGGGTGGCCGTCGAAGGTTACGCCGAACATCTCCCAGGTTTCGCGCTCGTACCAGTTGGCGTTCGGGAAGATTTTCGTCAGCGTCGGCAGATGCAGATCGTTTTCCGCCAGCGCTACCTTGAGCATGATGTCGCGGTTACGCTCGATTGACAGAAAATGATAGAAAACAGAAAAATCCGCGGCAGGCAGACCGGCGCGGTGGGTACGTAAACGCTCGTCCATACCATGCAGGTCATACAGCATGATGTACGGCTTCGGCAGTTTACGCAGGAAGGTCACAATCTCCAGCAGCTGTTCGCGCTTTACCCAGACCACAGGAATGCCGGTGCGGGTTGGCTGAACGGTAAAGGCATCCGGCCCAAAACGGTTACGCAGCTCGCCGATCACCGGGTCATCCAGGTGATCCCGGGTTTGCCATGCAGGCTGAGCGAGATCGTGCGTGGTTAAATCTGTCATACGTTACTCACCATTCCGGCCTGTCGCCAGGCACTCAAAAGAAGGCGTCAGGATGGGCCGCGCATTAAATTGTCATGTTTTGCTGCGGGCGTGGAATCCATCCATGTACGGTGTTCTTACACTTCGTCAGGGGCGCGAAGAGTGGTTACGGCAATGCGCTCACCGCGTTTTCTTTCACGTTCCGACTGCATATTGGCGCGGTAAACGCCCTGATCGCCGACAACCCACGACAGCGGACGGCGCTCTTTGCCAATCGACTCGCGCAGCAGCAGCAGCGCCTGCATATAGGCTTCCGGGCGCGGCGGGCAGCCGGGGATATAGACGTCAACCGGCAGGAATTTGTCCACGCCCTGCACCACGGAGTAGATGTCGTACATGCCGCCGGAGTTGGCGCAGGCACCCATCGAAATCACCCACTTCGGCTCCAGCATCTGGTCATAGAGACGCTGAATCACCGGCGCCATTTTGGTAAAAGGCGTTCCGGCGATAACCATAAAGTCCGCCTGACGCGGCGAGGCGCGCATCACTTCCGCACCGAAACGCGCAACGTCGTGCACGGCGGTAAAGGAGGTGGTCATCTCTACGTAGCAGCAGGACAAACCAAAGTTATAGGGCCACAGGGAGTTCTTACGGCCCCAGTTCACCATGTCATGCAGGGCATGCTCGAGCTTGCCCATGTAGACGCTGCGATGAACGTGCTGCTCAAGGGGATCGGTAACGATCTCCTGTTTTTGCAGAGGATAACGGTCGTTCTCACCACCGTTGGGGTCTATGCGGGTGAGCGTATAGTCCATCAGATTGCCTCGCTTTTACTGCTTATGAGGGTTGGTGTGACCGATCGGGCTGGATTTGACCACCACGCGACGACGTGCAGGCGCCCAGTCCAGCGCGCCGATACGCACCAGATAGACCAGCCCCGCCAGGAGCACCAAAATGAAAATTGCGGCTTCCACAAAGCCGACCCAGCCGCTTTCGCGGATTGAGGTCGCCCATGCGTATAAAAAGAGCGCTTCTACGTCGAAGATGACGAAGAACATCGCGACGAGATAGAACTTCGCCGAGAGACGGATATGGGTGTCGCCAACGGATTCGATACCGGATTCAAACGGCGTCTCTTTATGACGGGCGCGGGCGCGGCCGCCTAAGAGCCATCCTCCGGTAAGCATAAAGGCGCAAAGGCCGAAAGCGATAATGACAAATATGATAAACGCCCAGTGATGAGCGACGACTTCGGTGGCTGTTGACATACTCTTTGCTTACTCATCAAAAGTGGCGATGGCATCCTGCGCGGGTCACTTGCAGCAAACGCACCACATCGATTCAAGGGAAGGAAAAAAACCTTATAAATTATGCTGTCATTATCAATTAGGCAGCAATTTTATGGGGTTTTTTACTCCTTTCTATAACCTTTTGTCAACTTTGACAAAAGTATCCAAACATTATTTTACACGCGCATCAAAATTTTAACATATGATGCGCGCGTTGCCAGCTAAATCGCTTCAGTCTGTATGGTCTTTTAGAATGTCGCGTGAATTCAAATGCATGGATCGTGCATTTTACCAACGTATTCTGGCAGGCTTTTGCGCTTTTTCCTTCCCCTTGTCAGGGGTATTTTTTTGATCCAGGACACAAAACTGGCCTTTTTGTCCTTTTTTTCAGCAAATGTTGCCTAAATACGGAACAGAGTTTTCACATCTTCAGAAAGAGAATTTCATCTTTGCTCAGAACGGAATAGCGCTTTGCTTTGGTCAACGGACGCAGAGAGCTTGTATGAGATAACGGCGAGAAAAAGGGTGCGTTAAGGAGATAAAAAAAGCCCTTCGATGCAAAAGCATAACGAAGGGCTTTTTTATTACAGTTTTAACAACTGGCAGGCAGTAGAAAGCGAGTTGAACAGCAGCCTCTGCCGCTTACTCCTCATCATCCAGCAACAGCGTCCCATCCGGATTGGCGCTCAGGTTGTAGGGATCGTTGGTGGACTGCATGGCGTTGAAAATCGCCAGCGCCAGCTCGTTATCGCTGTCTGGATTGCGGCACAGCAGATACTGCGTATCCGGCAGCACCGGCAGCCCTTCCGCCGCACCCATCACGCGCAGTTCTGGACTCATCATCTCAACCGGACGTGCCGTCACGCCCAGACCCGCTTTTACCGCGGCGCGCACTGCAGCCAGGGTAGAGGCGACGTAGGAGATGCGCCACGGAATGCCCGCTTCATTGAGGTGATCGATCGCCATATCGCGATACGGGCTGGGTTCGTCCAGCAGCACCAGTGGAATTGCTTCGCCGCGCTGAAAGATATAGTCCGCCGCGCAGTACCACAGCGTCGGCGACGTGCGCAGCACCTGATGGGTAAAGCTGCCAGGACTGGAGGTGGTTACAACCAGATCCACTTCGCCCTGGTTCAGCATCTCCATCATAAAGGGGTTACGTTTTACCCGGACGTCGATCGCCAGCTTCGGATAGACCGAGGTCACGCGGTTAAGCAGGAACGGCAGGATGGTATCAGAGGTATCATCTGAGGCGCCGATAGTCAGCACGCCCTGAATGTTGCTGTACATCAGCGATGTGCAGGCCTCGTCGTTGAAGCGCAAAATTTTCCTGGCGTAGCCTAAAAGCTGAATACCGTGTTCGGTTAATAATTTATTACGTCCATGTCTGGCAAACAGCTCTTTACCTACCAATTGCTCCAGACGCTGCATCTGCTGGCTGACGGCCGACTGGGTTCGGCACACAGCGGCAGCGGCCGCCGCAAACGTATTCAGGTCCGCAACGGCCACAAACGTTCTCAGCAGATCGAGGTCGAGATTCAGTATCGGACGATTTGCATTAGTCATGTTTTCTTCACTTATAAGATTTTTAAAAAACTACTACCCTGGTGTTATTACGCTACTTATCAAAGAGATAAGTGGTAATTATGCTCATTGCCGGTCCTGTGTGAGACCGCCAAAGAAATTCGTGTCAGACGTATACCGACAAACGCGCATCCCGAAGTAGCGAGAAAGCAGCGTTGAGTAGACAGAAACAACTTCTGGACCGACAGCGCGGGAGCGCAATTGCAGGAAGCTGCGTTGGTGTCTAGGGTTCCGTACCTACAGCGGACGGAAAAAGCCGACTACAGGATTATGAATTGCGTAGCAGCTAAATGCGACAAATAATAAATTATACTTAATCATTTTTAACTTCAAAATGGAAATGATTTTGTGAAAAGCATCGTAATTTTTGACCAGATCGCATTTCAGGGCCATTCTGGCACATCGCTGCCCACTTTTTAACCGACCCGTATCTGAAAGTCGAGATAAAGTGAGAAGATACGCCTTAAATACCTTTTATCGGGTATGGAGTGGCCCTTTCGCACAGGGAACTTTTCCGGCTATTCAGAGCCGCTAAGCCGCCCCGGCGGGCGCAATCGTTTGCCGGTTGGCTTACTGGACGATCGCCTCGGCTGTTTTTTTAAACATTCGTATAAAATAGCTTAACTATTTCCTGATTCATCTAACTGCTCACCTGCTCATCTTTCAGCCAGAAACTTCTCATTCGTTTCTCTGGCCGCCGGACAGCGCCGTTTACACTCAAAAAGGCGTATTCCAGTGAAAAATATTGCCTGCACGCCAAAAATCAGCCTCTTTAACCAGTTAATTGCAAAGAAATTAGGCTTTACGCCATCAGGGCCGCAAAAAGATGGCAAAGACGCCAAAACCTGCCGCTGCCCTTCTTTTGTCGCATTGAGGAGAGTACATTGTGCTGGTTTGATTCTGCGGCAGTAAAAGGATTCTGCCCATAAAGGCGATTAATAATGACTTTTCAAATTGATAAATCCGGCAAGCTGGAAAACGTCTGTTACGACATTCGCGGGCCGGTACTTAAAGAGGCTAAACGTCTCGAAGAAGAAGGCAACAAAGTTCTCAAGCTCAATATCGGCAACCCGGCGCCTTTCGGTTTTGAAGCGCCTGACGAGATTCTGGTCGATGTAATCCGTAACCTGCCGAGCGCGCAGGGCTACTGCGACTCCAAAGGGCTCTACTCGGCGCGTAAAGCCATTATGCAGCACTACCAGGCGCGCGATATGCGCGACGTCACGGTGGAAGATATCTATATCGGCAACGGCGTTTCCGAGCTGATCGTGCAGGCGATGCAGGCGCTGCTGAACAGCGGCGACGAAATGCTGGTGCCCGCGCCCGACTATCCGCTCTGGACGGCGGCGGTGTCGCTTTCCAGCGGCAAGGCGGTGCACTATCTGTGCGACGAGTCGTCTGACTGGTTCCCGGATCTTGACGATATTCGCAGCAAAATCACGCCGCGCACCCGCGGCATCGTGATCATTAACCCGAACAATCCCACCGGTGCGGTCTACAGTAAAGCGCTGCTGCTGGAGATCGTCGAGATCGCGCGTCAGCATAACCTGATCATTTTCGCCGACGAAATCTACGACAAGATCCTTTATGACGCGTCGCAGCACCACTCGATCGCCGCGCTGGCGCCCGATCTGCTGACCGTTACCTTTAACGGCCTCTCCAAAACCTACCGCGTGGCGGGCTTCCGTCAGGGCTGGATGGTGCTTAACGGGCCGAAGAAACACGCGAAAGGCTATATCGAAGGGCTGGAGATGCTGGCCTCGATGCGTCTGTGCGCCAACGTGCCGGCGCAGCACGCTATTCAGACCGCGCTGGGTGGCTATCAGAGCATCAGCGAATTTATCGCGCCGGGCGGCCGTCTCTATGAGCAGCGCCAGCGCGCATGGGAGCTGATCAACGATATTCCCGGCGTCAGCTGCGTGAAGCCGAACGGCGCGCTCTATATGTTCCCGCGTATCGACGCGAAGAAGTTCAACATTCACGACGACCAGAAGATGGTGCTGGACTTTCTGCTGCAGGAGAAGGTGCTGCTGGTTCAGGGCTCCGCCTTTAACTGGCCGTGGCCGGACCATGTGCGCATCGTAACGCTGCCGCGCGTCGACGATCTGGAGATGGCGATCGGCAAGTTCGACCGTTTCCTGCAAGGCTATCGTCAGTAAAACCTGCCGCGTATACTGACAGCATTTGGGGAGGCGTGACGCTTCCCCCGTTGCTGACAGGATAACGCATGACCCGAAGCCACTTTTTCGCCCATCTCTCCCGTCTTAAACTGATCAACCGCTGGCCGCTGATGCGTAACGTGCGGACCGAAAACGTGTCGGAGCATAGCCTGCAGGTCGCAATGGTGGCGCATGCGCTCGCCGTAATTAAAAACAAAAAATTCAGCGGCACGCTCAACGCCGATCGCATTGCGATGCTGGCGCTCTACCATGACGCCAGCGAAGTCCTCACCGGCGATCTACCGACGCCGGTGAAGTATTACAATGCGCAAATTGCCCACGAGTATAAAAAGATCGAAAAAATCGCCCAGCAGAAGCTGATCGAGATGCTGCCGGAGGAGCTGCAGGAGGTTTACCGCCCGCTGCTTGACGAACATCAGCACAGCGAAGAGGAGCAGTCGGTGGTGAAGCAGGCGGACGCGCTCTGCGCCTACCTGAAATGCCTTGAAGAGTTATCTGCAGGCAACAATGAGTTCCTGCTGGCCAAGGCGCGTCTGGAGAAAACCCTGCAGCAGCGCCGTTCGCCGGAGATGGACTACTTCGTCGAGGTATTTATTCCCAGCTTTAGCCTGTCGCTGGATGAGATCTCACAGGAGTCGCCGCTGTAACGCGGCGGCGCCTCACTCTTCCCGCTGCAGAGAAAAGCCGCCTTCAGCCTGCGGCGTCACCCGCAGCGACGCCAGCGAGCGAAGCTGCATCAGGGTTTCCCCCAGACGCGGCGTATCGGCGGGCGCGTTAAGCGCAATGACCGCGCAGCGGGCGTTCAGGCCAGAGAGAATGCCGGCAGGCGCGTCCTCGACCACCACGCAGCTTTCCGCCGCCAGCCCCAGTTTCTCCGCGCCAAGGAGATAGGGATCGGGCGCCGGCTTGCCCTGCTCTACCTGTTCAGCGGTGATAAAGACCGACGGCAGCGGCAGTCCGGCGGCCTTGTGACGCGCGTGCGCCACCGGCACCGAGCCGGAGGTCACGATAGCCCAGGGGATCTGCAGCGCGTCCAGCCGCGTCAGCAGCGCGTGCGCGCCCGGCAGCGCCCGTACGCCGTCGGTATCCTGCGCTTCATTTTGCTCCAGCGCGCGAAACTCCGCCTGAATGTCCGCTTCCGGCTGACCCGCCATAAAATGGCGCAGCGAGGCGATCGCCTGCTTGCCGTGAATAAAACTCAGGATCTCTTCAGCGGCGATGCCGTGCCGCGCTCCCCAGTTGCTCCACGCGCGCTCTACCGCAGGCAGCGAATCCACCAGCGTGCCATCCAGATCAAATAAAAAACCGCTATAGGTCACAGGCACTCCCGTCAGGCATTGATAATCTGCGCGATTTCCGTCGCGCTAAGGTGATATTGACGTGGACAAGTGTGCCACACCGCCAGCATGCGTCGATACTTTTCCCACATTGGCGTCTGCGCATTAAAGCCGTGCGTGCCGGAGTCGAAGTGAGTATAGCGACCTTCGGTATTGACCATAAAGCGCACGTAGCCGAGGAAGCGCGCTTCGGTGGCCGCATCAAAGCCGAGAAAAGCGAGGCGACGCTCGTCCAGCGAGCCTTTGTCGCCAAGATTCGACCAGGAGACATGCAGCGCATGGTGCATCTCCATAATGTCGATAATGGTGCGGCAGGTCTCTTCCGTCAGTTCGCCAAACTCTTTATCCAGCTCGCGCATCTGCAGCCCATAGCCGCGCTCGATAATGGTCTGGTAACGGCGATAGCGTTCGGCGTTGTCAGGCTCCAGCATAGCCATCATTTTGTACTGGTTAGAGAGAATCAGACGCTGTGCGTGGGTCATTTCCATCATAGGCTCCTGGGCCGACAGGCCGCTCAAGTATTAGACGGAAAATAGTGGCATAAGGCGAATGATGCGGGTATGCCCGCACCACTTTTCTTTGATTTAGACCCGGTTGAGCAACAAATTCTCTCTGCGGGAAAAGGGTGGTCGATCAAAGATCGTCGAGGAAGGTGCGATCCAGCTGTTTAAATGCCCGCTTCAGCAGGTCAGCCAGCGCCTGATAGGTCGGCTTGCCCTCAACCGGCGCAATGGCCTGGCCCGCCTCTTCCAGACGGGCGCGCACCTCGTGAAACCAGTGCAGCAGCGTCGGCGGCAGCGGCGTCACCGAGCGTTTGCCCAGCCACCATAACCCCTGCATCGGCAGACTGCAGGCAAAGAGCGCGGTGGCGACCGCCGGACCCAGCTGTCCGCCCAGGGCGATTTGCCAGCTCAGCGTGAACACCGCCAGCGGCGGCATAAAGCGGATGGCGAACCGGGTCACGCTCGATACGCGATTTTCAGGAAAGATCGGCGCGAGGCGTTTGTCATTCGGCCAGGTCTTCATATAGTGCTGGCCGTTTTGAAAAATACGGAACCAGCCAGTATTGCCAGAATCATTCGCCATGGCGGACCTCAACTAAACCTGCAAAAAATAAAATTAATTTATAACTACACAACTTTACGTGACGTCCTTCAAAACTTTTTGTCTTTAAAGGGCACTCTCGCTATCCTGACCCAGCCTCTCAATAACCTACTGGAAGCGGGCAAAAACGTAAATCACAAACGTAGCGGCTAGCTTCCGCTAAGCAAATTTCAAAAATTTTTGTAAAATTACCGAAATTTTTTTGCGGAGAAGCAACATTTTGACTACCGCAACGGCGTTATGATTAAGCATCCCGCTTTCATGGGCTACGCTGATAGTCTGATTGCCTTTTTTTTAGCCACTTTTAACAAATAGGTACTTC
This sequence comes from Pantoea sp. ACRSC, assembly GCF_022346785.1. NCBI lineage: Bacteria > Pseudomonadati > Pseudomonadota > Gammaproteobacteria > Enterobacterales > Erwiniaceae > Pantoea > Pantoea sp. ACRSC. The sequence continues at coordinate 119,443 of NZ_JAKRNN010000007.1, forward strand.
CATGTCGAGTAAGTTAGTACTGGTTCTGAACTGCGGCAGCTCTTCACTGAAGTTCGCCATCCTGAATGCCGCCAGCGGAGAGGAATATCTGTCCGGCCTGGCTGAATGTTTCCACCTGCCGGAAGCGCGCATTAAGTGGAAACTTGACGGAGAAAAACATGAAGCCCCTCTGGGCGCTGGCGCCGCACACAGCGAAGCGCTAAATTTCATTGTTAAAACTATTCTGGCACAAAAACCAGAGCTGTCGGCACAAATTGCTGCAATTGGTCATCGCATTGTGCATGGCGGTGAGCAGCTGACGGAATCGGTCATTATTACCGACGCCGTGGTGCAGGGGATCAAAGACAACGCCTCTTTCGCGCCGCTGCATAACCCGGCGCATCTGATCGGCATTGAAGAGGCAATGAAAAACTTCCCGCATCTCTCCGACAAGAATGTGGCAGTTTTCGACACGGCGTTCCATCAGACGATGCCGGAAGAGTCCTATCTCTACGCCCTGCCCTACCGCCTCTATAAAGAGCACGGCGTTCGCCGCTACGGCGCGCACGGCACCAGCCACTACTATGTGACGCACGAAGCGGCAAAAATCCTTAACAAACCGGTCGACGAGCTGAACATCATTACCTGCCACCTCGGCAACGGCGCCTCGGTGGCGGCGGTGCGTAACGGCAAGTGCGTCGATACCTCAATGGGTCTGACGCCGCTGGAAGGTCTGGTCATGGGCACCCGCAGCGGTGACATCGATCCGGCGATTATCTTCTATCTGCACGATACGCTGGGCATGAGCGTCGACGCCATCAACAAGCTGCTGACCAAAGAGTCTGGCCTGCTGGGCCTGACCGACGTCACCAGCGACTGCCGCTACGTCGAAGACAACTACGAAACCAAAGAGGACGCGAAACGCGCCATGGATGTTTTCTGCCATCGTCTGGCAAAATACATCGGCAGCTATAGCGCTATGATGGATGGCCGCCTGGACGCGGTGATCTTTACCGGCGGCATCGGCGAAAACGCGGCGATGGTGCGCGAACTGTCGCTGAAAAAGCTGGGCCTGCTCGGCTTTGAGGTCGATCATGAGCGCAACCTGGCGGCGCGCTTCGGCAAATCCGGCTTTATTAATAAAGAGGGCACCCGCCCGGCAATTGTCATCCCGACCAATGAAGAGCTGGTGATTGCCCAGGATGCGGCGCGTCTGACCGCCTGATGTTCCCTCCCCGTCAGCCTCGGCTGACGGTGTTGTTTTTGACACTACCTAAAGCGAGGTTCAAACGTGTCGCGTACAATTATGCTTATTCCTACTGGCACCAGCGTCGGCCTGACCAGCGTCAGCCTCGGCGTTATTCGTGCCATGGAGCGTAAAGGCGTTCGTCTCAGCGTCTTTAAACCTATCGCGCAGCCGCGCGCTGGCGGCGACAAGCCCGACCAGACCACCATGATCATCCGCAAGAACTCGTCAATTCCCGCCGCCGACCCGCTGAAAATGTCGCGCGTGGAGTCGCTGCTGGGCGCTAACCAGCAGGACGTGCTGATGGAAGAGATCATTGCGCGCTACCATGAAAACACCAAAGATGCGGAAGTGGTGCTGGTTGAAGGCCTGGTGCCGACGCGTAAGCATCAGTTCGCCAATGCGCTCAACTATGAGATCGCCAGGACGCTTAACGCCGAGATCGTGTTTGTTATGGCGCTGGGCAACGACTCTCCCGCCCAGCTGAAAGAGCGTATCGAACTGACGCAAAGCAGCTTTGGCGGCAGCAAGAACAAAAATATCACCGGCGTTATCATCAACAAGCTGAACGCCCCGGTGGATGAACAGGGCCGCACGCGCCCGGATCTGTCAGAGATTTTCGACGACTCCACCAAAGCAAGCGTCGCTAACATCGATCCGAAACAGCTGTTCGCCGACAGCCCGCTGCCGGTGCTGGGCTGCGTGCCCTGGAGTTTCGATCTTATTGCCACGCGCGCCATCGATATGTGCCGCCACCTCAATGCCGACGTGATCAACGAAGGCGAGATCGCTACGCGCCGCGTCAAGTCTGTTACCTTCTGCGCGCGCAGCCTGCCGCATATGCTGGAGCATTTCCGTCCCGGCTCACTGCTGGTGACCTCAGCGGACCGTCCCGACGTGCTGGTGGCCGCCTGCCTCGCCGCGATGAACGGCGTAGAGATTGGTGCCATCCTGCTGACCGGCGGCTACGAGATCGACAGCCGCATCGCGAAGCTGTGCGAACGCGCCTTCCAGACCGGCCTGCCGGTCTTTATGGTGAAAACCAACACCTGGCAGACGTCGCTCAGCCTGCAGAGCTTCAATCTGGAAGTACCGAGCGACGATACTCAGCGCGTGGAGAAAGTGCAGGAGTATGTCGCCAACTATATCAACGCCGACTGGATCGAATCGCTGACCGCGACCTCCGAGCGCAGCCGCCGCCTGTCACCGCCGGCCTTCCGCTATCAGCTCACCGAGCTGGCGCGCAAAGCGGGCAAACGCATCGTGCTGCCGGAAGGCGATGAGCCGCGCACCGTCAAGGCTGCCGCCATCTGCGCCGATCGCGGCATCGCAACCTGCGTGCTGCTGGGCAACCCGGATGAGATCCAGCGCGTCGCCGCAGCACAGGGCGTCGAACTGGGCAAAGGCATCGAAATCGTCGATCCTGAAGTGGTTCGCAACAACTATGTGCCACGCCTGGTGGAGCTGCGTAAGAACAAAGGCATGACCGAAGTGGTGGCGCAGGAGCAGCTGGAAGATAACGTCGTGCTCGGCACCATGATGCTGGAGAGCGGCGAAGTAGACGGTCTGGTGTCAGGCGCGGTACACACCACCGCCAACACCATTCGTCCGCCGCTGCAGCTGATTAAAACCGCGCCGAACAGCTCGCTGGTCTCCTCGGTGTTCTTTATGCTGCTGCCGGAACAGGTGCTGGTCTATGGCGACTGCGCCATCAACCCGGATCCAACCGCAGAACAGCTGGCGGAAATCGCTATTCAGTCTGCCGACTCCGCCCATGCTTTCGGCATCGAACCGCGCGTGGCGATGATCTCCTACTCAACCGGCACCTCCGGTGCGGGCAGCGACGTGGAAAAAGTGCGAGAAGCGACGCGTATCGCCCAGGAGAAACGCCCGGATCTGGTGATCGACGGTCCGCTGCAGTATGACGCGGCAATTATGGAAGATGTGGCCAAATCCAAAGCGCCGAACTCGGCGGTTGCAGGTCGCGCCACGGTGTTTATCTTCCCGGATCTCAACACCGGCAATACCACCTACAAAGCGGTGCAGCGCTCAGCGGATCTGATCTCTATCGGGCCGATGCTGCAGGGCATGCGCAAGCCGGTTAACGATCTGTCGCGCGGCGCGCTGGTGGACGATATCGTCTACACCATCGCCCTGACCGCGATTCAGTCGCAGCAGGCGGAAGGCTAAGCCTTCCGGGTTCACATCCTGACGAACAAGAGCATGCCCACGCATGCTCTTTTTTTTATCGCATCGCCTGGTGCCGAATCTTGCTCGCTACGCCACGTTCGGAGACAACCAGGGACGCGAACAGACTGACTTTGCTGCGGCATCCTGGTGCATCCCGGCGGCGCATTAACAGAGCTCGCACAATGCCCCATAAAGGCGCGGGCAACAGCCGGTGAAGGGAAGCGGCGGCCTCACAGGCCGCAAAAACAAAAAAACGCCCAGACGGGCGTTTTTTCAATCACCTGTTTTTAAGCGTCGCCGTTACGCGTCAGCCATAGCGACAGCGCCTTGAGCGAATCATCGGTGAACTCGTCGCAGCGCGCGGTAATCTCATCCGGGGTCATCCAGAACACCTCGTCCACCTCCTCTTCCTGCATGGCGAACGGGCCGTGATAGACGCAGCTGAACAGCCCGCCCCAGACGCGGACATGCTCATCTTCGAAGTAGAACTTGCCGTGCTCGGCGAAAGGCACATCGGCGATGCCCAGCTCCTCTTCAGCCTCGCGGCGTGCCGACTCCAGCAGATCTTCGCCGCTCTGCACCACGCCGCCCGCCGTGGCGTCCAGCATGCCGGGCATGAAGTCTTTGGTCTCGGTGCGGCGCTGCACCAGAATCTTGCCTGCGCCGTCATGCACCACGATATAGGTGGCGCGATGGCGCATACGCTGCGCACGCATCTGTGCGCGCGTCGCCTGCGCAATCACTTCATTCTCTTCATTAACGATATCGACCCACTCGATAGCGTCGCCCGCGGTTTGATCCACCATCCGGTAACCCTTTTCTGTTCTGGCGTGCCGTGCGACACGCACCTGATTGCCACGTCGTTGTTATAGTGTGCTGTAAGGTAATCACTTCCGCTCGCCTGAGCAAGCGGCGCAATCTATCGTTGTTTGCCGCTTTCAGCCAGCCAGAGCTGTACCGAGGCGCGCTGCCACTGAAATTCAGCATATTCCCTGAGTTTATCCGGCAGCGCGTCGCCGTGCAGCGCCAGACGATTCAGCATCACCGCCAGATCGGTATCGGCCACGGACCACTCGCCAAACAGGTTCTGCTGCCGATCCGGCAGCAGGCGCAAACTCGCCGCAATCAGCTTTTCTGCCGCCTGAGCCGCCGCCGCGCTCAACGGCGGAAAACGCTCGCCGGCGAATAACACCTCTGTCGGCCGCTCCTGACGGATAGGTAAAAAGTCGCTGCGCAGCCACGCCTGCACTTCACGCGCTCGCGCGCGCTTCTCGCGATCGCGCGGATAGAGGCGCTCGAACGCCGGCGCGGGAAAACGCTCTTCCAGATATTCAGCGATAGCGGAGGATTCGCTCAGCACAAACTCGTCGATCTGCAGCGTTGGCACGCGGCAGGTCAGCGACAGCGCGCGATAGTCATTAGTGAACTGCTGATTTTGTGCAAGATCGATACGTTTCAGCGAAAAAGGGACGCCTTTTTCGGTAAGCGCGACGTAAACAGACATGGCGTAAGGACTAAAAAACGATGAATCAGACCACAGGGTGATGGAGGGGTAATTCATCTGTTACCTCAACTGTCTTATCCGGGTAGCCTGATATTTACCCATTTTCTTTCCGCAAAGCAATGTCCTGCTGGTCCGATGTTCTTAAAGCGCGACGCAGCGCTGCAGCGTGCGGCCACGCTTCTTCTATGCTGAAACTGTGCGTATCAGAAAAATGATAAGGAGACGCGAGATGCACATACTTGTAACCGGCGGAACCGGGCTAATCGGCCGCCATCTTATTCCCCGCCTGCTGACGCTGGGACATCAGGTTAGCGTCGTCACGCGCGATGTCGCCGCCGCGCGCGAAAAGCTCGACGCGCGCGTCGCGCTCTGGTCAGGCCTGGCGCAGCAGCAAAACCTTGACGGAGTTGACGCGGTCATCAATCTTGCTGGCGAACCCATCGCCGACAAGCGCTGGACCGAGCAGCAGAAGCAGCGGCTGTGCGAAAGCCGCTGGCAAATCACCGAACGCATCGCCTCGCTGATCAACGCCAGCCATACGCCGCCGCGCGTGCTGCTCTCCGGCTCGGCGACCGGCTACTACGGCGATACCGGCGAGCTGGTGATGACGGAGGAGGATCAGGGTCAGGAGGAGTTTACCCACAGCCTCTGCGCGCGCTGGGAGCAGCTGGCGCTGAGCGCCCAGAGCGAGCGCACCCGCGTCTGCCTGCTGCGCACCGGCGTGGTGCTGGCCAGCGAAGGCGGCGCGTTAAGCAAAATGAAGCTGCCGTTTAAGCTCGGCGTTGGTGGCCCTATCGGCAGCGGCAAACAGTATCTGCCCTGGATCCATATCGACGATATGGTCAACGCCATTCTCTGGCTGCTGGATCGCGACGACCTCAGCGGCCCGTTCAATATGGTGGCGCCCTACGCGGTGCGCAACGAGCAGTTCGCCGCCACGCTTGGTCACGTTATGCACCGCCCGGCCTTTATGCGCACTCCCGCCAGCGCCATCAAAATGATGATGGGCGAATCGGCGGTGCTGGTGCTGGGCGGGCAGCATGTGCTGCCGAAGCGGCTGGAGGCCTCCGGCTTCGGCTTTCGCTGGTACGATCTGCAGGAAGCGCTGCAGGATGTGGCGGGAAAACACGCCGGCAAAGGCGCGGCGTAGAGTCAGGCTGTTTTCCGCCTCCTCCCCTGGACGGAGGAGGCGGCCTTTACTTCAGCGACCCCTTAAGAAACTGCTGCAGGCGCGGGCTTTTCGGGTTACCGAACAGCACGTCCGGCGGCCCTTCCTCTTCAATCTTGCCCTGGTGCAGAAAGATGACGTGGCTGGAGACGTGGCGCGCAAACTCCATCTCATGGGTCACCACCACCATGGTTTTACCCTCTTCCGCCAGCTTCTGCATAATACGCAGCACTTCGCCCACCAGCTCTGGATCGAGGGCCGAGGTCGGTTCGTCGAACAGCAGCACTTCCGGCTCCATCGCCAGCGCGCGCGCAATAGAGACGCGCTGCTGCTGACCGCCGGAAAGATGCACCGGATATTTCGCCTGCGCGCGCTCGTCGATGCCAACCTTGTTGAGATAGTTAATGGCGCGGGCGCGGGCATCCGCCTTGCTGAGCCCCAGCACCTGAATCGGCGCCTCCATCACATTCTCCAGCACCGTCATGTGGCTCCACAGGTTAAAGTGCTGAAACACCATGGTGAGACGGGTACGCAGCGAACGCAGCTGCTCTTTATTGGCCACCTTCAGCTGACCGTCGGTGTCGCGCACCAGGTTGATCGGCTCGTTGGTAACGGAAATGGTGCCCTCGCTCGGCTTCTCCAGGAAATTGATGCAGCGCAGAAAGGTGCTTTTCCCCGATCCCGACGATCCGATGATGCTGATGACATCGCCCGCATCGGCCTGTAAAGAGACCCCCTTTAATACTTCATGGTCACCGTAACGCTTATGCAGTTCGGTCACGCTTAATTTGTTATCAGCCATAGTTCTACTCAATGCGATGACGAAGGTTTGATGTGTGCGAGGAAGCGGCGCTCCGCCAGACGGAACAGGCTAATCAACACCCAGGAGATAATCAGATAGAGCACTGCCGCGATGCCGAATGCGGTAAAGGGCTGATAGGTCGCCGAGTTGATATCGCGCGCAATTTTCAGCAGATCCGGCACCGTCGCGGTAAAGGCGAGCGCCGTGGAGTGCAGCATCAGGATCACCTCATTGCTGTAGGCGGGCAGCGCGGTGCGCAGCGCAGACGGCAGAATAATGCAGCGGTAGAGCTTAAAGGTAGAGAAGCCATAGGCGCGCGCCGCCTCGATCTCGCCGTGCGGCACGGCACGGATCGCCCCGGCGAAGATCTCCGTGGTATAGGCGCAGGTATTCAGGGTAAACGCCAGCAGGGTGCAGTTCAGCCCGCTGCGAAAAAAGGCGTTAAGCAGCTCCGAGCCTTTTACCACTTCCAGCGTATACATGCCCGAATAGAACACCAGCAGCTGAACGTAGAGCGGCGTGCCGCGAAACACATAGGTAAAGAGCCAGACTGGGGTGCTGACGAAACGGTTTGGGGAGACGCGCGCAATGGCGAGCAGCACCGCCAGGCAGCCGCCGATCACCACCGACAAAATCAGCAGCCACAGCGTAATAGCGACGCCGGTAAAGCGATATCCGTCGGTCCAGAGCAGGGATTTCCAGTACTCCTGAATAATATCGATCATAACTCCGCCCTTTTTACGCCGACCGAGTAGCGGCGATTCAGCCACCACAGCACGCCGTTAGACAGCGTGGTAAAGATTAAATAGATCGCGCCAGCGACAATGGCGAAGTAGAACGGCTGCCAGGTGCTTTTACCCGCCAGCTGCGTCGCTTTCACCACATCCTCCAGCCCCAGCAGCGACACCAGCGCCGTGGCTTTCAGGATAACCTGCCAGTTATTGCCGATGCCGGGCAGCGCGTAGCGCATCATGCCGGGAAACAGGATGCGGCGAAATACCTGGGAACCGGTAAAGCCGAAGGCGGTGGCGGCTTCGATCTGGCCTTTCGGCACGGCAAGAAAGGCGCCGCGAAAGGTTTCGGTAAAGTAGGCGCCGTAGATAAAGCCGAGCGTAATAATACCGGCCACCATCGGATCGATATCGAACTGGGCCAGGCCCATGGCGTCGGTCAGCGCGTTAAGGGCGATCTGCAGGCCGTAGAAAATCAGCAGCATCAGCACCAGGTCGGGCACGCCGCGAATCAGCGTGGTGTAGCCTTCAAACAGCATCGCCAGCGGGCGACTGCGGGAGAGCTTTGCGCCCGCGCCGATCAGGCCGAGCACAACAGCCAGCACCACTGAGCTGAGCGCCAGCTCCAGCGTGACCAGGGTGCCTTTGAGAATAACCTCGGAATAGCCGTACAACATTTAATCGATCCCGTCGTGGAGAAAACATCAATGTCCTGCCCGCGGGCGCGCCAGCGGGCAGTCCTGATCGGATGGTGCGTTGCGCCGTGCGGCTCAACGCAGAAGGATCAGATAAGGGTCGACAGGATTAGTCACCGTACACATTGAAATTAAAATACTTTTTCGCGATCTTGTCGTAGGTGCCATCTTTGCGCATCGCCTCAAACGCTTTGTCGATGGCCGCCTTCAGCTCGCTATCGTCTTTACGCAGTCCCATACCGGTGCCAACGCCGAAAATCTTGTCGTCTTTCACCGCCGGACCGGCGAAGGCGTAGTTCTTGCCCACCGGCTGCTTCAGGAAGCCTTCACTCGCCTGCACTTCATCCTGAAACGCCGCGTCGATACGACCCGCGTTCAGATCCTGATAAACCAGGTCCTGATTAGCATAAGGCGTCACGTTAACGCCTTTAGGACGCCAGTTCTGGTTGGCGTAGGTCTCCTGCGTGGTGCCCTGCAGCAGGCCGATGTTTTTGCCCTTCAGCGACTCGATGGTCGGCTGAATCGGCGAACCTTTCGGCGCCACCAGGCGGGCGTTGGCCGCATAGAGTTTGTCAGAGAAGGCGATCTCTTCCTGACGTTTGGCGGTGATAGAGAGCGAGGAGATGATGGCGTCGATCTTCTTCGCCTTGAGCGAAGGGATCAGCGCGTCAAAATCGCTTTCTACATAGGTGCACTTCGCATTAATACGTTTACAGATTTCGTTAGCAAGATCGATATCGAAGCCGACAAGCTCTCCTTGCGCGTTTTTCGATTCAAACGGCGGGTAAGTCGGGTCAGTCCCAATGCGAATCGACGACGGCACCGCGGCGAAAACGCTGGCGGCGCTGGTCAGGCCCAGCATGAGAGAAAGAGCCAGAACTCGCTTTTTCATAGATTACCCTCAGTGAAGTGCTTTTTGTTATGGGTGCGTGATGTGTTTGCGCTTGTTAAGCCACATATTTCTTGCATATTTCATGCCAGCAATGCAAGCCGTTCGCGCGCCCGGCAGCGCGCCAGCAAGGCGTTGCCGCCGGGTTTGTGAGGGGAATATATCAGTGATGTCAGCGAGAAAAAGCGACCTTGTTAACTTTTGGTGCACCAAATGCACGAAGAGTGATCGGCCGCGCGAATTTGCACATGAACAGTGCAAAACATGCGGGTTATGCACCGTTCCAGCGCGTAAAAAGATCCTGCGGCAGCGTAATATCGAACTGATCGATCACCCGGTTAACCGTCTGATCCACCAGCTCCATAATGGACTGCGGACGATGATAGAAGGCCGGCACCGGCGGCATAATTACCGCGCCCAGCTCGGCGGCGGTGGTCATCATGCGCAGATGGCCGATATGCAGCGGCGTTTCGCGCACCCCCAGCACCAGCTTACGCTGCTCTTTCAGCACCACGTCGGCGGCGCGCGTCAGCAGGCTGTCGCTGTAGCTGTGTACGATGCCGGAGAGGGTTTTCATCGAGCACGGCAGGATCGCCATGCCCAGGGTCTTGAACGATCCCGACGAGATGCTGGCGGCGATATCGCGCACGTCATGCACCACATCCGCCAGCGCCTGCACTTCGCGCAGCGTATAGTCGGTTTCCAGACTCAGCGTCTGCCGCGCCGCCGGACTCACCACCAGATGGGTTTCCACCTCGCTGACCTGCTGCAGCACCTGCAAAAGCCGCACGCCGTAGATCGCGCCGCTTGCGCCAGAGATGCCAATGATGAGTCGTTTCATGGGTGTTCCTTGCCGGTTCAGTGAGGCGCTATGATAGCGCGGGCCAGAACAGGAAAACAAACGGGGCGGATTTCTCCGCCCCGTGCTCTACTGGTTAGCGCTGAAAACGCGCTTAGCCTTCGTTATGCAGCTCAAGGTTCTCAACTTCATTCTGACGCTGCAGCGCTTTGGCGTCATCGTTGCGCAGCGACTGGAGATACTCCAGATACTGCTGATCGACATCCTTAGTCACGTAAACGCCGTTAAACACCGAACATTCAAACTGGGCGATATCGGGGTTCTCTTCGCGCACCGCTTCGATCAGGTCGTTGAGATCCTGGAAGATCAGCGCGTCGGCCTTGATCAGCTGACAGATTTCATCCACTTCGCGGCCGTGTGCGATCAGCTCGGTGGCGCTCGGCATATCGATGCCGTAGACGTTCGGGAAGCGAATTTCCGGCGCGGCGGAGGCCAGGTAGACGCGTTTCGCCCCCGCTTCACGCGCCATCTCGATAATCTGCTCAGAGGTGGTGCCGCGCACGATAGAGTCATCTACCAGCAGCACGTTCTTGTCGCGGAACTCGGCGCGGTTGGCGTTGAGCTTGCGGCGAACGGCGCTGCGACGCAGCTGCTGTCCCGGCATAATAAAGGTGCGGCCGACGTAGCGGTTTTTCACAAAGCCCTGACGATAGGGCTTATCGAGAATACGCGCGATCTCCAGCGCGATATCGGTAGAGGTTTCCGGAATGGGAATCACCACGTCGATATCGAGATCTTCCCACTCGCGGGCAATCTTCTCGCCCAGCTTGGTGCCCATGCGCACGCGCGCGCTATAGACGGAGATCTTGTCGAGGAAGGAGTCGGGACGCGCAAAGTAGACATACTCGAACAGGCAGGGGTTGCTCTTCGGGTTTTCTGCGCACTGGCGCGTAAAGAGCTGGCCCTGCTCGGTGATATAGACGCCTTCGCCCGGCGCGACGTCGCGCAGAAACTCGAAGCCCAGCGTATCGAGCGCCACGCTCTCAGAGGCGACCATATACTCGACGCGGCTGTCAGGCAGCACGCGCTTGCCCAGCACCAGCGGACGAATGCCGTTTGGATCGCGGAAGGCGACCATGCCGTGGCCGATGATCATCGCAACAACGGCGTAAGCGCCGCGCACCTGCTGATGCACCGCCGCCACCGCAGCGAAAATATTGTCCGCTTCCAGCGGGTCGTTCTGAAAACGGTCCAGCTCCTGCGCGAAGATATTCAGCAGGATTTCAGAATCTGAAGTGGTGTTGACGTGACGGCGGCCCTTTTCGAACAGGTGCTTGCGCAGGTCGTGCGCGTTAGTCAGGTTGCCGTTATGGGCCAGCGTAATACCGTACGGCGAGTTAACGTAGAACGGCTGCGCTTCAGAGGCGCTGGAGCTGCCTGCGGTCGGGTAGCGAACGTGGCCGATCCCCATATTGCCCTGCAGACGCTGCATGTGGCGAGCTTCAAAGACATCGCTGACGAGGCCGTTCGCCTTACGCAGACGGAAGCAGTTCAGCGCATCGATAGTACAAATGCCTGCGGCGTCCTGCCCGCGGTGCTGAAGCACCGTTAACGCATCATAGATCGACTGGTTGACCGGCATAAACCCGGTGATACCAACAATACCGCACATGTTGTCATTTCCTCATTAGCCGCACTCCCGGTGGCGTCACCGGGGCAAAAAACTCGACGTGCTTTTCAGGTAGTCAAAAAACCATCTGATTATATAACTGAACTGGGGAATGAGCTGGGACTGCTGCCAGTCCGGACTTTTGGAAAAGCCGGTGAATGTATCGAGGAAGAAAAGAATCGCGCTTACGATCAGCACGCCGCGTAACGCCCCGAAACAGACCCCCAACACCCTGTCGGTTCCCGACAGGCCGGTCTTCTCAACCAGCGAGCCGATCACATAGTTGACTATCGCGCCGACAATCAGCGTCGCGACGAACAGCACCGCGATGGCGATGCCGTTACGCACCAGTTCGTCGTCAAAACCTGTAAACCAGACTGCAAGGTAGGCGTAGTAATGACTGGCGACAAAAAACGCGCATCCCCAGGTAACGAGAGATAAGGCTTCGCGGACAAACCCTCGAATCAGGCTGACCAGAGCCGAAAAACCAACTACCGCAATAATGACGTAATCAATCCAGACCATGAACTCTTCCAGCGCCAGTGCGTTTGCACCCCTGCATCCAGTTCGGGGCGCATTCTAACAGAAAAAGAAAACGTTTGCGTAGCGCTTTTCCTTTTCACCTTCCATAAAAAGGGCGATGAAAAAAACTTTCCTCGCCCTGTGGAGATTCAGCTATTCAAGCCGTTGAATCTCAATCAGTTATATTAAGCTGCGCAGCTTTAACACTGCGTGCGGCGCCGCCTTTTTATGCTATCGGCGGCACCAATCAATGCCTTAACGGGCGCTATAGGGCTTCACCACGCCGCCGAGGCCAGAGACGCTCTGCAGCTCCGACAGCGAGCCCTGCAGTTTGGCTTTCGAGGCGTCCGGGCCGACATAAATGCGGGTGATTTGTCCCTGTACAGGCGTAGAGGGCACGGTAAAGGCGCGATAGCCCGACAGACGCAGCTTCGCCACGATTTCGCTGACCTTCGCCGCATTTTTCAGCGCGCCGAGCTGCACCACATAAGCCTGACCGGCTGGCGCGCTCTGCTCGGCAGCCTTCGGCGTTTCCGCTGGCTTCGCCGGTTCACTCTGCTTCGTTTCCATCGGCTTAGACTCGACCGGCTTCGCCTGCTCTACCGGTTTCGGCTGCGCTTTCGGCTGCTCGACCGGTTTCGCCTTTGGCTGTTCCGCCGGGCGGGTTTTCGGCTGTTCCACCTGACGCGGTTTCGCCGGTGTATTCTGGTGCACCGGCGGCGGCGTCACCACGCTGGGCTCGCTTTCGCTCTGCGGCGTGGCGTTGCCCTGCTCGGCGACCGGATTGTGGGCGGTGCTGCTGTTGCTGTTTACCGCGCTGCCCGCCCCCTGCGGTGGCTGTGACGGCAGCGGCTGCGTCACCGGCGGCACCATCTCGCTATCCTGCTGGTCATCCGGCTTCGGCACCAGCGGGATCGCCGCGAACTCCTCTTTATAATGCTTCTTTTTGCCGTCCAGCAGGCCCGGCAGCACAATCACGCCGACCGCCACCAGAATAATGGTGCCGACCAGGCGGTTCTGAAACTTACTTGCCACGACCTTTCTCCGTCTCTGTCGATTCCATGACCTGCGCCACGGTATGGAAAGATCCACATACCAGCACAATGTCCTGCGTCCCGGCCTGCGCGCTCGCCGCCTGCCAGGCGCTCTCCACGTCGGCAAAGGCGGTCGCCGCGTCGCGAGGCAGATGCGTCATCAGCTCATCGGCGGTGGCACCGCGCGGCCCCTCAAGCGGCGCGCAGTACCAGCGGTCGATTTGCGGCGCCAGCGCCGCCAGGGTGCCGGCGATATCTTTATCATGCAGCATCCCCACCACCGCGTGTACCCGGCCGCTTTTTGGCAGCTGCGCCAGACGCGACGCCAGATAGCTCGCCGCGTGGGGGTTGTGCGCCACGTCGAGGATCACGCGCGGCGATTCGCTTACCGTCTGGAAACGGCCAGGGAGAACTGCCAGCGGCAGATTATTGCGGATAATCGTCTCGCTGACGTTCAGGCCGGAAGCGCGCAGCGCCGCCAGCGCCGTGGCGGCGTTAGGCAGCGGCACCTGCGGCAGCGGCAGATCGTTCAGCTCTCCCTGCGCGTCGCGCCAGGCCCAGCTCTCCGGCTGCTGGCTGTAGTGCCACTCCTGGCCGCGACGCAGCAGCAGCGCGCCCTTCTCCGCCGCAACGGCGGCGATGCTGGCGGGCATATCTGGCTCGCCGACCACGGCGGGCTTGCCGCCGCGAAAGACGCCCGCTTTCTCGCGGCCGATGCTTTCACGATCCGGGCCAAGCCAGTCGGTGTGATCCAGCGCGATGCTGGTCACCACCGCCACGTCGGCGTCGACAATATTAGTGGCATCCAGCCGGCCGCCCAGCCCCACTTCAAGGATCACGACGTCCAGCTGCGCCTGTTGAAACAGGTTCAGGGCGGAGAGCGTGCCGAATTCAAAATAGGTCAGCGAGACGTCGCCGCGTCCGGCTTCGATTTTCGCGAAGCTGGCGCTGTGCTGCGCCTCGTCAAGCTCCTGACCCTGCACGCGCACGCGTTCGGTATAGCGCACCAGATGCGGCGAACTGTAGACCCCGACGCGATAGCCCGCCGCCATCAGCAGCGTCTCGAGCGTACGGCAGGTGGTGCCTTTGCCGTTGGTGCCGGCGACGGTGAAAACAAAAGGCGCGGGTTTTAGCAGGTCGAGGCGCTGCGCGACGCAGCGAATGCGATCGAGCCCCAGCTCGATGGTCTGCGAGTGCAGATGCTCAAGATAGTAAAGCCACGTGGCCAAAGGCGACGTGGCTTGAGGAAGGTGAAGAGTATCCATATGTCCCGTTTAACAGATTTTGACCCGGTTCAGCCGGTTCGACGGTGCATTGGTGAAAGGCGCGCCGCGCGCGCCTCTCTCTCCTGTCAGGCCTCGTTGCTTTCCGGCGCTTCCGCAGGCGCGGTCGGTTCGCCATCGTGCAGCGGCGCGGGAAGATTCATCATCTTCGCCAGCAGGCTCGCCAGTTTATAACGCATTTCCGGGCGGCGAATGATCATATCGATCGCGCCCTTCTCAATCAGGAATTCGCTGCGCTGGAAGCCCGGCGGCAGTTTTTCACGTACGGTCTGCTCGATGACGCGCGGACCGGCAAAGCCGATAAGCGCCTTCGGCTCGGCGACGTTAAGATCGCCCAGCATCGCGAAGCTGGCGGAAACGCCGCCCATGGTCGGGTCGGTCAGCACCGAAATATAGGGCAGACCGCGCTCCTGCATTTTAGCCAGCGCGGCGCTGGTTTTTGCCATCTGCATCAGCGACATCAGCGCTTCCTGCATACGCGCACCGCCGCTGGCGGAGAAGCAGATCAGCGGACAGTTGTCTTCCAGCGCCTGCTCAACCGCGCGCACGAAGCGTGCGCCGACCACCGAGCCCATTGAGCCGCCCATAAAGGCAAACTCAAACGCGGCGGCCACAACCGGCATGCCGTGCAGCTGACCTTTCATCACGATCAGCGCGTCTTTCTCTTCTGTCTCTTTCTGCGCGGCGGCAAGGCGATCCTTATACTTCTTGGAGTCGCGGAATTTCAGGATATCCTTCGGCTCCAGCTCGCTGCCCAGCTCGGTCAGCGTGCCCTGGTCGAGCAGGCTGTTGAGGCGCTCGCGGGCGTGCATGCGCATGTGATGGTCGCACTTCGGGCAGACCTCAAGATTACGCTCCAGCTCGGCGCGGTACAGAACCTGACCGCAGCTGTCGCACTTGGTCCAGACCCCTTCCGGGATGCTGGCACGACGTGCAGGCGTAACGTTGCTTTTATTAAGAATGCGTTCAATCCAGCTCATTGAAGACCTTTTTGTTTAAAACTGACCTGGTCCAGTCATCTTATTTGCTGCTGAAAACCGCTTCAGCAGACATGAAATGTCGCTCATTAAACCACAACCCATTCCGACTGTGGATAAAAATCTGGTCTAACCGCAACGCGACCGAACCCGTTACGACTGTTTGCCCTGCTTCCCCTGGCGGCGGTGACGCCACACCTCAATGACGCCGGGCAGCACCGAGACCACAATGATGGCGACGATCAGCAGCTTCAGGTTCTCCTGCACCACCGGCAGGTCGCCGAACAGATAGCCCGCGTAGGAGAAGAGCAGCACCCACGCCAGCGCGCCAGCGACGTTAAACAGCGCAAAGTGGCGATAGGACATATGCCCCATACCAGCGACGAAAGGCGCAAAGGTGCGCACAATCGGCACGAAACGCGCCAGGATAATGGTTTTGCCGCCGTGACGATCGTAAAACGCATGGGTTTTATCGAGATAGCTGCGGCGGAAGATGCGCGAATTCGGGTTGCTGAACAGCCGCTCGCCGAACAGACGACCAATAGTGTAGTTCACCGCATCGCCCAGTACAGCGGCCACCACCAGCAGCGCCGCCATCAGGTGGACGTTGAGGTCGTTGCCCGGCAGCGCCGCCAGCGCGCCTGCCACGAACAGCAGCGAGTCGCCCGGCAGGAAGGGGGTGACCACCAGGCCGGTTTCGCAAAACAGGATCAGGAACAGAATGGCGTAAATCCAGATGCCGTACTGCGCAACCAGCTCGGCCAGATGCACATCAATATGCAGAATAAAATCAACCAAAAAATGGACGAACTCCATAACGCCTCTCTGAAATGACCTGCTAAATTAGTCCGCCAGGAACAACGGCCCCATCGGCGGTTCGGGTAACGCAAAATGCGACGGATAGTCCACCGCCACTAAATAGAGTCCTTCCGCTCTGGCCGTCGCCGCCGCCAGGGTGCGATCTTTCGCCGCCAGCAGCGTCGCCATCCACTCCTCCGGCTGGTTGCCGCAGCCGATCTCCATCAGGCTGCCGACGATATTGCGCACCATGTGATGCACAAAGGCGTTGGCTTTAATATCGACGATAACAAAGGCGCCCTGGCGCGTGACGTTCAGATGCATCACATTACGCCACGGCGTGCGCGACTGACACTGCACGGCGCGAAACGAAGTAAAGTCATTCTCGCCCAGCAGACACTGTCCGGCGCGGTGCATCTTCTCTGCATCCAGCGGGTGATAAAAATGGGTGACGCCGCGACCCAGGATCGCCGGACGCAGCCGCTGGTTGTAGATCACATAGCGATAGCGGCGCGCCGTCGCGCTGAAGCGCGCGTGAAACTCGTCCGGCACCGCTTTTACCCAGCGTACCGCGATATCTTCCGGCAGATTGGCGTTAACGCCCAGCGTCCAGGCGCCGTCGGCGCGCTGCGACGTGGTTTCGAAATGCACCACCTGGCCGGTGCCGTGTACGCCGGCGTCGGTACGCCCGGCGCAGAAGACGCTTACCGGATGATTTGCCACTTTCGACAGCGCTTTTTCCAGCTTCTCCTGCACGCTGCGTACTTCCTGCTGGCGCTGCCAGCCGTAGTAACGGCTGCCGTCATACTCAATACCGAGCGCCAGTTTATGCGTCTGACCTTCAGCCAACATTAATAGAGATACTCCTGCACCAGCTTCTCAGCCGTCTTCACCGCCATCAGCGCGCCGCCGAAGCGAATGTTGTCCGCCACCGACCAGAACTGCAGCAGTTCAGGAATGCCGTAGTCGTTGCGCACGCAGCCGATGCTGAGCTGTTCATTGCCGGAGGCGTCGCCGACCTGCGTCGGATAGTCATCCTCGTCGCTCAGGCTGATATCAGCCGCCTGCGCCAGCTCGGCGCGCGCCTCATCCGCCGACAGCGGGCGCAGGCTCTCCAGGTGGACAATCTGCGCGCTGCCGTAAAAGACCGGCGCCTGCACGCTGCTGACCGCAATCGGCAGCCCGTCGTCCTGCAGCACCTTACGCACCTGATCGACCAGACGACGCTCGCTGGCGACGCTGCCCTCCGCGTCGGCCAGCTGCGGCAGCAGGTTGAACGCCAGCTGGCGGCCGAAGAAGTGATCTTCAGCCGGCACACCGTTAAGCAGTCGCGCGCTCTCGCCCGCCAGGCCGTCAACCGCGCTTTTGCCGTGGCTGGAGACGGAGATCAGGTTGGTGACCTGCAAACGGCCCAGACCTGCCGCGTCTACCAGCGGTTTGATGGCGCTGAGCAGCTGACTGGTCAGGCTGTCGGCGACGCTGACCAGGTTGCGGTTGCGGTAGTCCGCCAGCACCTGCGGGTTGACGTCCGGCACCACCAGCGGCACATCCGGCGACAGCGCGAAGCAGTCGCTGCTGTCGATCACCAGACAACCGGCGCTGGCGGCCTCATCGGCATAGCGCGCCGAGGCGTCGCGACCGGCGACGAAAAAGGCCAGCTGCGCCTGCGACCAGTCGAAGTCCGCCGCGTTCTCAACGCGCAGCGAGCGCCCCTCGAAGCGCAGCGTTTCGCCGGCGCTGTTTTCACTCGCCAGCAGATATAACTCACCAACCGGGAACTGGCGTTCCGCCAGCAGCTCCAGTACAGCGTTCCCTACTGCGCCTGTCGCGCCAAGTAGCGCAATATTCCAGCCGTCAGACATGTTGGTTTACTCCAGACAATGACATAAAAACAGAAGGCGGTGATATTCACCGCCCAGGTTTCGGAATTATCCCCCGCTATGTCCGCCACAGCGAGAGGAAAAATTTAGCAGTTATTGAGACGCGCGCTAAAACCGAGGGCGTTCAGTAAGCTGGCGGTCTCTGCGTCGTTGCAGATCACCTCCAGCGATGACCACTCGCGCCGCTCCTGATACTCCTTGCGCAGGCGGTCAAATTCGCCAGGTTTTGCCGCCGCTTTACGCAGCGGCGCGTCGTCGCGGCGCACATCATACACCAGATGCGCCAGACGTTTCAGCGTTGCCTGATCGAGCGGGCCGTTAAGGGTGACGCTGCTGAATTCCGGCGTCGGCAGCAGCTCGCTGAGCGGCACCTGCTGCGGCTGGCCGAGGAAGTCGCACCAGGCTTCAAACACCTGGGTGGTGCCGCGCGCCTTGCCCTCTAGCGTATAGCCAGCGATATGGGCGGTGCCGATATCCACGCGATCCAGCAGATCGAGCGACAGCGCCGGCTCCGGCTCCCAGACGTCGAGCACCACGCTGAGATCGGGGCGCATCTTCAGTACCTCCAGCAGCGCGGCGTTATCCACCACCGGTCCGCGGCAGGCGTTGATCAGAATAGCGTTGGGCTTCAGCGCCATCAGCAGCGCCGTATCGGCGAGATGCCAGCTTTTATAGGGCCCCTCTTTAAACAGCGGCGTATGAAAGGTCAGGATATCCGCCTCCGCCACCAGCGCGTCGAGCGAGCGGAAGTCGCCCGCGTCGCCGCGATCGGCGCGCGGCGGATCGCACAGCAGGGTTTTTACGCCCCAGGCTTCCAGCCGTTTTTGCAGTCGGCCGCCGACGTTGCCGACGCCGACGATGCCAACGGTGCGGTCGCGCAGCGCGAAACCGTCGCGCTCTGCCAGCAGCAGCAGCGCGGAGAAGACATACTCCACGACCGCGATAGCGTTGCAGCCCGGCGCGGCGGAGAAAGCGATGCCTGCCTGTTGCAGCCAGGCTTCATCAATATGGTCGGTGCCCGCCGTGGCGGTGCCGACGAATTTTACCGGCTTGCCCGCCAGCAGCGCTTCGTTCACCTGAGTGACCGAGCGCACCATCAGGCCGTCAGCATCCTCCAGCTCCTGCTGCGGCAGCGGACGACCCGGCACCGCCTGTACCCTGCCGGTACGGCTGAACAGTTCACGCGCATAAGGCATATTTTCATCGACAAGAATCTTCACCACGGCTTTCCTGCTGGTTGCATTGTTGAGGTGAACTATTGTGGCACAAACGCGCCTGTTAACCCAGGCGCGCGCGGTAGCGATCCGGCGTGGTGCCCGCCTGCTGTTGGAACATCACGATCAGCGCCGACGCCGAGCTGTAGCCGAGATCGTGCGCAATCGCCTGCACGCTTTTGCCCTGCCCCAGCTGCGCGACGGCGTGCAGAAAACGCAGCCGCTGCCGCCACTCGCCAAAGGACATATGCAGCTCCTGACGGCAGCGCCGCGCCAGCGTGCGCTCCGTGGTAAAAACGCGCGCCGCCCATTCCGCCAGCGTGGTGTTATCGCCGGGATTCGCCTCCAGCGCGTGCAGCACCGGCGCGAGAAACTTATCCTGCGAGCCAGGCAAATAGCTCTCCTGCACCGGCGCCAGCCGCAGCCGATCGCGCAGCACCTCACACAGCCGCCACTGTTCGGCGCGCTATGGCTGTTCAAGGCCGAGACGCGCGAACTCATCCATAATCGCATGGACGATGGCGTCGACGTTCAGCAGGCACGCCTGCTGCGGCAGCCCCTCGCAGAGCGCGGCGGCGAGATTGAAGGTGCGGAACTGCGCCTGCTGATGGTTGTAGCTGGCGTGGCGCTGTCGCGGTGGGATCCAGATGGGAATGCTGGCGGGCGTCAGCAGCCGTTCACCCTCTACGCTCATCTCCAGTACGTGGCGCGTCACAAAGATCAGCTGCCCCCATTCATGGGCGTGCGGCAGATATTCGGTTTTGGCGTTGGCTTGTTCATAGCGCATAAAATAGCGAAGCTGCAGCGCATCTTCGGGCGGCTGGTATTCAACCTGTACACTCATTCTGTCCGGTCAGCCCCTTTTTTTGTCTGTTTTTCACTATCTCCTTAAAAGCGGTCAAAAGTAAACTGGCGCCCTACATCCGCAGGAGAAGATCATGAATTTACTTTTTCCGCTGCTGGCGGTGCTGATCTGGTCGGTGAATACCATCGTCAGTAAGCTCTCCGCCGGCAGCATCGATCCCGCCGCCATATCGTTTTACCGCTGGCTGCTGGCGCTGGTGGTGCTTACGCCCTTCGCGCTGCCGGGCGCGTGGCGACATCGCCGCGCCATCCGCGCCAGCCTGGGACGCCTGCTGATCCTCGGCCTGCTTGGCATGGTGCTCTATCAGAGCCTGGCCTACTACGCGGCGCACAGCGTTTCGGCGGTGATGATGGGCATTCTCGGCGCCACCATTCCGCTGCTGACCATTCTGCTTAGCCTGGTGGTGCTGCGGCTGGCGCCGACGCGCGGCATACTTATCGGCGGGCTGCTGTCGTTTGCGGGTCTGGTGTGGCTGGTGAGCGATGGCCATCCCGCCCAGCTGCTGCACCAGCGTCTCGGCAGCGGCGAGCTGATGATGCTGGCCGCCTCTACCTCCTACGCGCTCTACGGCGTGCTGACCAAACGCTGGGCGATCCCGCTGCCGACATGGCAGAGCCTCTACGTACAGGTTTTTTTCGGCGTGCTGCTGCTGCTGCCTGGCTTTCTGCATGCGCCCGAGGTCGCGCTTAACGCACGCAATATCCCGCTGGTGCTGTTTGCCGGACTCTTCGCCTCGATTATCGCCCCCTTTCTGTGGATCCTGGGCGTGCAGCGTCTGGGTGCCAGCACCACCAGCATTTTTATGAATTTCGTTCCGGTTTTTACCGCCGTTATCGCGGTGCTGTTTCTGCATGAGCAGCTGCACGCCTGGCACTGGATCGGCGGTGCCATGACGCTGCTGGGGGTGATCCTCGCCCAGCGGCTGAAAACTCCCCTCAGGCGTTCCAGGGCGGAGGCGACGCCCGGCTGAATAAACCGCGGCCCCCGTGGGATTTCCCGGGGGCTTTTGCTATCATGGCGCATCTTTTTTCCGGCGCACCCCACGCTGTTCTGTTTTCAAGGATTTCGCCATGCAACCTCTTAGCGGCCCCGGTGCGCCGATGGGCGATCGTTCTGCTGTCCCGCCGTCAACCGGCGCGTCCCGTCCCGGCGTGACGCCGGGCGATCAGCCCCTCTCTCCGGCCCAGCGCACCACGCTGGAACGCCTGATCGTGCGCATTATGTCATTCAGCACCTTAAAAGCGCCTGAACTCTGGGCGGGCGTGCAGCGCGAAGTCGGGGTAAAAAGCGAGGCGGAGCTGCAGTCGCGTCATTTCCCGGCGGCAGAGCAGTATCTGAATAGCCGTCTGACGCAGGCGGAAAACGGACGCGCCACGCGCCAGCTGCTTACCCAGCTTACCGATCTGCTGCCGCAGGGTAATAACCGCCAGGCGGTAAGCGACTTTATTCGCCAACAGTTCGGCCAGACGGTGCTGAGCTCGCTGTCACAGGATCAGCTGCGTCAGGTGCTGACCATGCTGCAGAACGGCCAGATGGCGATCCCGCAGCCGCAGCAGTCGCGCACCACCGACCGCACGCTGCTGCCCGCCGAGCATCAGACGCTGAATCAGCAGATCGCCCGACTGGCCGCCGCCACCGGCGAGTCCACCGGCAAGATCTGGGCCTCGGCGCTGAAGCTGGCCAATCTCACCAGCGGCGATCCCATCCCGTCGCGCCTCTTTCCGCTTTTGACGCAATATTTGCAGGTGCGCCAGACGCTGAGTCAACACGCCGCCCCCACACTGCTGGTGCTGGAAGCGTCGCTGAAGCAGCCGCTCGACAGCAACGAGCGCCAGCAGCTGGAGGATTACAGCCTGCAGCGCTTTCAGGCGACGCCGCAGACGATTCTGACGCCTGCGCAGACCCAGGATCTGCTCAACCAGCTTTTCGCGCGCCGCGCCGAACGGCATCAGGAGCAGCCGCTGGCCGATAGCGCGCTGCGCCCGCAGCCGATCTGGGCACCCTTTATTGCCGCGCTGCCGCAGCCGCTGGCGCAGCGCCCGCTGCTGGGCGTCGCCGCGGTGCTGATTGTGCTGTTCCTGCTGCTGTGGCTGGTGATCTGAGTAAGTCGCCGCGCGCTTCAGGCGCGGCGGGCAAAGCGACAGGTCACAACGATACCCAGCAGCGCGCAGCAGGCACCGGCCAGGTAGACCGAGCCGTAGCCGAGCGCGGTCGCCAGCAGTCCGGCGAGCGGCCCGCTGGCGCCGTAGGCGACATCCTGAAACGCAGAGAAACCACCCAGCGCCGTGCCGCGCACCTGCGGCGAGACGCGCTTCACTACCTCTACGCCGAGCGCCGGAAAGATCAGCGAACAGCCGCAGCCGGTCAGGGCCGCGCCGATAAGCGCCATCCAGCCCTCCGCGGCGAACGCCAGCAGCAGCAGCCCCGCCGCCTCTACCAGCAGTGAAATCAGCGCGACGCGGATGCCGCCGTGCCGATCCGGCGTGCCGCCGAACGCCAGCCGCACCAACACAAAAGCGACGCCAAACGCCGTCAGGGTAAAGCCGGCGTTGCCCCACTGCTGCGCGGCGAAGTAGAGCGAGGTGAAGGCGCCGATCACCGCAAAGCCGACGCCCTGCAGCGCCAGCGCGAGGCCCGGCTGGAAAATAGTGCGAATCACGCGCCACAGCGCAGGTCGCTCGCCCCCCATCACCGGCACCGGCCGGATGGCGCTGTTAAGCAACAGCGCCACCAGCGGCAGCGCTGTCGCTACCGCGCCCAGCAGCGCGAAGCCGCCGTGCTGGTGCAGCAGCAGCCCGAGCGGCGCGCCAGCCGCCAGCGCGCCGTAGATCGCCATACCGTTCCACGACATCACCAGCCCGGAGCGTTTCGCCCCGACCAGCCCCAGCCCCCACGTCAGGTTCCCGGTAAGCAGCAGGCTTTCGCCGAAGCCGAGCAGCAGACGCCCCAGCGCCAGCAGCGCAAACCTGATGAGCGCCGGAACCGGCAGCAGCGCGGCGGCCAGGTAGGCGATGCCCACCAGCATAATCGCCAGCATCCCCTGCTGGGTGGTGCGCTTTGCGCCGTGCCGATCGGCGCGGCGGCCGGCAAAGCCGCGCGTCAGCAGCGTGGCGAAAAACTGAATGCCGACCGCGACGCCGACCATCACGTTATTCATGCCCAGTTCCTGATGGACGTAGAGCGGAATAACCGGCAGCGCCAGTCCGGCGGTAAGGTAGGTAATAAAGACGGCAAGCGAGGAGCAGGCGAGCGGCAAAGTAGAGGCGGCCTGCGGTTCTGTTGCGGTGGTGGTCATAACGGACATAGCTCCCTGATGTCAAACGCGTCTGCACCCGGGCCACAAAAGAAAAAGGGCCGGTCAGACCGGCCCTTTATAAAACATTTTTAGCGATTACGCCTGAAACTTACGCATCGTTAGCGTCGCGTTGGTGCCGCCGAAGCCGAAGCTGTTGGACATAACGGTGGTCAGCGCTTTCTCCGTCGGTTTAGTGACGATATTCATGCCTTCCGCCGCCGGGTCTGGCGTTTCGATGTTGATGCTCGGCGCGATAAAGCCGTGCTCCAGCATCAGCAGGGTGTAGATCGCTTCCTGCACGCCCGCCGCACCCAGCGAGTGGCCGGTCATCGCTTTAGTGGCGGAGATGGCCGGGGTGTTGTCGCCAAACACTTCACGGATGGCACCCAGCTCTTTCACGTCGCCAACCGGCGTGGAGGTGCCGTGGCTGTTCAGGTAGTCGATTGGCGTATCCACGCCCTGCATCGCCATCTTCATGCAGCGCACCGCGCCTTCGCCCGATGGTGCAACCATGTCCGCGCCATCAGAGGTCGCGCCGTAGCCGACGATCTCTGCATAGATATGCGCGCCGCGCGCCAGCGCGTGCTCCAGCTCTTCCACCACAACCATGCCGCCGCCGCCGGCGATAACAAAGCCGTCGCGCTCGCTGTCATAGGTACGGGACGCTTTTTCCGGCGCGTCGTTATATTTGGTAGAGAGTGCGCCCATGGCGTCGAACTCGCACGCCATTTCCCAGCACAGCTCTTCGCCGCCGCCGGCAAAAACGATGTCCTGCTTGCCCAGCTGGATCTGCTCAACCGCGTTACCGATACAGTGCGCCGAGGTCGCACAGGCGGAGCTGATGGAGTAGTTTACGCCGTGGATCTTAAACGGCGTGGCGAGACAGGCGGAGACGCCGGACGCCATCGCTTTGGTGACCACATAGGGGCCGACCGCTTTCAGGCCGCGCGGGCTGCGCATCGCGTCAGCGCCGAATACCTGGAAACGCGGCGAACCGCCGCCTGAGCCAGCAATCAGACCCACGCGCGGGTTGCTCTGATACTGCTCGTCGGTCAGACCGGAATCTTTGATCGCTTCTTCCATGGAGAGGTAAGCATAGATGGACGCATCACTCATAAAACGCACAATCTTGCGATCGATAAGGCCGGTGGTATCCAGTTTGACATTACCCCAGACGTGGCTACGCATACCGGAATCCTTCATCTCTTGAGAGAAGGTAATGCCGGAACGGCCTTCACGCAGAGATGCGAGTACTTCCTGCTGGTTATTACCAATGCTGGAAACAATCCCCAGGCCAGTAATCACTGCACGTTTCATTCAGTTGTCCTCATTCCACTTCTTTTGGATTGACACGCACTCTAGCTTACACTTGTACGCCGAACAAGTCCGATCAGCCATTTCCTTTTGTAAATTTGCGTCATGTGACCCTGGTCGCTAAAATCGCGCCACTGCCTGAAAGATGAGCCTTTACCGTGAAATTATCCCCGGTTGAACATGCCCAGCTAAGCTGGAATGAACAGGGTACACCTGTTTCCCGAGCCTTTGACGACGTCTATTTTTCCAATGACAACGGTCTGGAAGAGACGCGCTACGTGTTTCTCGGCGGCAACGATCTGCCCGGCCGCTTTGCGTACCATCCGCGCGATCTCTTTATCGCCGCAGAGAGCGGGTTCGGCACCGGGCTTAATTTTCTCACGCTATGGCAGGCGTTCGACGCCTTCCGGCTGGCACATCCTGACGCGGCGCTGCAGCGACTGCACTTTATCAGCGTTGAAAAGTTCCCCCTGACGCAGGCGGATTTGGTCGCGGCGCATCAGCGCTGGCCGGCGCTTCAGCCCTGGGCCGAGCAGCTGCAGCTGCAGTGGCCGGTCGCCCTGCCCGGCTGCCAGCGCCTGCTGTTTGACGGCGGCCGCGTGACGCTCGATCTCTGGCTCGGCGATATTAATACCCTGATAGAGACGTTTGATGACAGCCTGCATCGCCAGGTTGACGCCTGGTTCCTCGATGGCTTCGCCCCGGCGAAGAACCCCGATATGTGGACGCCGCGCCTCTTCAATGCCATGGCGAAGCTGGCCCGGCCCGGCGGGACCTTCGCCACCTTCACCGCCGCCGGTTTTGTGCGTCGCGGACTGCAGGAGGCGGGTTTTGAGGTCACCCGCCGCAAAGGGTTTGGCCCCAAGCGCGAAATGCTGTGCGGCGTCCTGACGCAGGCGCCGGATCTGCCCGTCGCCCAGCCCTGGTTTGCGCGCCCCGCCGCGCGGGAAAAAGAGACGGCGATTGTCGGCGGCGGCGTGGCGAGCGCGGTGCTGGCACTCGCTCTGCTGCGCCGCGGCTGGCGCGTCACGCTCTACTGCGCCGACGAAGCGGCCGCGCTGGGCGCGTCGGGCAATCGCCAGGGCGCGCTCTATCCGCTGCTGAATCAGCATGACCCGGCGCTGGCGCGCTTCTTCCCCGCCGCCTTTAGCTTCGCCCGCCGGCTTTATGACGCGCTGCCGGTGAGCTTTGAGCACAGCTGGAGCGGCGTGCTGCAGCTCGGCTGGGATGAGAAAAGCGCCGACAAAATCGCGCAGATGCTGACGATGGCGCTGCCGAAAGAGATTGCGCGCGGCGTCAGCCCGGAAGAAGCGGCGGCGCTGGCCCAGGTCGAACTCGACGTCGGCGGCATTTTCTATCCGCTCGGCGGCTGGCTCTCGCCCGCCGAGCTTACCGCCGGCCTGCTGGCGCATGGCGAAACCCAGGGGCTGCGCATCCACTGGCTGCATCGTCTGACGCAGCTCTCTCCGGCGGAGCCGGGCTGGACGCTGCGCTTCGCCGACGGCAAAACCGCAACGCATCAAAACGTGACGCTGGCGACCGGCCACGCCCTCAGCGCCCTGCCGGAAACCGCGCAGCTGCCGACCTACCCGGTTTCCGGCCAGGTGAGCCACGTGCCCAGCACGCCCGGCCTCGATGCGCTGCAAACCGTGCTCTGCTACGACGGCTATCTGACGCCGGTCAGCCCGCAGTTTGGCACCCACTGCATCGGTGCCAGCTACCATCGCGGCGATACCTCGACCGCCTGGCGCGAAGATGACCAGCAGCAAAACCGGGCGCGGCTGCTGCACTCTCTGCCGGGCTGCGGCTGGGCGGAAAAAGTGGACGTCAGCGCCGGCGAGGCGCGCGTCGGCGTGCGCTGCGCCACGCGCGACCATCTGCCGATAGCGGGCGCGGTGCCTGACTATGACGCAACGCTGGCGCGCTATCAGGATCTGCCCGCCCGACGCGCACGCGGCGAAGCTATCGCCGAGGCGCCGCATCACGCGGGTCTGTTCCTGCTGGGGGCGCTCGGCTCGCGCGGACTCTGCAGCGCCCCGCTCGCTGCCGAAGCGCTGGCGGCGCAGATGAGCGGCGAACCGCAGCCGCTGGATAGCGCGACGCTGGCCGCGCTCAGCCCGAATCGCTACTGGGTGAGAAAGCTGCTGAAAGGAAAAAAAGCGGGGAAATAGCACCGGGGCGGCAGACGCCGCCCCGATGGATCAGGCGGTCTGACGCGCCTGCAGGAACAGGTTGTCCCACATGCCGACCACCAGCACCTGGTCGCGCGGCGAAAGCTCACCGGCGGCGATGGCGTTTTGCAGGCTGTTGGCCACCTGGATCTGCAACGCTTCCGGCGTGTGCTCGCCCGACTGTTCGATTTCCGCAACCGCGAGGGTCAGGTGACCGCGCAGATAGCCGCTGGCGAACAGCTCGTCATCGCTGGCGTGATCGACCATATCGTCGATCAGGGCCAGAATACGCGCTTCAAATTCTGCGATCATCTCAATTCCTCTTTAAAAATGCCTGCACTCATCACAGATCGTCTGGCCAGGGAAAATGTGCTGACGTCAGTGCAGGCGTGCCATAAAAGTCCGCCAGAGCGGCGATAAAACGCGCGGGCCGCGCAGGTATGCCGTTCTCCAGATAAGACATCACCTGAGCATGGACCTTACGCTGAAACGCGACGCGATCCGGCTCACACTCTCCGTCGAGATTGTCACAGCTGACGTTGAACGGAAAGCCTGCCGCCACGCAGAACATCCACTCCAGCGCCTGCGGCTTAATCTCCACCGACTCAAACTGATTCTGCGTCTGAGCGTCGCGTCCATCGGGACAGTACCAGTAGCCGAAATCCACCAGCTTGCGCCGCGCCTCGCCGGCGATGCACCAGTGAGAGATCTCGTGCAGCGCGCTGGCGTAAAAGCCGTGGGCGAACACCACGCGGTTCCACGGCGAACTCTCATCTGCCGGAAGGTAGATGGGTTCGTCGTCGCCTTTAATTAGACGGGTCTGAAACTCGTCGCGAAAGCAGCTATCGAAAATCGTAATCAGTTGTTCGTAATGGTGCGTCGTGTTCATGGTGTCATCGTAAAAACGGCGTCATTATCGCGGCGCCGAGAATGAATGTATTACAGCGCGGCGATCCACGCCAGCAGCGCGCTGCCGTGAGCGTCCCACAGCAGCTTCGCGCTCATTACCGCAGAAACGATAACCACCATCGGGCGGATCAGTTTCTGCCCACGGCTCAGCACCAGCCGCGCCCCGAGCCGCGCGCCGCAGAAGGCGCCCAGCAGCATAATAAAGCCGGTTCCCCAGATCACCTTGCCGCCGAACATAAAGAACAGCAGGCTGGCGAAATTGGAGGTGAAATTCAGAATTTTGGCATGCGCGGTGGCTTTGGCGAGGTTGAAGCCGCAAAGCGTGACAAAGGCGAGCGCGTAGAACGAGCCGGCGCCAGGGCCGAAGAAGCCGTCGTAAAAGCCGACGCAGCCGCCGCCCACCAGCGCATAGGGCAAACCGTAAAGGCGGCGCGCACGATCCTCTTCGCCAGGTCGCGGCATCAGCAGAAACCACAGGCCGATGGCGATCAGCAGCAGCGGCAGCACCTGTCGCAGCGCATCGGCGTTCATATGCTGGATCAGGATAGTCCCCAGCACTGCGCCAACAAACGTCATGGCGATATTGAGCCGCTGCTCGCGCAAATTCACCGCGCCGCGGCGGATAAAGTAGAGGCTGGCGGAGAAAGAGCCGCCCACCGACTGCAGCTTATTGGTGGCCAGCGCCTGCGCAGGGGAGAAACCGGCCGCCAGCAGCGCGGGCACGGTGAGCAGCCCGCCGCCGCCGGCGATGGAGTCGATAAAAGCCGCCAGCATCGCGACCAGAAACAGCACCCCGACCTCTATCGGGCTGACGACAAACCACTCCATGGAGCTCCCTTATAAAAGATGTTTATCCAGCAGCGCCTGGCACGCCTGCGGCAGCGGCGGCGGCTCGCGCTTCACCGGCGCTCCGCTGCCCGGTTTCTTCGGCAGGAACCAGCTCTCCAGCTCGGCGCCGCACCCGTCGCCCGGCGGCGGCGCAGGCTGATCTTCACAGCCGATGCTGTTGGCGGGACAGCGCAGCCGCACATGCATATGCGCGCGATGTGCGAACCATGGGCGCACCTTGCGCAGCCAGTCGCGGTCGGCGCCAGCGTCGGCGCAAAGCTGCTTTTTAATCGCCGGATTGACGAAGATGCGCGTGACATCGTTATCTTTCGCCGCCAGTTTGATCAGGCTGTCGATCTCCGGTCGCCAGTGGCGCGCCACCACGCTCTTGTCATCTGCGGTCACCAGATCGAGCGGCTGCGGCTTCAGCAGCTGCTGTGCGCTCCAGCGGGTTTTCGGCAGCTGCAGCCAGATATCGACGTCGAGGCCGGTCTGATGGCTGGCGTGGCCGCTGCTGAAGCGCCCGCCCGCCGCCATGCCCATATCACCAATCAGCACGTTGCCCAGCTGCAGGTTATGCACCTGCGTGCTGAGACGCTGAATAAACTGGATCAGATCGGGATGGCCGAAGTAGCGCCGCTGATCCTGGCGCATCACCTGATATTCCGGCGCGTTAAGCGGCAGCGCCTGCGCGCCGACGATGCAGCCGTTAGCGAAGGAGCCGATAGACTGCGCGCTGCCCGGGATCGGCTGCTGAATGCGCTGCCACGGCGTCGCGGCCAGGGCGGAGGCGCTGAACAGCAGCGCCGAGGCAAGAATAAGCAGAGATTTCATGGCGTCACCAGCGCGGCACGGTGCTGTTAACATCTGCGTTCTGCGCGCGCTGGCGCAGCAGATGATCCATCAGCACGATCGCCATCATCGCTTCGGCGATCGGCACGGCGCGAATGCCCACGCAGGGATCGTGTCGTCCTTTGGTGATCATCTCCACCTCTTCGCCGCTGCGGGTGATGGTCTGCCCCGGGACGGTAATGCTGGAGGTCGGCTTCATCGCCAGGTTGGCGCTGATGGTCTGGCCGCTGCTGATGCCGCCGAGGATGCCGCCAGCATGGTTGCTCTGGAACCCGCTGGCGCGGATCTCGTCGCGATGCTGGCTGCCGCGCTGGTTCACCACCGCAAAGCCGTCGCCAATCTCTACCCCTTTTACCGCGTTGATGCTCATCAGCGCGTGCGCCAGGTCGGCGTCGAGGCGATCAAACACCGGCTCACCAAGGCCCGGCGGGACATTTTCCGCCATCACCGTAACTTTGGCGCCGATAGAGTCGCCCTCTTTTTTCAGGGCGCGCATCAGTTCATCCAGCGCCTCCAGCTTGCTGGCATCCGGGCAAAAAAACGGGTTCTCTTCAACGATGCTCCAGTCTTTCAGCTCGCACGCCACGTCGCCGATCTGCGCCAGATAGCCGCGCACCACGACGCCATGCTTCATCTGCAGATATTTTTTGGCAATCGCGCCCGCCGCAACGCGCATGGCGGTTTCCCGCGCCGACGAGCGGCCGCCGCCGCGATAGTCGCGCAGGCCGTACTTCTGCTCATAGGTGTAGTCGGCGTGGCCGGGACGGAAGAGATCTTTAATCGCGCCGTAGTCCTGCGAACGCTGGTCGGTATTTTCAATCAGCAGGCCGATCGAGGTGCCGGTAGTGACCCCTTCGAAAACGCCAGACAAAATTTTCACCTGATCCGGCTCGCGTCGCTGGGTGGTATAGCGCGAGGTGCCGGGACGGCGGCGGTCGAGATCGTGCTGGATATCCGCTTCGGTCAGCGGGATGCCCGGCGGCACGCCGTCGACGATACAGCCCAGCGCGAGGCCGTGCGACTCGCCAAAAGTGGTTACGCGAAAGAATTGTCCGATGCTGTTTCCGGCCATGGGGATTCCTTGTTACGAAGCGTTCGCTCAGTCTTTATAAATAGAGAAGTGATGTTGTGCGTCGACGATCTGCTGGCGCGTCAGCATAAAGACGCCGTCGCCGCCGTTGTCGAACTCCAGCCAGGTAAAGGGCACGTCGGGATACTGCTCGATCATATGCACCATGCTGTTGCCGACTTCGCAGATCAGGACGCCGTTTTCGCTCAGGTAATTCGGCGCGCAGGCGAGGATGCGGCGCACCAGCTTCAGGCCGTCGCTGCCCGCCGCCAGGCCAAGCTCCGGCTCGTGGCGATATTCGTTCGGCAGATCGTCCATATCTTCCGCGTCCACATAGGGCGGATTGGTTACGATCAGATCATATTTCACCGGCGCCAGCTCGCGGAACAGATCGGCGCGGATCGGCGTCACCTGATGGATTAAACCGTGCTCTTCGATATTCTGCTCGGCGACCGCCAGCGCATCATAAGAGATATCCACCGCGTCCACCTCCGCTTCCGGGAAGGCGTAGGCGCAGGCGATAGCGATACAGCCGCTGCCGGTACACATATCGAGGATATGGCGCGGCGCCTCGGCGACCAGGCCGGCGAAGCGGTTTTCAATCAGTTCGCCGATCGGCGAGCGCGGCACCAGCACGCGTTCGTCAACGTAGAATTCGTGGCCGCAGAACCAGGCTTTGTTGGTAAGGTAGGCAACCGGAATGCGCTCGTTAACGCGGCGGATCACCCGCTCAACGATGCGGTGACGCTCGCTGGCGGTCAGGCGCGCGCTGCGCATATCTTCCGGAATATCCAGCGGCAGCCAGAGCGTGGGCAGGACCAGTTGTACCGCTTCGTCCCACGGATTGTCGGTGCCGTGACCGTACCAGATCCCGGCGGCGGAAAAACGGCTGACCGCCCAGCGCAACATATCCTGAATGGTGTGCAGTTCGTTGACTGCCTCATCGACGAAAATTTTGTCCACGTAGCCCTCCGCAGGCCCAATTGCTAAATCGGCCGATAGTGTGCCATGAAGCCGGAGAGAATTCAGCGCAGCAAGGTGAAAAAGCTGACAATTAGCGGATCGGGCGGTAAGGTAACGCCATTCGCTGTTTTCCAGCCTTATCAGACAAGATTCGCCTGAAATGAGTAAAAAAACATCTCTTAATGACGACGACAAGGCGTTGTTTCGCCAGCTAATGAGCGGCACGCGCAAAATAAAGCAGGATACCGTGGTGCATAAGCCCGTGGTAAAAAGCCGCGAGCTGCCGCTGAAGCGGTTGATTTCCGAACAGGTGGACAACAGCCACTATTTTTCCGACGAATTTCAGCCGCTGCTGGCGACCGAAGGCGCTATGCGCTACGTGCGCGCCGACGTCAGCCACTACGAGCTGAAAAAGCTGCGCCGCGGCGACTATACGCCGGAGATTTTCCTCGACCTGCACGGCTTGACGCAGCAGCAGGCTAAACAGGAGCTGGGCGCGCTGATCGCCGCCTGTCGTCGCGAGCACCTGTTCTGCGCCAGCGTGATGACCGGCCACGGCAAGCATATTCTCAAGCAGCAGACGCCGCTCTGGCTGGCGCAGCATCCTTACGTAATGGCGTTTCATCAGGCGCCAAAAATGTTCGGCGGCGACGCGGCGCTGCTGGTATTGATTGAGGTAGAGGAGTGGCAACCGCCCGAGCTGCCTTAAGAGGGGTGGGCCGTCTGCGCGGCCCGCGGGCGTTATATGGCTTTCGCCAGTTTAGAGGGGCTGACCTGCCACAGCAGCTTGCCTTCGCAGCTGACGGGATCGAAATCGATGCAGGCGATGGCGGAGGTGGCGAACATCGGTGGCGCTTCCTGCGGGCAGAGCTCTGAAACCAGATAGCCCACCAGCGGCAGATGTGAAATCACAATGGCCGATTTTACCCCCTGATTTCCCAGCGCCTGCAGGTAGCAGGCCACAAGGCCGGGATCGCCGCCTGGCGTCAGCTCGGGTAAAACCTCCTGCCCTTCCGGCAGTTTTAACGCTTCGCGTACCGTCGCCAGCGTCTGCTGGGCACGAAGATAGGGACTGACCAGCACACGTTCTACATCCACCGTCTGGCTGTTGAGCCAGCTCGCCATCTGGCGTGATTCATCACAGCCGCAATGGGTGAGAGGTCGGACCGAATCACTGGCGGCTTCAAGAGCAGCATCGCCGTGACGCATGATAAAAACTTGCATAAAGCACCGCTGTTGTTTGTCGATATCGCCCGGCGCGGAGGCGCCTGACTCTTCACTCTGCGAATGAACGCTGTGTTGTACCCCAATGACTTGAGTATAGTCAACCGGTTGTTTATTAAATAAGCGCTTCTCAGAATCGTGCCGCGCCGCCTGCCCTGGCGGCGCATTTCTAACCCGCTGAATCGGTGCGGATATTCCATTCGGTCAGGAAATGTAAAATTTCCTCTCCTGCTGTTCCGCCGCCAGCAGCGCTTCGCATGGGGCAAAGCGCTCGCCATGCTGGCGCATTAATGCGCGTAATGTTTGCGCGATATCCGCCGCGCCGCGCCGATCCATATAACGGAACGGCCCGCCGAGAAAAGGGGGAAAGCCGATGCCGAATACTGCCCCGATGTCGCCGTCGCGCGGGCTGCGGATCACCCCTTCGTCAAGGCAGCGCGCCGCCTCGTTCAGCATCATCATGATGCAGCGCTCGGCGATCTGCGCTTCGCTTTGCCTGGCCGCCGGCTGCACGCCGAGCAGCGGATAGATTGCGGGATCGGGCTTTTTGCCGCCGCGCCGACCGCCGCCGTAGAGATAGAAGCCTTTGCCGTTTTTACGCCCTTTGCGATCGTCCTTCAGTACCGCGTCAAAGGCGGCGGGCGCGGCGAAGCGTTCGCCCCAGGCCTGCTGCAGCACCGGCGCGATCTTGCTGCCGACGTCAATGCCCACCTCGTCCAGCAGCTGTATCGGGCCAACGGGAAAGCC
Source organism: Pantoea sp. ACRSC (assembly GCF_022346785.1). Classification (NCBI taxonomy): domain Bacteria; kingdom Pseudomonadati; phylum Pseudomonadota; class Gammaproteobacteria; order Enterobacterales; family Erwiniaceae; genus Pantoea; species Pantoea sp. ACRSC. The sequence continues at coordinate 153,060 of NZ_JAKRNN010000007.1, forward strand.
CGCCCTCACCAGCGCGCGATCGATATGCTCAACCGGCTCGCCCTCCAGCAGGCAGCGCATCGCTTCATTTATATAGGGCGTAAGAATGCGATTCACATAGAAGCCGGCGCGGTCCGCCACAACGATGGGCGTTTTGCCCTGCTTTTTCGCCAGCGCCACGGTAGTGGCCAGCGTCTGCTGCGAGGTGCCGGCGTGCGGGATCACCTCCACCAGCGGCATCTTTTCCACCGGACTAAAGTAGTGCAGGCCAATAACGTTTTCCGGGCGCTGCGCCTGCGCGGCGATATCCGCGATCGGTAGCGATGAGGTATTCGAGGCGAAAATGGTGTGCGGCGCGCAGTGGGCTTCAACCTCGCGCACCATCTGCTGTTTCAGCGACAGCTCTTCAAACACCGCCTCAATCACCAGGTCGCGCCCGGCGAAGCCCTGATAATCGGTGCCGCCGGTTATGCGCGCCATCTGCTGCTGGCGCTGCGCCGCGCTGATATGGCGTCGTCTGACCTTTTTGCTCAGCCCTTCCCAGCTCGCTTTCAGCGCATGGTTGACTCCCTGCAGGTGGATATCCTTGATGCGCACCGGCAGCCCGGCGTTAATCGCCGTTACGCTGGCGATCCCCCCGCCCATCAGCCCGCCGCCCAGCACGCCGACCTGATGCAGCGCGCGCGGCTCAGCCTCGGCACCGCGCTCTTTTTTCATCGCCGTGCTGGCGAAAAACAGGCTGCGCAGCGCGGCGGATTGCGGCGTCATCGCCAGCTCGCCGAAGGCGCGCGCCTCCGCCAGATACCCCGCCTCGTTACCCTGTTCAATGCCGGTGCGCACCGCGTCGATAATGCGCTGCGCCGCCGGATAGTTGCCGTGGGTTTTACGCGCGGTTTCCCGCTGCGCCAGGGCGAAAAAGGCATGGCGCGCCAGCGGCGCCTCTATTACGCGATCGCGCAGCGGCAGCGTCCGTGCGGCATGCTTGCCCTTCAGCGCGCGCGCCGCCGCGGTTTCCAGCAGGATCGCCTGCGGCACCGCGTCATCCACCAGCCCCAGCCTGCGCGCCTGCTTCGCCCGCAGGGTTTTGCCGGTAAGTATCAGCGGCAGCGCCTGGCGCAGCCCGATAAGGCGCGGCAGACGCTGGGTGCCGCCCGATCCCGGCAGCAGCCCCAGCTGCACCTCGGGCAGGCCAAGCCGGGTTTTGTCATCTAGCGAGCAGATGCGCGCGTCGCAGGCGAGCGCCAGCTCCAGCCCGCCGCCCAGGCAGGCGCCTTGGATCGCCGCCACCACCGGAAAGGGCAGCGCCGCGATCGCCGCCATCGCCTGCTGGCCTTGCCGCGCCAGCGACTCCGCCTCCTGCGCGCTGCCGCAGTCGGCGATCATGCCGATATCGGCGCCGGCGATAAAATTGTCAGGCTTGCCGGAGATCAGCACCAGGCCAGCCAGCTGCGTATCGCGCCGCGCCTCGTCAATCACCGCCGCCAGCTGCTGCGCAAAGGCGGCGCGCAGCGTATTCATCTTTTCACCCGGCACGTCGATTACGATGACGCCAACGTGATCCGGTCGCATCTGTAAAGAGAAAGCGCTCTGTTCCATTATTCCGCCTCCAGAACCATCGCCGCGCCTAAGCCGCCCGCCGCGCAGGCGGTGACCAGCGCCAGCCCGCCGCCGCGACGCCGCAGCTCATGCAGTGTCTGGGTAATCATACGCGCGCCGGTGGCGGCGAAAGGATGGCCGTAGGCGATTGAGCCGCCGAGCACGTTGAAACGCGCCTCATCGACCTCGCCCAGCGCGTGAGAACGGTTGAGTTTTTCGCGCGCAAAGCGTTCGTCGTTAAAGCACTGCAGGTTGCAGAGCGTCTGGGCGGCGAACGCCTCGTGCATATCAATTAGCGTCAGATCGGCCAGCCCAACGCCGGCGCGCTCCAGCGCCAGCGGGGAAGCGTAAGCCGGGCCGAGCAGCATGTCCTGCTGCACGTCGATGGCGGTAAAGGCGTAGCTGCGCAGATAGCCCAGCGGCGCAACGCCCAGTTCGCGCGCGCGTCCTTCGCTCATCAGCACCACCGCCGCCGCACCGTCGGTAAGCGGCGTGCTGTTGGCCGCCGTGACGCTGCCGTGCTGGCGGTCGAACGCCGGCCGCAGCCGCGCATAGTCTTCGATTTTCGCCGCCATGCGCACGTTGTTATCCTGCTCGATGGGCGCTTTCCACGGCGGCGCGAAGGCGGGCATCACCTCCTGTCGCAGTACGCCCGACTGCCAGGCGCTGGCGGCGCGCTGGTGCGATCGCAGCGCCAGCGCATCCTGCGCCGCGCGCGTGATGTGATGCGTTTTCGCCATCTGTTCGGCGGTATCGCCCATACGCAGGCCGGTAGAGTACTCGGCGACCGCAGGCGGCACCGGCAGCAGATCGCGCGGCCGCAGGCGACGCACTATCTGCATCTTCTGCCCCAGGCTGCGCGCCTTGCTGAGATCGAGCAGCGCGCGCGCCAGGGTTTTGCTGACGCCGATGGGCAGCACCGACGAGGAGTCCGCGCCGCCCGCGATGCCCGCTTTGATGGTGCCCGCCATCAGGCTTTCCGCGACGCTGGCGACCGCCTGGAAGCTGGTGGCGCAGGCGCGGCTGACGCTGTAGGCGTCGGTATGCACGCCCAGCCCGCTGCTGAGCACTACTTCTCGCGCGATATTGGGCGCTTCCGGCATCTGGATCACCTGTCCAAACACCAGCTGCTCTATCGCCTCGATCGGCAGTTCGCTGCGCGCCATCAGTTCGCTTACGACCATCCGGCCAAGCTCCACGGCGGGGATGCCATGAAAGCCTGTCGCCTGACGCAGGAACGGCGTGCGAAGTCCGTGAGTAATGGCGATGCGATCGCCCGCACGCGTCAGCAACGGCTGCGCTTTGCTCATCTGTTTCACCTGTGAATGTTGACCGGGCGTCATTGCCCTGAGAGGTCTGACCTGATCCACAGTGTTAACGACAAGCGGGCGCGCCGCCAATCAGGAAAGAAAAAAAGTGCGAGGGAAAACACGAAAATAGAAAACGCCGTTGAGCAACGGCGTTCAGAGAGTTAGCGCAGGCCCAGCTGAAAAATCAGGGTTTCAGCCTGGCAGGCGAAGGTGAAATCGATATCCAGCTGCACGCCGTTGTCGCGCGCGTCGAAGCGGGCATCGATCTGGCAGGGGTCCGACTCAATCTGCCGCGCTTTTTCCGTCAGGCTCGCCAGTTTAGCTTCCGCCTCGCTGCGCTGCGCAAACCACTCTGACCAGCTGGCGGTGCAGTCACTGTTATCCATCACGGTGCCGACATCCACGCAACAGCAGGCAGCGGTTTCACTGGCGCTGCATTTATTCATGGTATTGGTCATTGCGTTCTCCTGGGAATAAATCTGTTAGCGATCTGGATTAACGCCCGAAATTCTACGCCTCCGCTTTAAAATGCGCTATGTCAGAGGCGCTAAGTGACGAATATCACAATAAAATTTGATCCAAAACAAATTAGAGCCGGTATGCTACGCTCTGCTCCGCCGGTTTTGTTAAGCGGATCGAAATTTTGAAGATCAATTCAGAAATATTTTAAAAACAATATTGCAACATCGACACAGGTCAGACCTATACTTGCCGCACTGGTCTGATTTGTCAGCTTCTGGTCAGTCCCTACAATCCGCCGACCCTTGTTACGCGATGTAACAATTACAGTTTAATAATAATTCAGATGAGGTTGTGGTCATGAGCCATAAAAACCTGTTCGCAAAGTCAGCCGTGGCGGCTGCAGTGGCGCTTGTCTCTTCACACGTATACGCAGCGGGCTTTCAGCTTAACGAATTCTCCTCTGCTGGTCTGGGCCGCGCCTATTCCGGCGAGGGCGCAATGGGCGATACCGCCGCCTCAGCCAGCCGCAACCCGGCGACCATGGCGCTGATGGATCGTCCGATGTTTTCCGTCGGCGCGGTATTTATCGATCCCGATGTCGATATTACCGGCAACAGCCCGACCGGCCGCAGCCTCGACGCCAGCAATATCGCACCGACGCAGTGGGTGCCCAATATTCACTATGTGCAGCCGATTAACGATCAATGGTGGATCGGCGCGTCCGCTACCTCAAACTATGGTCTGGCGACGGAGTTCAACGACGGCTATACCGCAGGCGGCTTCGGCGGCAAGACCGATCTGATGACCGGCAACCTTAACCTCAGCACCACCTATCGTCTTAACGAGCACTTCAGCTTCGGCGTCGGCTTCGACGCGGTTTACGCGCGCGCCAAGATTGAGCGCTACGCGGGCGAAGCAGGCGCTGCGCTGGGCATTCCTGCCGATACGCAGGTGGCCCACCTGAAGGGTGATGAGTGGGGCTACGGCTGGAACGCCGGTATTTTGTATGAGGTGGATAAAAACAACCGCTTTGGCCTGAGCTATCGCTCGGAGGTGAAGGTTGATTTCGACGGCGACTATAAGAGCAGCCTGCCGACGGCGATCAACCGCATCAATCAGGCAGCCAATTTAGGCCTCCCCTATGCCACCGGCGGCTCGACTATTCCGGGCGCGCTGACGCTGAACCTGCCGGAGATGTGGGAAGTGTCTGGCTGGCATAAAGTGGCGCCGCAGTGGGCGGTACACTACAGCCTGGCCTACACCAGCTGGAGCCAGTTCCAGGAGCTGAAAGCCACCGGCTCCAGCGGTCAGACGCTGTTCTATAAAGATGAGAGCTTCAAGGATGCCTACCGTATCGCGCTGGGCACCACCTACTATTACGACCAGAACTGGACTTTCCGTACCGGTATCGCCTTTGATGACAGCCCGGTTCCGGCGGATAAGCGCTCGATCTCTATCCCCGATCAGGATCGTCTCTGGCTGAGCGCTGGCGCCTCCTACGCCTTTAACGACGACGCCTCTGTCGATGTGGGCGTCTCTTATATGCACGGCCAGCACGTTACGGTTGAAGAAGGGCCTTATACCTTTAACTCCGTGGGTAAAGCCTGGCTGTATGGCGCGAACTTTAACTACAAGTTCTGATGATATAGCTGGATAAATGGCGACCTTTGGGTCGCCATTTTTATTGGGGAAAGGCGCCGACGCGAGTGGCCCGGGCAGAGGAGCAAAGCGTCCCGCGCCATGGACGGCGCGGGCCGAGCAGGCAGGGATGCCGTTTTTGCGTCTTTGCGATCGGCCCGGGCCACTCGCGTTTCGCGTTCGATGCACGCATTAAAAAAATGGCGACCCCAGGGTCGCCATTGCTGTTTTTACCGCCGTTACTCCGCGTCGATATCTTTAAGATCGTCCTGAATCGCGCTGGCGTTCGGGTTCTCTTCCGGCTTGAGACGGCCGCCGTTCGCCAGGAAATCATGACGCTGGAAATAGGCGTTGCGAATAAAGGCGTAAGGGTCAGACTGCTGCTTCAGCAGCGCATCGGAGTCAAGCAGCTGCGCGCGCGTCTCTACCCCTTCCAGCGTCCACTTCGCAATGGACATCGGCCAGGTCAGCCAGCCCAGCACCGGATAGAGCGTATCGACGTAGTCGCCGCCATCTTCGCGGATGGTGAAACTGCCGTAGGCGGGCAGCTCCACGTAGGGGCCGTAGCCGACGCCGTAGTGGCCCAGAGTGCTGCCGAAGCGGTGCGGCACTTCACGCGCCAGCTCCGGGTTCGCCTTGCCCGCCACGTCGATAAAACCGCCCAGGCCCAGAATCGAGTTCAGGAAGAAACGGGTAAAGTGAATCCCGGCCTGGCGCGGCTCGCCAACCAGAATAGAGTTCACCATGCTGGCCGGCTCCTCCAGGTTGCCGAGGAAATTGCTTAAGCCAGTACGCGCCGGCACCGGCACGTAGTCGCGCCACGCCACCGCGACAGGACGCAGCACGTATGGATCCAGCACGTTGTAGTTAAAGTTGAACATCGTGCGGTTAAAGCCTTCGAGCGGATCGCTGCGCTGCGCAGGCGCCTCGCTCTCCAGCTTTGAGCTGGCGCATCCAGCCAGAATGACGCTGGCCAAAACCAGGCTGGTCAGGCGGTAAGCCATTGTTATCTCCCTGTGCGGTTTAATGAAGTATCGCTTCAGGGCTGCTGTTGATTAATCTCCACAGCCATGTGCTGATGACCATCCCAGGGCGTTACCGCGCTCAGACCAAACCAGTCGCCGGATTGCGGACTGGCGCTGCCGTCGCGGGAAATACGCACCCGAACCTGCACCTGATGCTGCGCCGAAAGCAGGCGCTCCGGCATCATGGCGTTGCTGTCATCCAGCGTAAGCGATAACGGAAAGTGGCTCAGCGGCAAGCGCTTAACGGCCACGGGCACCGGTGAAACACCGTCAGAAACAGAAATATACATGACTCCGCCCGGCGGTAACATTTTTTCTGCCTCCGGCGTCAGCGTCACCGTTAGCGCCAGCTGCGTATTCTGCTGACCGGCGTCGGTTTTTGCTTGTTCAATGCTGCGCTCAATCATTACGCGGCGGCGATCGTCGGCCGGGATCCGTTTCAGCATAGCCTGCCAGGCGCTAATCGCCTGCTCATACTGCTGCTGTTCATAAGCGTTAAACGCCAGCAGGCCAAGCGTGCGCAGGTTGTCGCCATCCTCTTTCAGCATATCGCGCAGCATCAGCCCCGCCTGGCGGTTATCCTGCGGATCGCTGGAGCGGGTCAGTACTTCAGCATAGTCCTGTTTCAGCGCCAGGTTGTTGGGCGCGAGCTGCAGCGCATGCTCGAACGCCTGGCTGGCGCTGGCGGCGTTGTTAAGCACCATGCCGAGGCGGCCCAGCATGGTCCAGTCGTTCAGGTTATCAGGCTCTGACTGCAGCGCGGTGCGCAGGCCGAGCTGCAGGCGCGCCAGCTCCTCCATGGTGAGCGGCTTCGCCTGCGGATCCATTACCCGCGCGCGCAGCGCCGGATATTCCTGCTGCACCTGTATCCAGCCGGCGACCTGCGCCAGCCCGCCGCTTTTCAGATAGAAGCCGAGCGATACCGCGATCAGCGCCACGACGCCGGGCAGCAGCAGCAGACGGCTGCTGGCGCGTGGCGCTGGGGCATCCTGCTGTGGGACATCGGTCAGCAGCGTCTGCTGCAGTTCGCTTACCATGGTGGCGCGCTCGCCGATCACGCCCTGCGCCTCATCCTCTTCCAGCTCGCGCAGGCGCTGGTGGTAAAAATCGGTATTCAGACGGTCGCGATCGGTGTTGCTCGCCTGGCGCTGACGCCAGCCCGCGCCGAGAAACAGGGCGCTGGCGGCCGTCAGCAGCACAATAATGCTAATCCACAAAGCGCTCATTTCAGCTTCCCGTCGCGTTTAAGTATCGCCGCAAGGCGCTGTTGATCGGTCTCGTCCAGCTCGCTGCGCGTTTTGCGCTGACGGCTGCGCAGGATGATGACCAGGCCGCCCAGCACGGCGAACAGCGCCGGGCCGACCCAGAGGATCAGCGTCGACGGCGTCACCGGCGGTTCATAGGTAACGAAATTGCCGTAGCGCGCCACCATATAGTCGATGATCTGCTGACGGCTCTGCCCCTGCTTCATCAGCTCATAGACCTTGAGGCGCATATCCGCCGCGATCATCGCGTTTGAGTCGGCAATGCTGTTGTTCTGGCATTTCGGGCAGCGCAGCGAGGCGGTCAGATCGCGGTACTGCTCCTCCTGCGCCACGGAGTCGAACGGGTATGTGTCGATCGCCGCACACAGGCTGAAGCTGAGCAGCAGGCCGCAGAGAATTGAAAGTAAGGGTTTCACGCGCCCTCCTTGCTGTATTTCCGCCACAGCGGCAGCACTTCCTGCTGCCAGACGCGCGCGTTGAGATCCCCCGCGTGGCGGTAGCGAATAATGCCGTTGCCGTCGATCAGGAAGGTTTCCGGCGCGCCGTAGACGCCGAGATCGAGCCCCAGCATGCCGTCGCCGTCATAGAGGCTAAGCGCGTAAGGGTTGCCCAGCGTATTGAGCCAGGCGACCGCTTTGGCGCGGTCGTCTTTATAGTTAAGCCCGACTACGCGAATGCCCTGCTCCGCCAGCTGGTTGAGATACTGATGCTCGGCGCGACAGGTCGGGCACCAGGTCGCCCAGACGTTCAGCAGGATCGGTTTGCCGTCGTTAAGGATCTTCTGGTCGTAGAGCTGGCCGGGCCGATCGAGCGCCTCCAGCTTAAACAGCGGCACCGGCTTGCCGATCAGCGCCGATTCGAGCCGGGTGGGATCGTCACCGCTGGCGTTGCGCGACAGCTGCCACAGCAGCGCCGCCGCCAGCAGCAAAAACAGGATCAGCGGAATAAAGAGAATTTTCTTGTTCATGCCCGTTCCTCACGCGCGGCTTTTTTCCGCGAGCGGTAGCGCGGATCGAGCAGGCAGAGCAGGCCGCCAAGCGCCATAAACACGCCGCCGAACCAGATCCAGCGCACAAAGGGTTTGTAATAGATGCGCACCGCCCAGGAGCCATTATCCAGCTCCTCGCCCAGCGCGGCGTAGAGATCGCGCGTAAAGCCGCCGTCGATCGCCGCCTCGGTCATCATGGTGCGCGCCGCGGTGTAGAAGCGTTTTTCCGCGTGCAGCACCGCCTCCGGCTTGCCGTCGCGGCTGACGTCGATAATGCCGACGCCGCCGCTGTAGTTCGGCCCCTGCAGGTTATGCACGTCGCGGAACACAAAGTGATAGCGGTGAATATCGATGCTGTCGCCCGCCTTCATGCGCACGTCGCGCTCGACGCTGTACTGGGTGCTGAAGGCGATGCCGATCACCGTGACGCCGACGCCGATATGGCCCAGCACCATGCCCCAGTGGCTGCGCGACAGATGGCGCAGGCCGCGGAAGAAGGCGTGCCGATGCGTGGCGCGCTCGTGCAGCTCCATCAGCGTCAGCACCAGGATCCACACCGCCATCAGCAGCCCCACCACCGTCATCGCCTCGATGCGATCCTGCATCAGCCAGGGCATCAGGATCGCGCTGGCGAGCGTGACCACCAGCGCCAGCGCCAGACGCTTCCACAGCTTCTGCGGCTCGTCGCGACGCCAGCGCACCAGCGGCCCGATGCCGAGCATCAGCGCGAACGGCGCCATCAGCCAGCTGAACATGGTGTTAAAGAACGGCTCGCCCACGGAGATACTGCCGAGGCCGAGCTGCTTGTGCACCAGCGGCAGCAGCGTGCCCAGCAGTACCACCAGCATGGCGGCGATCAGCAGTACGTTATTGCCGAGCAGGAAAGATTCGCGCGACCAGGTTTCGTTCTGCACGCGGCTGCGCACCTGCCCGCCTTTAATGGCGTAGAGCAGCAGCGAGCTGCCGATGACGATCACCAGGAAGGCGAGGATAAACATGCCGCGCGCCGGATCGGAGGCGAACGAGTGTACCGACACCAGCACGCCGGATCGCACCAGAAAGGTGCCGAGCAGGCTGAGAGAGAAGGCGGTGATCGCCAGCAGCACCGTCCAGGCTTTAAAGGTGCCGCGCTTCTCCGTTACCGCCAGCGAGTGCATCAGCGCGGTTCCCGCCAGCCATGGCATAAAGGAGGCGTTTTCCACCGGATCCCAGAACCACCAGCCGCCCCAGCCGAGTTCGTAATAGGCCCACGCGGAGCCCAGCACGATGCCGATGGTCAGGAACACCCAGGCTGCCGTGGTCCAGGGACGCGACCAGCGCGCCCAGGCGGTATCCAGCCGTCCCGCCATCAGGGAGGCGATGGCGAAGGCGAACGCTACCGAGAAGCCAACGTAGCCCATATAGAGCAGCGGCGGATGGAAGATCAGGCCGATATCCTGCAGCATCGGGTTGAGATCGCGCCCGTCGATGGGAAAATCGGGCAGCGTGCGGGTAAAGGGGTTCGAGGTAAGAATAATAAACAGCAGGAAACCGAGGTTAATCATTCCCATCACCGCCAGCACGCGCGCCAGCGCGTCCTGCGGCATGCCGCGGCTGAAAATCGCCACCAGTAGCGTCCAGCTGCTGAGCAGCAGCACCCAGAGCAGCAGCGAGCCTTCGTGCGCCCCCCAGGTTGCGGCGATGCGGTAATAGACCGGCAGCAGCGTATTGGAGTTAGCGGCAACGTAGCCGACGGTAAAGTCGTTGACCACAAAGGCGTGCACCAGCACGAGGAAGGCGCCAGCGACACAGAGAAACAGCCCGCTGGCGAGCGGACGCGCCAGCCCCATCAGGCGGGCATCCTGGCGCACCGCGCCCCACAGGGGATAGACGCTCAGCAGCAGCGCGAGGCCCAGCGCCAGGCAGAGCAGAAAACTTCCGACTTCCGGCATCATGGCGCTGTTCTCGCCTGTTCCGCCAGCGCCTGCGGGCTCTTGTGATTCTTCTTCATCGCATCCTCAATTTCCGGCGGCGTGTATTTCTCGTCATGCTTCGCCAGCACCTCTTTGGCGTTGATAAGGTTGCCCTCTTCCAGCACGCCCTGCGCCACCACGCCCTGCCCTTCGCGGAACAGGTCCGGCAATATGCCTTCGAAGCTGACGCTGACCACGCCGTTGGCGTCGTAGAGCTTAAAAGAGACGGCAAGCGTATTTGGATCGCGCTTCACGCTGCCCGGCATCACCATGCCTCCGACCCGCAGGCGCTGACCCGCTTCCGGCTTCTGATGATCTTCACCTTTGCCGTAGAGGATTTCGCCTGGGGTATAGAACAGGTCGATATTGGAACGCAGCGCATACATAACCAGTGACGTGGCGAGGCCCAGCCCCACCAGGATCGCCACCACAACATACAGGCGCTGACGACGACGGCTATTCACATTGGATCTCCTGCCGCTTCACCGGCGGCTTGTTTCATTTTCGCCGAACGGATGCGGCGCTCCCTGGACTGGCGCTGGCGGATCTCAGCCAGCAGGCGGCGGCGCTGCAGCAGCGTATGCAGCAGCAGCCCGACAAGCGGCACAAGGGTGCAGATCACCGCCAGCCAGACGTAAAAGGCGTAGCCGCCCATGGCGAAAAAGGCGGACAGGGAAGAGAAAGCGGGCGTCATGCTTTACGGCCTCCGCTGACGAGGTTTGCCACCCAGGGACGGTGACGCTCGGTGTAGAGGATCAGGTTGCGCAGGCGCATCAGCGTCAGGGTAATGAACAGCAGCAGGTAGCCGAGGATCGCCCAGCGCAGCGGCGTGCGCATGCTCGGCGCGATCGCCTGCTGCAGGATGCCCGATGAGCCCTGATGCAGGGTGTTCCACCACTCTACCGAGAAGTGAATGATCGGCAGATTAACCACGCCGACCAGAATCAAAATGCCAGCCGCGCGCCCCGCGGTGCGGCGGTCGTCAAACGACTGATAGAGCGCTATCACGCCCATATAAAGGAAGAGCAGCACCAGCTCCGACGTCAGGCGCGCGTCCCAGATCCACCAGGTGCCCCACATCGGCTTGCCCCAGGCGGAGCCCGTGATCAGCGCGATAAAGGTAAAAACCGCGCCGACCGGGGCCATTGCGGTCGAGACCAGATCGGCCATTTTCATCTGCCACACCAGGCCGGTAAACGCGGCGACCGCCATTGCGGCGTAGACGCCCATCGACCACATCGCCGCCGGAACGTGGATATACATAATGCGGAAACTGTCGCCCTGCTGGTAGTCGGCCGGCGCAAAACCGAAGCCCCAGATCCAGCCGAGCAGCAGCGTTGCCGCGCCCGCCACGGCGAACCAGGGAATTAAACGCCCGCAGAGCTGATAAAGCCGCTCCGGCCTTCCCAGCTGATGTAACCATTTCCACATGTTGCATTGCTCACAGGTTAAAAAATCATTTCCGCCATGGCTGACGCATGTGCGGATCAGTGCAGCGCGATACGCAGCGCGGCGGCGGTGGCGAACGGCGACAGCGTCGCGCTGGCCGCCAGCATGGCGCCGAGGATCGCCAGATAGCCGCCGATCGGCAATCCCTGGCCCGCCGCGTCGATCGCCGCGCTGGCGAAAATCAGCACCGGCACCGCCAGCGGCAGCACCAGCAGGCTCAGCAGCACGCCGCCGCGCCGCAGCCCCACCGTCAGCGCAACGCCGATGGCGCCGAGAAAGCTGAAGGTCGGCGTGCCGAGCAGCAGCGTCAGCGCCATCGCCAGCCAGCTGTTGAAATCGAGGGACAGCAGCAGCGCCGCCAGCGGCGACAGCAGGATCAGCGGCAGCCCCGTTACCAGCCAGTGAGCGATCACTTTGCCCAGCACGGTAACCGGCAGCGGCGTCGGCAGCAGCAACAGCTGCTCCAGCGAGCCGTCAATAAAATCGTCGCGGAACAAGCGCTCCAGCGCCAGCAGCGATGAGAGCAAGGCGGCCACCCAGGCGACGCCCGGTGCGATACGCGCCAGCTGCTGCGGCTCCGGCCCAATGCCGAGCGGGAACAGCGTTATCACGATCAGAAAGAACCAGAGCGGGTTAACCACCTCCGCGCCGCTGCGAAAGGCGATGCGCAGCTCGCGCTGAATCACGCGCAGCGACATCAGAGCAGCTCCGCGCCGGTAAGCGCTATTTTACGCACGCGCCCATCGCTTTCTGGCAGATCCTGATGGGTGGTAAGGATCACCAGACCGCCCTTGTCGGCATGTTGCGTAAAACGCTTCATTAATTTTTCCACACCCGCTTTATCTATCGCCGTCAGCGGCTCATCCAGGATCCACAGCGCGGCGTCGCTGAGCCAGAGCCGGGCCAGCGCCACGCGCCGCTGCTGTCCCGCTGAAAGCTGCGCCACCGGCACCTCCTCGTAGCCCAGCAGATCGACGCACTCAAGGGCGTCGAAGATTTGCGCGTCGTTGCGGTTCGGGTGACAGAAGCGCAGATTTTCCAGCGGCGATAGTACCGCTTTTACGCCGGGCTGATGACCGAGAAAAAGCAGGCTTTGGTGCCACTGTTCGCGCTGTTGGCGTATTGGCTGGCTTTGCCAGCGCACCTCGCCCTCTTCCGGGCGGCTCAGTCCCGCCAGCAGGCGCAGCAGCGACGTTTTACCGGCGCCGTTCGGCCCTTCTATCTGCACGATATTGCCCGCCGCCACGCCGAATGAGAGGCCGTGGAACAGCGTGCGTTCGTCGCGAACGCAAGAGAGATTAATGACTTCGAGCATGCCGGAGGAGTCGCGCCAGGAAAAAAAGTGGGCAGGATAATAGCATAAGGTTGCGGTGGGCCGAAGCTCATGGCGTGCGGCACGGCGCGCCTGAAGCGGTGGTAATGCCCCTTGCAGCGTGAATATGCTTAAAAAAGATACTACGTTAAAATTTTGTAACGCTTCGCTGAAAAGATAGTTACATTTCGCCCTTGCAAAAACAGGCTACGCTTATTACGCGCAGCAATAATAACAAGGAGCAAACATGAAACCTTCCCCATCTGTTCACCAGGATGAAAACGATGTCGACAGCGAAGAAAAAGAGCAAGGAACGGAGATTGAGGTAAACGAAGACGCCCTGCCCTCGCGCGCGGCGGCGATACATGAAGAGATTCGCCAGGATGGCGAAAAGGAGCTGGAGCGCGACGGGATGGCGCTGCTCTGGTCGGCGATTGCCGCCGGCCTGTCAATGGGCGCCTCGCTGATGGCGAAAGGGATTTTTCAGGTACATCTTGACGGTCTGCCCGGCGCCTTTTTGCTGGAGAACCTGGGCTACACCTTCGGCTTCGTTATCGTCATAATGGCGCGCCAGCAGCTCTTCACCGAGAATACGGTGACTGCGGTGCTGCCGGTGATGCACAAACCGACGCTGGGCAATATTGGCCTGCTGCTGCGACTGTGGGGACTGGTGCTGCTCGGCAACCTGATCGGTACCGCCCTCGCCTCGATCGCCTTTGCGGAGATGCCGATTTTCGACGATGCGACGCGCCAGGCCTTTAGCGCCATCAGCCAGAAAGTAATGGAGAACACACCCGGCGAGATGTTCGCCAATGCGGTGATTTCCGGCTGGATTATCGCGACGATGGTCTGGATGATGCCGCAGGCGGGTGCCACCAAGCTGATTGTGATCGTGATGATGACCTGGCTGGTCGGGCTGGGCGATCTGGCCCATATCGTGGTGGGCTCGGTGGAGATCCTCTATCTGGTCTTTACCGGCCAGATCAGCTGGTATGAGTTTATCTGGCCGTTCGCGCTGCCGACCCTGCTGGGCAATATCACCGGCGGTACGCTGATTTTCGCATTAATCAGCCATGCGCAGATCCGCAACGATATGAGCGAGGCGGCGAAAGCAGAGGCGAAAGCGAAACAGCGCGAAGCGAAGCAGCAGGAAAAAGCGCGCTAAGCTGTTGAGGAAATGAGCAAACGCGCCGCAGCTGGGTTATTCTTGCGGCGCATTTGCGCTATACTTCGCGCCACCGTCCCCTTAGTTAAATGGATATAACGAGCCCCTCCTAAGGGCTAGTTGCAGGTTCGATTCCTGCAGGGGACGCCATTCTGGTATGAACCCGCCGCCACCGACACGAACGCGTTTCCTTTCCTGCTTTATTTCAGGCCATGTCCGGGTAATCAGCTTTTCACGCTTATGGCTCTCGCCCTTGAAAAGATAAACACGCTTTCCTTCCCCTACCGACAGCGTTTTCGTCATAAACTGCAGCGAAAAGTACGTTCAAGGCGTTTCTTTGAAGTTCCCGCGCCTTTTCTTTACTCATCTGTATAAGCAGAAAATCTGCCGGATTGCACGCCACAGAATAAGTTATTCAGCCATCAATCAGACCCAGGGTTACCCTTCCGCGCAGAGCCGACAAAAACCACCGCGTCATAACTGCGCGACGTCAGGCTGTTCATGGGTTCAACACTATAGGGTCTCAGTGCCGCATCCCAGGGGAGTGAACTGCCCCACCCAAAGGCACGCGCATGTCGCGTTTAAACGCCTCAGCGGCTGGCATTCGATGCAGAGCCTTGAAGAGTTCAGATACGTCTTGGCGTATCTCAGCAGCTGAGACGTATATAATGACTCACACTCCTCGACGATATCTGTAATACGTATCTCTGTAGCCAGTGCTTCTTGAATTCATCAACAATACTTTGCGCTTCTGAAATCTGATGCGGAGACCACCCACGCTCGCGCTCCAACCTGTCAGGCCATGTATCCAGTACCTGTGAAACAGACTTCGCCAGCATCGCTATCTCGCGATGTTCTTCATTAAGAGGTATGAGCTGGCTGAGCGCAGCTTCAAGCTTTACGCGCTCATTCTCAAACTGAAACCAGTCCTTACGGGATTTAGGATCCATGCGGGAAGGATCATGAAGTGTTTCAGGTGTGGCAGCTTCATCAGGGGTAAAGAGAACAGGACCGATGTCCTTAAGGGCATAGACCGGATTTCCACGAATGTTTCCGGCGGATGCAACCTGAGCGTTCATGATTTTCTTTCTGACTGTCTTACGATCTATGCCGAAAGCTTCAGCAATTTTCGCAATACTCCAGTTATAGGCATCCCCGATTCTGTTGATGTCTGACATTCCTCACCTCAACACACCAGCTCAGTTTCGGATTTCCTTTTTAATATCATGTAATTAACCGCTATCCACCTGTCCCTGCTTTTGGCGAAATGGACACCTCATAAGCCGATTTAACTCTTAGATTCAATTAGTTACGACACGTGGTACTGTCCCTATGAAAATCGCAAAACTAGCCGTTTTCTGCGGGGCCGCCGCCTCGTGGACAGGGTATCCCTCCGGAAGGACCCGCAGGGTCAGAACGTCGCAGGCCAGTAATTTTTTTACTGAAGCATCTTATTCATCTCTGATACAGTTTCTGGCGCAGCTTTTGAAATCAACGGGACACTCAGGAAGAACTTCTCTTGTTTGTCGATGAATGCCATAAACTTACCAAGGATGAGAAATGCCAGAAATTATCAAACGGTCATCTAAAAATGCTGGTGATGCGGGCGAATACTATATTGCTTACATGCTTTCACGCCTTGGCATTAGCGCAGCTCTTACAACAAGCGGTTCTAGCGCTGTTGATATAATCGCTACTATCAATGGCTCAAAAAGTATTAGTATTCAGGTCAAAGGTTCCTGGGCAAGAAGCCAACCGCGACAATGGATGGTTGGAAAACATATGCCAACCATTTCTCCTGATTATTTCTATGTTTTCTGTAATATGTCTGAAGACATTGCTAATAAAAGTGCTCCCGAAGTTTTTGTTGTGCCCAGTGAAATAGTCGCTAGTCAATCAACATGGCAGCATAGTGTTCCACTATTCAAGATTGGGAAAGGTGAGGATTCAAAATACCTCGACCGCTGGGACTTTATCTTGTCAGCACTGGCACACACTCCATCTTGAGCACATCATCCGGCGTAAGACACCTCCACGCACCATCTTCCTGAGCAATGCCGATAAAGCCATTCACGATCTCCGGCTGTGACGGTTCTGAAGTGGTCAACAAAAACTGGCCACCGAGTTAGAGTTTTTCCAGTATCGGTTTTCCGATTCGTTTGGGGGTAACCCACCGTTATACCCATGCGGCCTTAGCGAGCTGTAATACCCGACGATATAGTCCGCGACGA